>JAXDGY010000091.1:0-17551 GCA_034664785.1 Solirubrobacteraceae bacterium
ATGCCGGCGTCTGACGGCTGTGCGGTCGTGACCGGCGGCACCCGCGGCATCGGTGCGGCGATCGCCGACCGGCTGCGCGCCGACGGCCTGACGGTCGCGACCCTCGCGCGCTCGGGCGGCGACGTCAACGCCGACGTCGCCGACGCCGCGGCCGTGTCCGCGGCGTTCGCCGAGGTCCGCGAGCGCTTCGGACCCGTGCTCGTCCTGATCAACAACGCGGGCGTGACGCGCGACGGGCTGGCCATCCGCATGCCCGCCGATGATTGGCAGACCGTGCTGGACACCAACCTGACCGGCGCTTTCCACTGCACCAAGGAGGGCCTCGCCGACATGCTCAAGGCGCGCTGGGGACGCATCGTGAACGTCTCGAGCGTCGTCGCCGAGCGGGCGAACCCCGGCCAGGCCAACTACGTGGCCGCCAAGGCCGGGCTGCTGGGCTACACGCGGACCGTCGCCAAGGAGATGGGCAAGCGCGGCATCACGTGCAACGCGGTGACCCCTGGGGTCATCGAGACGGACATGACCGCGGGGGTGGCGGAGGACCTGAAGGGCGCCGTGCCCGCCGGTCGCCTGGGCCGGCCCGAGGAGGTCGCCCACGCCGTCGCCTTCCTCTGCAGCGAGGAGGCCGCCTACGTCAACGGCGCGACGCTGTCAGTGGATGGGGGGCTCGGTGCGTAGCACCCGTCACCCCGCCCCGGACCACCGAACGGCAGCACCGAGCTGTCCCGTCCGTATGGGGGCTCCGCGCGTGAGCGCCCGCCCCCACACACCTACACGAGGAGACACCCCATGAGCACCACCGACAAGACCGACGTCCTGCAGACCATCCGCGACGAGCTCGACGCCATCAAGGTCCCGGGCGCGCAGGACGCCACGCCGGAGACGACCTGGGCCGACCTCGACGTCGACTCGCTCGACCTCGTCGAGCTGGTCAAGGCCCTGGAGGACCAGTACGAGGTCCAGATCGCCGACGGCGAGCTGAAGAAGATCGAGTCCGTCGGCGACGCCATCCGGCTCGTCGAGTCACTGCGATCGTGAGTCCCGGCGCCGATCAGCGCACGGAGGTCGTGGTCACCGGGCGGGGCGTCGTGTCCTCGCTCGGGGAGACGCCGGAGGACCTGTTCGACGCCCTGATCGCACGGCGATCGGGGATCGCGGACGGCGTCGGCGCCTGCGTCGACTTCGACCCGGAGTCGGCCATGACCCCGAAGGAGGCGCGCCGCGCGGACCGCTACACGCAGTTCGCCGTCGCCGCCGCCGACCGGGCGGCCGCCGAGGCGGGCCTGCCCGACGGCGCCGACCCGGAGCGCGTGGGGATCATCGTCGGCACGGGCGTCGGCGGCCTGACGACCTTGCAGGCCGAGTGCAAGGCCTGGCTGGAGCAGGGCGACCGCGCGGTCTCCCCGCACTTCGTCCCGATGATGATGCCGAACGCCGCCGCGGGCACGATCGCCATGCGCCTGGGCGCCCACGGCCCCGGGTTCAGCCTGTCGAGCGCGTGCGCCACGGGCGCCCACGCCATCGGCGAGGCGACGCGGCTGCTGCAGCGCAACGAGGTGGACGTCGTGGTCGCGGGCGGCACCGAGGCCGCGCTCGTCGGCCTGTGCCTGGCCGCCTTCCGGCGGATGGGCGCGCTCTCGAGCGACGGGGTGTCGCGCCCGTTCGACGCCCGCCGCGACGGGTTCGTGATGGGCGAGGGCGCCGCGGTGCTCGTGCTCGAGCGCGCCGAGCACGCCAAGGCGCGCGGGGCCACGGCCTACGCCCGCATCGCGGGCTACGCCGCCACGAACGACGCGTTCCACATCACCCAGCCCGACGAGGACGGCCGCGGCGCGACCTCGGCGATGACCCGCGCGCTCGCCGACGCGGGCGCGAGCCCGAGCGACGCCGGCTGGATCTCCGCGCACGGCACGGGCACGCCGTACAACGACCGCATCGAGACGAAGGCCATCCACGCCGTCTTCAACGGCTCGGCGCCGCCGGTCTCCTCGCAGAAGTCCGCGGTCGGCCACCTGCTCGGCGCCGCCGGCGCGCTCGAGGCGCTCGTCGCGGTGGAGGCGCTGCGCCGCGGCGTGCTGCCGCCGACGATCAACCTCGAGGAGCCCGACCCCGAGTGCGACCTCGACTACGTGCCGGAGGGCCCGCGCGAGGCCGGTGGCCTGGAGCTCGCCCTGTCGAACTCGTTCGGCTTCGGCGGGCAGAACGCGTGCCTGGCGGTGGCCAAGGCATGAGCGCGGTGCTCGACCTCGCCGGGCATGACGTGCCGCTCGCCCGGGCGCGGCTCGAGCTGCTGTTCGACGCGGGGAGCTTCCGACCGACCCGCAGCGCGGTCGGCGACGGCGTCGTGGCCGGCAGCGGCCGCGTCGCCGGGCGGCCGCTGCACGCCTGGGCGCAGGACGGCACCCACAAGGGCGGCTCGCTCGGCGCCGCGGGCGGCGAGACGATCGCCAGGACGATCCGGCGCGCCGCGGCGACCGGGACCCCGGTCGTCGGCTTCCCGCACTCGGGAGGCGCGCGGCTGCAGGAGGGCGTCGCCGCCCTGACGGCCTACGGCGCGATCTTCCGGGCGCAGTCCCTGGCGACCGTCCCGCAGATCAGCGTCATCAGCGGCCCGTGCGCCGGCGGCGCCGCCTACTCCCCCACGCTCGGCGACCTGACCGTCATGGCCGGGCCCGAGGCGCGCATGTTCCTCACCGGCCCGCAGATCATCGAGCGGGTGACGCGCGAGCGGATCTCCGCCGAGGACCTCGGCGGCGCGAAGGTCCACGGCCGCAACGGCGTGGCGCACCTCGTCGCGCCGGACGACGTCGCCGCGGCGGACCTCGTCCGCCGGATCCTGGGCTTCCTGCCCTCCGTCGCCGGCGGCGGGCTCCCCGTCGCGCCCCCCGCCCCGCCGCGCCCCGGCGATCCCGGCCACGTCGTCCCCGAGCGCGACCGCGAGGTCTACGACGTCCGCGACGTCGCCGCGCGGATCCTGGACGGCGGCGACCTGCTGGAGCTGGCGCCGCGCTGGGCGCGCAACCTCGTCACCGGCTTCGGCCGCCTCGACGGGCATCCCGTCGGCCTGATCGCCAACCAGCCCCGTCACCTCGGGGGCTGCCTCGACGCCGACAGCGCGCAGAAGGGCGCGTGGTTCGTCGACCTCTGCGACCGCTATGGCCTGCCGCTCGTCGTCCTCGTCGACACCCCCGGGTTCCTCCCCGGGGCGCGCCAGGAGCGCGACGGCGTCCTGCGCCACGGCGCCGGACTGCTGCGCGCGTTCTCCTGCGCGACCGTGCCGCGCGTCACGGTCACCCTCCGCCAGGCCTTCGGCGGCGCGCACATCGTCATGAACTCCCGCGACCTCGGGGCGGACGCCGCGCTCGCCTGGCCGGGGGCCCGGATCGGCGTCATGGGCGCGCGCCAGGCGGTCGAGCTGGTCGAGCGGCGTAGAATCGCCGCAGGTGCCGACGCGGCACAGCTCGCCGACGCCTACGCCGCCGAGCATCTGCCCGTCGGGCGGGCGGCGGCGGAGGGGTTCGTCGACGAGGTCGTCGCGCCGGACGGGACCCGCGATCGGCTGATCGGCGAACTGGAGGTACGTGGATGGCAGTAGCGGCAGACCGGGAGTCCGTGCGATCGCGCAACGCGACCGAGCGGGCGATCCTGGACGCGGCGAGCCAGGCCCTCGCCGATGATGACTACGAGAAGCTCACGATGGACGCGATCGCCAAGCGCGCGTTCGTCTCGCGCACGGCCGTCTACTTCTACTTCGACAACAAGCGCGCGCTCGTCGACCGGCTCATCCAGCGCGCCTTCGCCGACATGTACGAGGCCGCGATGGTCTACCTCGACGGCCGCGGCGAGCCGCGCCGCGAGCTGCGCCTCGGCCTCTCGCGCACCGTCGCGGTCGTCAACCGCGACCAGCACGTCCTGCTGCTGGCGGCCAAGCTCTCCGGCCAGGAGGGCGACGTGCTGCCCGTCGAGTGGCAGCCGTACATCATCCGCTTCGTGCAGGGCGCGACCAAGCGCATCGCGCGCGACCAGCAGCGCGGCCTGGCGCCGCTGGACATCCCGCCGCGGCTGAGCGCCCAGGCGCTGCTGGCGATGGTCGAGAACCACCTCATCCGCGAGGTCGTCCTCGGCGGCGGGGACGCCAACGAGTCGATCCGCGTGCTCGCCGAGCTGTGGTGGCGTGCGGTCTACGCGCAGCCCGCCGACATCTCCGCCGCGCACACCGCGCTGGCGCACCAGCAGTAGGGCCAGCCCCACCGCCGACCCGGTGGTCCGCCGGTTGGCCGGCACCCGGGCGCCTGGCCTACGGTTCACCCATGGCCACCGCAGCGCACCCGCGCCCCCACCCGCGCTCCCGCTCGCGCGCCGCGCAGGCCTGGGCCGACTTCGTCTACCTCACCTCCGGCTTCTGGCTCGGCATCCTCTGGCTGGCGCTGCTCGTCACCCTGATCAGCGTCGGGGTCGGGACGTCCGTGGTCTTCGTCGGCATCCCCATCCTCGCCGTCTCCATGCTCCTCTGGCGCTGGGGCGCCGACCGCGAGCGCGAGCGCGCGGCGCTCGTGCTCGGCGCGCCGATCCCCGGGGCGCACCGCCCGCTGGCCGGGGCGACGGTGTGGGCGCGGCTGCGCGAGCGCGCGGGCGACCCGGCGACCTGGAAGGACCTCGGGCACCTCGCGCTGCTCGGCCCCGTGGGGGTGCTCGGCGGCAGCATCGTGGTGGCCGTGTGGGCGGGCGTGATCGCCGCGATCACCGCGCCCGCGTTCCTCGCCGCCGCGCCCGACGGCTCGCTGCTCGACGACCTCGGGGGCCTCGGCGCGGCCGGCCTGGCGGTCGGCGGGCTGGTCCTCGCCGCGCTTGCGATCCCCGCGATGCGCGGGATCGCGCTGGGCAGCGGCGCGCTCGCGCGCCGGCTGCTGGCCCCGGACGAGCGCGCGCTGCTCGCCGCCCGCGTGTCCAAGCTCGAGACCACGCGCCAGGGCGCCGTCGAGTCCTCCGACGCCACCCTGCGCCGCATCGAGCGCGACCTGCACGACGGCGCCCAGCACCGCCTCGCCTTCATCGCCATGGAGCTCGGACGGGCACGGGAGCGCCTCGCGGCCGCGGGCGCCGACACCCACGACGTCGACAGCCTGCTCGCCGGCGCCCACGAGCAGTCCAAGCAGGCCATGGTCGAGCTGCGCGACCTCGTGCGCGGCATCCACCCCTCCGTGCTCACCGACCGGGGCCTGGACGCCGCCGTCTCCGGCCTGGCCGGGCGCTGCGCCGTGCCCGTGGCGGTCACGGTCGAGTTGTCCGGGCGCGCCCCCGCGGCGACCGAGACCGCGGCCTACTACGTGGTCGCCGAGTCGCTGACCAACGTGGTCAAGCACGCCCACGCCGACCAGGCCTGGGTCGACATCCGCCGCGCGGGGTCCGTGCTGGTCGTGGAGGTCCGCGACGACGGCCGTGGCGGCGCGCGCCGCACGCCGGGCTCGGGCCTGGAGGGCCTGGCCCAGCGCGTGGCCGCGCTCGACGGCGACCTGTCGGTGACCAGCCCCGAGGGCGGCCCGACCGCCGTCCGGGCGGAGCTGCCGTGCGCATCGTGATCGCCGAGGACCTCGTCCTCCTGCGCGAGGGCCTGGCCGCGCTGCTGACCGACGCGGGCCACGAGGTGGTCGCCGCCGTCGGCGACGGCGACGCGCTGCTCGAGGCCGTCGGCGAGCACGCGGCCGACCTCGCCCTCGTCGACGTGCGGATGCCGCCGACCCAGACCGACGAGGGCCTGCGCGCCGCGCTCGAGGTCCGCCGCCGCGTGCCGGGCATGGCCATCCTGATCCTGTCCCAGCACGTCGAGGAGCGCTACGCCTCCGACCTGCTCGGCGCCGGCAGCCAGGGCGTCGGGTACCTGCTCAAGGACCGCGTCGCCGACGTGCAGGAGTTCCTGGCCGCCGTGCGCCGCGTCGGCGCCGGCGGGACCGCGATCGACCCGGAGGTCGTCGCGCAGCTGCTCGGCCGCCGGCGGCGCTCCGACGTGCTGGAGGAGCTCACCCCCCGCGAGGGCGAGGTGCTGGGGCTGATGGCCGAGGGCCACACCAACGCCGCCATCGCCGAGCGCATGGTCGTGACCCACGGCGCGGTGGAGAAGCACGTCCGCAACGTCTTCATGAAGCTCGGCCTGCCCCAGACCGACCAGCACCACCGTCGCGTGCTCGCCGTCCTGACCTACCTCGGAGTCTGAGATGCCCACGATCGCCCCAGCCCGCGCCATCGAGGATGAGGCCGCCATGCCGCCCCTCCCCGAGCCGCCCGAGGTCGGGCGCCGCACGAGCCCCGCCCTGCGCCGGGCGCTCACGCTCCTGGCCGGGGTCGGGGGCGTCGTGACGGTGCTGTTCGGCGCGCAGACGCTCATCGGGCTGCTCGCGACGCACACGACCGAGTCGCGGGCCTCCTACGCGGGCGTGCGGACCATCGACCTCACCGGCGCGGCCGGCGACGTGCGCGTCACCGCCGGCGCGCCCGGCAGCCGCGTCGCGGTGCTGACCCGCGTCAGGCGGGGGATCCAGGACCCGGTCACCGCAGCCTCCGTCCGCGGTGGCACCCTGCACCTGCGGTCGTCGTGCCCCTGGATCGGCAGCGTCTCGTGCACCGTGTCCTACCGCCTGCAGATCCCTGACGGGCTGCCCGTGCGGGTGGCGGCGAGCGCCGGCGACGTCAGCGTCGACGGCCTGAGCGCCAGCTCGCTGGACCTGCACAGCGACGCGGGCGACGTGCGCGCCACGGGCGTGCGCGCCGACCGCATCACCGCCGACTCGTCGGCCGGCGACGTGCTCGTCGACGTGGTCGCGCCGCCGACCGACCTGCTGGCGACCTCCAGCGCCGGCGACGTGCACGTGACGCTGCCCGACGCGGTCTACGACCTGCGCGCCGACACGAGCGCGGGCGACCGGCGCGTGGACGGCATCCGGCAGGACCCGGCCAGCACGCGCCACGTGACGGCCCGCAGCAGCGCCGGGGACGTCGTCATCCGGCTGCGACGCTGAGAACCGCTGTCAGAACGGCGCGAGCGTGACGCGACCGTCTCGCGGCGACGGATCGCCACCCGATGATCAGACCGATCCAACCAGGATCGGCCAAAATCATCGGTCGGCGCCCGTCATCCACGATCCGGCCCCCTCACCCTGGCGCCTCATTCCGAAAGCGGTTCCAAGCGGATCCGGCGCGAGGACGACGCGATCGCGCCCCGCGTCCTTGGCGGCGTAGAGGGCCTCGTCGGCGCGGCGCAGGAGCTGCTCGGGCGTCTCGCCCGCGCGGCGGACCGCCACGCCGGCGCTGACGGTGACCCGCAGCGGGCTGGCGTGCCAGCGGATCGGCGTGCCGCCGACGGCGGACCGCAGGTCCTCGGCCGCGTGCAGGGCGCCGGCGGCGCCGGTGTCGGGCAGCAGGACGAGGAACTCCTCTCCGCCCCAGCGCCCGAGGACGTCCTCCTTGCGCAGCCGGGCGGCCATCCGCTTCGCGACCGTCGCGAGCACCCGGTCGCCGGCGTCGTGACCGTGCTCGTCGTTGATCGGCTTGAAGCGGTCGAGGTCGACGAGCGCCACCGCCAGCGTGCGCCCGTGGCGCGTGGCGCTCGCCACCTGGGCGTTGAGCTGGCCGCCGACGAAGCGGCGGTTGTGGACCTTCGTGAGCTCGTCGGTGTAGGCCAGCGCCTCCAGGCGCGCGGCCTGCACGTCGAGCTCGCGGCGCAGCTGGGCCGTCAGGCCCGCGGCGGCGACCCGCGCGCGCAGGGCCGCGGGGTCGTGGCCCAGGCCGAGGTGGTCCTGCACGCCGCCGGACAGGTCGGCGTCGCTCAGCACGCCCTCGCCGGCGAGGAGCATCGTCGTGGCGTACAGGTCGGGGTCGCGGCGCAGGACGCTCCGCTCCTCCGCCGCGATCGCGTCGTCGAGCACGGCGACGTCGGCGCCGGCGGCGCGGCAGAGCTCCACGCCGCCCGCGACGGTCGCCGCGCGCTGGACGTCGTGGCCGAGCGCCGCCAGCGCGCCGCCGATTCGCTCGGCCAGGGCCGCATCGGGGCTGATGAGCACCACGCGGAGCGGCGAGGGGCGCTCGTCGGCCGGCATATGCGGGCTTATGCCCGCCCTGGGTGCGCGGAGAACCGCCCCGTCAGGCCTGGGCGGGCGCGCCGACGGCGTGCACGCCGCCGTCCGCGTGGAGGATCTCGCCGGTGACGGCCCTGGCCAGCGGGCTCAGGAGGAACAGGACGGCGTCGGCCACCGGGGACGCGTCGGCGAGGTCCCAGCCCAGCGGCGCCCCGCGCTCCCAGATGCCCCCGAGCTCGTCGAAGCCGTCGATGGCCCCCGCCGCCATGGTCCGCAGCGGGCCCGCGGCCACGAGGTTGCAACGCACGCCGCGGGGGCCGAAGTCCCGCGCGACGTACCGGTTGACCGCCTCCAGCGCCGCCTTGGAGACCCCGGCCCAGTCGTAGGACGGCCAGGCCACGGAGGCGTCGAAGTCCAGGCCGACGACGCCGGGGCTGTGCGGCGAGCGCTCGAGCAGGTCGCCCATCGCGCCCGACAGCGCCTGCAGCGAGTAGGCGCTCGTGCGGAAGGCAGCCTCGGCGGTGGCGGCCGGGGTCGTCATGAACTGCCCGCCGAGCCCGTCGGGGGCGACGTGGGCGATCGCGTGCAGGACGCCGTCGACGTGGCCCCAGCGGTCCTCCAGCTCGGCGGCCACCGCAGCGAGCTGCGCCGGGTCATTGACGTCCAGCTCGAGCACGTCGGGCTCCGTGGGCAGCCGGCGGGCGATGCGCTGGGTGAGGCGCATGGCGCGGCCGAACCCCGTCAGGATCACCTCCGCGCCCTGCTGCTGGGCGCGCTCGGCCACGGTGTAGGCGATGGAGCGATCGGTCAGGACGCCCGTGATGAGCAGGCGGTGGTCGGCGAGGAGCATGGGTGATGCCTACCGGTTCCCGCGCCGCGACGGCACGCCGGTTCGACACGGCGCCCCGCGGGCGTCGAACCTAGCCGACGTTGGCGCGGCCCTCCTCGCGCCCGCTGGGGGCCTGGAAGCGGATGAGCTTGTGGGTGCCGTCGCAGAACGGGCGCTTGCGCGACTTGCCGCAGCGGCAGAGCGCCACGGTGTCGCGCCCGGCGGCGATCGGGTTGCCGTCCTGGTCGGTCAGGCGGAACGGCCCGCGCACGAGCAGCGGGCCGTCCCGGTAGGGCGTGATCTGCGCCTCGTCCTCCCGGCCGGCGCCGCTCATGCCGCGGCCGCCTCGGCCAGCGGGGCGAGCAGCGAGGACCGCCCGGCGGCCCAGGCGTCGAGCAGGTGCGCGGCCCAGCGGCCCTCGAGCGCCACGAGCGCCCTCGCGCCCCACAGGACGTCCCCGGCCAGCCCGGGCTCCAGGCGCACGAGGCCGCCCGCGAGGTCGACGGCGGCGACCTGCTCGTGGACGGCGTCCGCCTCGACGTGCTCGTCGAAGAACGCCATGACCCGCTCGTCGTCGAGGCCGAGGCGGCGCAGCCCGTCGCCGTAGCGGCGGTTGGGGATCGAGGAGGTCATCTCGAACAACGCGAGATGCCCGACGATCGCGCCGCGCCGGCGGCGGTGCAGGCCGCACAGCGACATGAGGTTCACGGTCGCGAGCGTGATCCCGGGGAGCAGGTCCAGGTGGGCGCCGTAGCGGGCGTCGAGCCCGAGGGCCTCCATGGCGTCGGCGAACAGCTGCGCGTGGACGCGCTCCGGCCGCCCGCCGCCGTACTCGTCGGCCTGGATCTCCACGAGCGCGGCCTTGGGGGCGCCCGTCAGCCGCGCGATCGCCCACGAGTGCGGGTCGGCCTCCTTGAGCTGGTAGGCCGAGCGGTGCAGGAGGAACTCCTCGAACTCCCCGCGGGTCCCCTCGCGCTCGAGGTACCGCGACAGCGAGGGCGCGTCGTCGGCGTCGGCGATGGCGCGCAGGGCGAGGTCCATGTCGCCGGGCGCGAGGTCCGGTTCGGCGCGCGGCGCCCCGATGGCCTCGAGCAGCCCGGCCTCGAAGACCGCCTCGAGGCGGGCGCGGAGGGCCAGGAGCCCTGGGTCCCACTCCCAGCGCTCGTCCACGCCGGGCAGCCCGCGGTAGTGCAGCTCGTAGCAGCAGTACAGCGCGAGCTGCAGGTCGTCGTCGGCGAGCGGATCGGCCGGGTCCGGGACCGGCACGTCGCCCAGCTCGTGTGGCGGGCGGGCCAGGGCGCCGAGCAGCGCCCGCGTGGTGGCGCCGCGGGGCGCAGGGAGAGACGGCATGCTCGTGCATCTACCCGGTAGGGACCGGGGGAACCGCACCGGCGCGCCAGGGTTCGAGGAACCGCTGGGCCAGCGCGGCCGCCGCCGCGCGGGCCGAGCCCGCGCGCCGCTGGGCCGCCGCGCCTCCGCCGTCGCGCGCGAGGGCGCGCGCTGCGTCGAGCTCGCGGCCGCAGCCGAGCGTCCTGGCCACGTCGGCGAGATCGTCCAGCAGGTCCTCGAGGCGCTCGCGCGTGGGAGCGAGCTCCCCGGTGCGCAGGTCGGCCAGTGCCCCTTCCAGGCCGAACCGGCACGCCGACCAGCGGTTCTCCGCGATGCGCCACGTCGGATCGACCGGCAGCTCCTCGCCGGCGTCCCAGCGCGCCGCGAGGTGCGCGACGAGCGCATGGACGACGCCGGCCACCGCCGCCGTGTCGCCGACCGTGGCCTGCGCGTCGGGCGCACGCACCTCGATCGTCCCCATCCGGGGGTGCAGCCGCGCCTCCCACCACCAGTGCCCCGGGTCGGGGACGCGGCCGGACGTGCGCCCCCACGCCAGCGCGCCCGAGAGCTCCTGCCACGAGGCGAACGCGGGCGGGATGCCCTGGCGGGGCAGCAGCTCCGACAGCTTCGGCCGGACCGACGCGAGGCCCGCGTCCTCGCCCTCGTAGAACGGCGCGTTGGCGCCGAGCGCCGCGATGAGCGGCAGATGGGAGCGCAGGGCGTTGAACACGGCCAGCGCGCGATCGGGGCCGCGCACGGCCACGTGCACGTGGAGCCCGCAGACGAGCTGGCGGCGCGCTGCGGGCCCGTACTCGGCCACCAGGCCGTCGTAGCGCGGCGCCGCGGTCAGCTCGCCCACGCCGGCGGCGAACGGGTGCGCGCCCGCGCCGCCGAGGAGCCCGATCCCGTCGGCGGCCGCGGCGAGCGCCTGCCGGGCCGCGAGCAGGGCCGAGGCGGCGTCGGCCACGCTCGCGGCGGGCTCCAGGACGAGTTCGAGCTGGGACGCGGGCAGCTCCGCCCGCGCGGCCGGGCCGGCGCCCGCGGCCAGCACGTCGGCTGCGCGCGGCAGCAGGTCCAGGCGCTCGGGATCGAGGAGCATGAGCTCCTCCTCGAGGCCCACCGTCAGGGCGGAGGGCGGCTCGAAGGCGGCCCGCAGGGCGCCGGGCGTGGGTTGCGGGCCGACCGGGTTTGAGGAGTTCAGCACCCGGGATACGTACCGGGCAATGCGGTTGTTGTCACTTCCGGGCGTCTTCACGCCGCTCTCGGACACCTGGCTGCTGGCCGAGGCGCTGCGCTCGGAGACCCTCACGCGCCACGCCCGGGTCCTCGATCTGTGCACGGGCAGCGGGGCGGTGGCGATCGCCGCGGCGCAGCGGGGCGCGCGGGAGGTCACGGCGGTCGACGTGTCGCGCCGCGCCATGCTCAGCGTGCGCCTCAACGCGGCGGCCAACGGCGTGCGGGTGCGCCCGCGACGCGGCGACCTGTTCGAGGCGGTCGGCGCGCGCCGCTTCCACGCGATCACGGCCAACCCGCCGTACGTGCCCTCGGCCGGGGACGAGCTGCCGGAGTCCGGACGCGAGCGCGGGTGGGACGCCGGGTACGACGGGCGGATCGTCATCGACCGGATCTGCGCCCAGGCGCCCGCCCACCTGGAGCCCGGCGGCTTCGTGCTGCTCGTGCACTCCTCCGTCAACGGGACCGAGCGCACGTGCGACGCCCTCGCCGCGGCCGGCCTCGAGCCGGACGTCGTCCTGCGCCGCCGCGGCCCGCTCGGCCCGCTCATGGCCGAGCGCGCCGCGCTGCTGCATGAGCGCGGGCTGCTGCCGCGCGGTGCCCGCGAGGAGCAGGTCGTGGTCGTCCGCGGCCGCGCCCCCGCCGCGGTGGCCCCGCGGGCCCGGCCGCCCGAGGAGCGCGCCGGCGCGCCGGCCTGAGACCGGTGCTGAGCACCGTCCCGCCGCGCCCGCGCGGCGTGGACCGCCCCTCCTCGGGGAACATGCCCCTCCGATGTCGTCCGACCGCACCCCCGAGGAGCGCGCCCAAGCCGCCGCCGAGCGGGCCCGGGCCCGCGCCGGGGACCGCACCGGCACGCGTGGCCGCGCGCCCCGGCGGGCCGCCGCGGCGGGCGCCGCGCTGCACCGCCGGCGCCGGCTCGCGGCCGCCGGGACGCTGGCCGGCGTGGTCGGCATCGCCGCCGCGGGCTTCGCCGGCCTCGGCGGCGGCGGGTCGAAGGCCGAGCCGACGCCCGCGCCCGCGCGGGCGCGGACCGAGGCCGAGCCGCGCGCCGCCCAGCTCCCCGGCGGCGGCCGGCGCATCTTCCCCGACCGGCGGGTGGTCGCCTTCTACGGCAACCCGCAGGACCCGCAGCTCGGTGCGCTGGGCATCGGCACGCCGGCGCAGGCGGTCGCGAAGCTGCGCCGTCAGGCGCGGGGCTACGCGCGCGGGACGCGGCCGGTGCTGCCCGCGCTGGAGCTCGTCTCGACCGTGGCGGCGGCCTCGCCCGGCGCCGGCGCGGACTACGCGATCCGCGCCCCCGCGAAGGTCGTCGACCGCTACCTGCGCGCCGCCCGGCGGGCGGGTGCGCTGCTGCTGCTCGACGTCCAGCCCGGCCTGAACGACTTCCCCAGCGAGCTGCGGCGCCTGCGCCGCTGGCTGCGGGAGCCGGACGTCGGGCTGGCGCTGGACCCGGAGTGGCGCGTGCAGCCGGGCCAGGTCCCGGGGAAGGTCATCGGCTCGGTCGGCGCCGACGAGGTCAACCGCACGAGCGCGCAGCTGGCCCGGATCGTGGCCGACGGGAAGCTGCCCGAAAAGCTCTTCGTGATCCACCAGTTCACCGAGGACATGGTGCGCGACGCCCAGACCGTCGTCCGGCGGCCGGGCCTGGCGACCGTGTTCAACGTCGACGGCTTCGGCGACCGCGCCAACAAGGTCGGCAAGTACCGCGCGCTGACGGGCACCAAGCGCGGCTTCCACCACGGCTTCAAGCTGTTCTACTCCGAGGACACCGGCCTGATGGCGCCGCGCAGCGTCATGGCGCTGCAGCCGCGGCCGGACCTCATCGTCTACGAGTAGGGCCGGCCGCGCACCGCGCGTCAGCCGGCCCTGACCCGCTCGGCCTCCTGCTGGCGCAGCTCGATCCGGCGGATCTTGCCCGTGAGCGTCTTGGGCAGCTCCGTGGCGAACTCGATGAGCCGCGGGTAGGCGTAGGCGCTCAGGCGCCCGCGCACGTGCGCCTTGATCTCCTCGGCCAGCTCGGCGCTGGGCTCGTGGCCCTGCGCGAGCACCACGAAGGCCTTCACGACGTTGCCCCGCCGCTCGTCCGGGGACGCCACGGCCGCCGCCTCGGCGACGGCGGGGTGCTCGAGGCACGCGGACTCCACCTCGAAGGGACCGATCCGGTAGCCCGCGGCGATGATCACGTCGTCGGCGCGGCCCTCGTACCAGAACCACCCGTCCGCGTCCTGCGAGGCGGCGTCCTTGGTGTGGAACCAGTCGCCGCCGAAGGTCTCCCGCGCGGCCTCGTCGTTGCGCCAGTAGCCCAGCGGGTAGTGCGGGTTCGAGCGTGCCCGCAGGCAGATCTCGCCGCGCTCGCCCTGCGCGACGGGACGCTCGTCCTCGTCGAGGATCTGCACGTCCCAGCCCGGCATGGGCCGCCCCATGGACCCCTCGCGGACCTCCATGAACGGGAAGTTCGCGCACAGCGGGTAGCTCTCGGTCAGGCCGTAGTAGTCGAGGACCGTCAGCCCGTACTGCTCCCGGAACCAGCGGATGGCCTCCGGGTTCAGCGGCTCGCCTGCGCTGCAGACGATGCGGAAGGCCTGCGGGAAGCGCGTCCCGGCGTCCTCGATGGACATCATGGAGCGCATCGCGGTGGGCGTCGTGAAGACGTTCGTCACCTCGTTGCGCGACAGGAAGTCGAGCTGCTGGGCGGGGTCGAAGCCGCCCTGGCGCTGCAGGACGCACTGCACGGCGCCCAGGCGCCACGGCCCGAGCAGCGGCGCGATGCCGGCGGCCCACGCCCATTCGCCCATGCCGTGGAAGCGTTCGCCGTCGCGCACCTGGTGGCAGTAGACGAACTCCTCGTGGGCGAGCAGGTAGCGGTGGGCGTGCACGATGCCCTTCGCCAGGCCTGTCGTGCCCGAGGTGTAGTAGAGCTGCGCCGGATCGTCGGCGGACGTGTCGGTCGTGATCGGGTCGGTCGGGGCGCCGTCGAGCAGCCCGTCGTCCAGGATCAGCAGGCGGTAGGGGCCGTCGTCGGCGAAGCGACCGGCGTTGGCACGGTCGGTCACCAGCACGCGCGGCTCGGAGTCGGTGAGGCGGTGGCGGATGCCCTCGTCCCCGTAGAGCACCGACATCGACAGCAGCAGCGCCCCGAGCTTCCACGTGCCGAAGAAGATCGCGGCCGTCTCGGGTGTCGGGGGCAGGACGACGGCGACACGGTCGCCCCGCTGCACCCCGGCCTCGCGCAGCACGTGCGCGGCCTGGTTGGCGAGGTCCTGCACCTCGCCCCAGGCGACGTCGCGGCGGGCGCCGTCCCAGCGCTCGTGGACCATGGCGAGCTTGTCGCGCGGGTGCTTGTCGCAGCAGTCCTGGGCGATGTTGTATCGCTCCGGGACCTGCCAGCGGTGGGACTCGACGGCCTCCTCGTAGGACCGCGCCTCTGTCGGGATGCTCGCCATGCGCTCTCTCCTCTCGTGGGACCCGCCCAGTGTCTCCGCGACATGGCACGATGTCCACTTGCCCCTGTCCCGCCCTTCCTTCGAGCCGTCGCCTCGCGACGTCGTGGCGGCCGCCTCGGAGGAGGTCGAGCTCTACCAGCGGACGTACTCGACGCTGCTGCGCTCCAGCGGGGAGACCAAGCTGCGCGTCCTGGAGTCCTCCCACCGCGCGATGGGCTCCTCGCTGCACCCGCTGGCGGCCTCCGACGAGCTGGACCTCGGCGCGTTCCTCTACGCCACCCAGCGCCTGCCCGCCGGCATCCAGGACGGCCGCCTGATCGTCATGGGCCAGGAGGCCGAGGCCTTCGCCCGCGCCGGGATCGGCCCGCTGGAGGACTGGCCCGTCTCGGAGGCGCCGGCCCGCCGCCGGCGGTGGTTCGAAGGGCCCGAGGGCGTGTGGGCGACGCTGCTGTCGAGCACCTCGGACCTCGACGACCTCATCCCGACGCTCGTCGCCTTCCAGATCGAGTGGAACAAGCTCTCGCGGCGACTGCGCAGCACGGGCTGGCCACCGGCCCACCAGATGCCCGGCGCCGAGGACTGCGCCCGGCACCTCGGCGGCGCCCCGGCCGACTGGCTGCGCCTGCAGGAGGCGTGGGGCACCGCGTTCGCCGAGCGCCTGGCCCACGTCGCCGAGCACCCGCTGTCGCTCCGGGTCCAGATGCTCGGCGGCAGCGCCGTGGGCTATGCGCGGATGACGCGCCGCTGGTGGGCGCCCGTCAGCCGGGCGATCGAGGAGTCCGGCCTCGGTGACGGTCCGCTCTACCTCGTCTCCTCCAACACGCACTCGCTGGTCAACCTCGTGACCGGCGAGGCCCGCGCCCGCGAGAACGACCTCGTGGCCTGGGTGGAGCGCGACGGGCCGATCGAGCTGCGCGACGAGCTGCGGGCCTTCCGCGAGGGCCGCACCCCGGGCAGCTGGGACAACTTCCTCTACTTCGTCGCGCGCGAGTTCCACGCCGCCCGCCCCGACGAGTCGGCCAAGCGGCGGGCCGCGGAGGGCGGGGTCGGGATCACCCACCTGGGCTCCTCGACCGCCCTGCGCGTCGCCGCGCAGGTCATCCCGCTGTCGCGACTGGACCCCGGCCGCTTCGACGCCCGCCTCGGCGCGGTCGATGTCGACCGCCTGCGGGCCAGCCGCGGCGTGATCGTCAACGTCGACTACCCGCTCGGCCTGGCCGCGTACAACATCCTGCGCGAGATCACCGAGGACCGCGACACGCTCGCCGGGCTGTACGTCCTGGGCAAGGCGGCGACGCTGAACGCCGACGTGGGCGACGTGATGATCTCGAGCGAGGTCTTCGACGAGCACTCGGGCACCACCTACTGGCTCGACAACGCCTTCGGCGTGGAGGACATCACCCCGTACCTGCGCTTCGGCACGGGGCTGGACAACCAGCGGGCGGTGACGGTGAAGTCGACGTTCCTGCAGAACCGCGCCTACCTCGACTTCTACTACCGCGAGGCGTTCACGGTCGTCGAGATGGAGGCCGGCCCCTACTGCAGCGCGGTCTACGAGATCGCCGGCGCCGACCGCTACCCCGTCGGCGACGCCGTCAACTTCTCCAAGCTCCCGATCGACTTCGGGATGATCCACTACGCGTCCGACACGCCCTACACCCAGGCGCGCACGCTCGGCGCGCGCGGCCTGAGCTACCACGGCATGGACTCGACCTACGCCTCGTCGATCGCGATCCTGCGGCGCATCCTCGGGCGCGAGGGCGCGCTGGGCGAGTGAGCGGCGCGCCGCCCGGGCGCGCCGCCCCCGCCCCGCCTCAGGCCTCCTCGGCCTGGGCGCTCTTGACCTTCTCCTCGAGCTGGGCCATCACGTCGGGGTCGCGCAGCGTCGTGACGTCGCCGAGCTCGCGCCCCTCCGCGATGTCCTTCAGCAGGCGGCGCATGATCTTGCCCGAGCGCGTCTTGGGCAGGTCGTCGGACCAGATGATGCGCTTGGGCCGGGCGAGCTTGCCGATGCGGTTGGCGACGTGGTCGCGCAGCTCGGCGACCATCTCGTCGCCGCCCTCGAGGTCGCCCTCGAGGGTCACGAACGCCGCGATCGACTGCCCCGTGTCCTCGTCGCTCTGGCCGATGCAGGCGGCCTCGGCGACCTTCGGGTGCGAGACGATCGCCGACTCGACCTCGGCCGTCGACAGCCGGTGCCCCGAGACGTTGATGACGTCGTCGACCCGCCCGATCACGGACACGTAGCCCTCGTCGTCCTGCCTGGAGGCGTCGCCCACGAAGTAGGTCTCGGGGCCGAACTTCGACCAGTACGTCTCCACGTAGCGGTCGTCGTCCTTGTAGAGGCCGCGCAGCATCGCGGGCCACGGCCGCCGGAGGCTCAGCAGGCCCTGGGTACCGTGCTCGACCTCCTCGCCCTGGTCGTCGACGACCGCCGCGGCGATGCCGGGGAGCGGGGTCCCGGCCACGCCGGGCTTGGTCGCCTGGGCGCCCGGGAGGGTCGTGATCATGATCGCGCCCGTCTCCGTCTGCCACCAGGTGTCGACGATCGGGCAGCGCCCGCCGCCGATCACCTTGTGGTACCAGAGCCACGCCTTGGGGTTGATCGGCTCGCCCACCGTCCCGAGCAGCCGCAGCTTGGACAGGTC
>JAXDGY010000092.1:0-7362 GCA_034664785.1 Solirubrobacteraceae bacterium
CACGTGTTACTCACCCGTTCGCGGCTCTGCCCCAGGGCAAGCCCTGGTTCGTCGCTCCACTTGCATGTGTTAAGCACGCCGCCAGCGTTCGTCCTGAGCCAGGATCAAACTCTCCGTGAAGAACTTCTGGCCGGCGCCCGAAGGCGTCAGCCGACACGAAAAGCTGTCATGACCATGTGCGGTGCCTATACACGTGGCACCGCGATACATGACGAGGTACTGCTACCTACTCATTTCTCAGGTCCGCCGACTCCGGCTAGGGATCGGCGGATCGAACCTGGACGCACACCTCATCGATCGCTCGATGATGGTGCGCATGCTGTTGAGTTTTCAAAGACCGTCGCGCCCGACTCGGGAAGGTGCTTCCTTCTTCGAGAGACGCCCCGGGACCGAAGTCCTGGGCGGGTCGACCAGTGTAGCACCTGCGTCGTGGTCAGCGGTCCTCCGCCGACCCCTGAGCGCCGTGCTCGCTGCGTCGTGTCCGGCAAGATAGACACCCGATCGCCGGATCTGCGTTCCGCCTCCGTCCGTTGTTCGACATCGAACAAGTCGACGCCGGGAGCGGTGGGCGGTCAGGCCAGGCGCAGCCGGGCGAACTGGCGCTTGCCCACCTGCAGGACGGCGCCGTCGACCCGCTCGGGGGCGAGGTCCACGTCGGCGGCGCCCAGCGCGGCGCCGTCCAGCCGCACGCCCCCCTGGGCGATGAGCCGGCGGGCCTCCGAGCGCGAGCGGCCGAAGGCGTCGGCCACCACCGCGGGGAGGTGGACGGCCCCGTCGGTGGCGTGCACGACGTGGTCTGGGACGTCGTCGGGAACCTCGTGGGCCACGAAGCGGCGGTCGAAGTCGGCCTCGGCGGCCTGCGCCGCCGCCTCGCCGTGGAAGCGCGTGACGATCGCCCGCGCCAACGCCCGCTTGGCGTCCCGCGGGCCCGTGTCCGCCGGGGGCTGCTCGACGGCCAACAGCTCGAACCACACTCCCATGGCCGCGTCGGGCAGGCGCATGGTGCGCCCGTACATCTCCTCGGGCGGGTCGGTGACGCCGATGTGGTTGCCCAGGGACTTGGACATCTTCTCGGTGCCGTCGATCCCGGGAAGGATCGGCATGGTCAGCACGGACTGCTCCGGCAGGCCGTAGGCGCGCTGGACGTCGCGGCCGAGCATGAGGTTGAAGGTCTGGTCGGTCCCGCCGAGCTCGACGTCCGCGGCGATCGCCACGGAGTCGTAGCCCTGCAGGAGCGGGTAGAGCAGCTCGAGGATCGAGATCGGGGTGCCGGCCGAGAACCGCTTGGCGAAGTCGTTGCGCTCGAGCAGCTGGGCGACCGTCGCGGTGCGCGCGAGGCGGAAGAGGTCCTCCATGGCCATGTCGAGCCACTCCGAGTTGCGGCGCACCTCGAGCAGCTCGGGGTCGTCGCGCAGCACCCGGAAGGCCTGGTCCTGGTAGGTCCGCGCGTGCTCGTCGATCTCCTCGCCGGAGAGCGCCGGGCGCGTGGCCGAGCGGCCCGACGGGTCGCCGACCCTGGCCGTGTAGTCGCCGACGATGAGCACGACGCGGTGCCCGCGGTCCTGGAACTCGCGCAGCTTCTGCAGCACGACCGTGTGCCCCAGGTGCAGGTCCGGAGCGGTCGGGTCCAACCCGAGCTTGGCCCGCACCGGGCGCCCCTCGCGCGCGGCCTCCTCGAGCCTGCGTTGCAGCCCGCCGGCGGGCAGCGCCTCGACGACGTTGCGGGTCAGGAACGCGGCGTCGTCGGCGGGGGTGGACATCGGGCGCAATGGTAGTCTCGGGGCCCCCGTCGACGGCTGCCGCCGCCGTCGTGCTTCCCCCTCGTGGCGTCCTTCGACGCCGGACGCACCCGCCCGCCAGGCGCCCGCCATGAGCGACCCCGATCGCCCCGACATCCCGCAGCAGCCCGGAGACGACGCGCCGGCGCCACGCCCCCGGCTCAAGAAGCTGCGGCTCCTCGTGATCCTCGTGCCGCTTGCGCTGCTGGCCCTGGTCTCGACGGTCTTCGGGATGATGATGGCGGTCGCCTCCGACCTGCCGGCGCTGGAGAACGCGCCGCAGTACCGGGGTGACGGCAAGCGCAACTCGGTGCTGGTCGACACGCAGGGGCGCACGATCGGGCGCCTGGCGTCCGACACCAACCAGCTCTACGTCCAGGACGACCAGATCTCGCCGTGGATGAAGGTGGCGATCGTGGCCATCGAGGACGAGCGCTTCCAGACGAACTCCGGCGTGGACCTGCGGGGCATCGCGCGCGCCTTCACCCAGGACGTCGTCCAGCAGCGCTCCGCCCAGGGCGGGTCGACGATCACCCAGCAGTTCGTCAAGAACGCGCTGCAGGCCCAGGACCAGCGCACGGTGTTCCAGAAGCTGCGCGAGGCCGCGCTGGCCTACCACCTGACGCGCAAGTGGTCCAAGCAGAAGATCCTCACCGAGTACCTGAACTCCATCTACTTCGGCAACGGCGCCTACGGGATCGAGGCCGCCGCCGAGACGTACTTCGGCCAGGACGTCAACCACCAGGGCTGCGGCACGGTCAAGCGCCCGTGCGCGAAGGAGCTCCAGCCGCAGGAGGCGGCGCTGATCGCGGGGGTCGTGGCGTCGCCGAGCGCGTACGACCCGGTCGCGCACCCCGTCGCGGCACGCGCCCGGCGCGACCTGGTCCTGCGCAAGATGCTCGACCAGCGCTACCTCAGCGCGGCGCAGTACCGGCGGGCGGTCACCGAGTCCCTGCCGGCGCCGAGCCGGATCCGCCCGCCGACGGTCGAGAGCAAGGCCCCGTACTTCACGACCTGGGTGCGCCAGCAGCTGGTGGAGCGCTACGGCGCGCGCCGGGCCTTCGAGGGCGGGCTGAAGGTCAAGACCACGCTGGACCTCGACCTGCAGAAGCACGCCGAGCAGGCCGTGCGCAACTGGCTCAGCAACCCGGCCGGCCCGACGGCCTCGCTGGTCGCGATCGACAACGCCACGGGCGAGGTCCGCGCGATGGTCAGCGGGACCAAGGACTACCGCGACGCCCCGTTCAACCTCGCCACCCAGGGCCAGCGGCAGCCCGGCTCGGCCTTCAAGCCGTTCATCCTCGCCCAGGCCCTGCGCGAGGGCATCGGCCCGCAGACGGTGTTCCCGTCGCGCAAGCGCTTCTTCTGCGTGCACCACTCCGGGGGCCGCTGCACCGAGCAGTTCGTCGTGAACAACTTCGAGAGCTCCTACGCCGGGCAGCGGACGCTGGCCGCAGGGCTCACCGTCTCCGACAACAGCGTGTACGCCGCCGCCGGCATCCGCGTGGGCACCGCCAAGGTCGCCGCGCTGGCCCGCAGGATGGGCGTGCGCACGCCCGTCTCGTCGAACCTGGCGATGACGCTCGGCGGGCTGAGCGAGGGCGTGACGCCGCTCGACATGGCTCATGCCTACGAGACGTTCGCCGACGGCGGCAAGCGGGTGACCGGAACGCTGGGCACGGCCGACAACGGCCCGGTCGGGATCCGCAAGGTGCTCGGCAGCAACGACAAGGCGCTCAAGGGCGGGACGAACCACACGATCCGCAAGGAGATCCTGCCGCCGGCCGTCGCCCAGACCGCGACGCAGGTCATGAGCACCGTCGTCTCCCAGGGGACCGGCACGCGCGCGGCGATCGGCTCGTTCGCGGCCGGTAAGACCGGAACGACGGAGAACTCGGGCGACGCCTGGTTCGTCGGCTTCACCAACCGCCTCACGGTCGCGGTCTGGGTCGGCTACCCGGACACGCTCAAGCCGATGGAGACGGAGTTCCAGGGCGGCCCGGTCGAGGGCGGGACGTTCCCGGCGCTGATCTGGCACGACTTCATGCTCGGCGCCAACACGGTGCTCGACGGCTACGCGAACGCGGACCGCAAGCGCAAGGGGCTGCCGCCGCTGACGACCACCACGACGACGCCCGCCCCGCCCCCGGTCCCGACGGGCGCGACCACCCCCGGCACCGCGACCGCCCCGGTCACGACGACGCCCGCCGCCGGGGGCGGCGGGACCTCGACCACGGGCGGGACGGCGCCCTCGGCCAAGCCGACCTCGCCGACCACCACCCCGGCGAGCCCGCCCCCGGCGACGCCGGCCCCGGCGACGCCCGTGACGCCTGCTCCCACGCCGACGCCGACCCCGACCCCCGCGCCGAGCACGGGAGCGGGCGGCGCCACCCCGGCGCCCTAGACGACGGCCGCCGCGGCGCGCAGGCCAGGTGGCCAGGGCCGCGAGACGTGGCGGCTGCCGGCGGCGCAGAAGCGCCAGGGCAGGTCCGCGGCCTTCGTGATGCCGACGCGGGGACCGGTGACGAGGGCGGGGGCCGCCCACTCCGGTGGGCGGGCCTCGATCGCCACCGGGCCGTGGTCGAGCGACGTGGCGTTGAGCGCGAGGTCGATGCCGAGCGCCTGCGTCAGCTTGCCTGGGCCGTTGCACAGGTCCACGTCGCGGGCGACGCCGCGGCGGGCGCGCATCACCTCGATCCCGTCCAAGGGCTCGAGGGCGCGGATCAGCACCGCGGCGCCGACGTCCTCGGCCTCGCAGACCGCGTTCAGCAGCGCGTGGATGCCGTAGGACCGGTAGACGTACGCGGTTCCCGCCGCCCCGAAGAGCGTCGAGGTGCGCGCGGTCAGGCCGACGTAGGCGTGGGAGGCCGGCTCGGAGTGGTGATAGGCCTCGGTCTCGACGATCACCCCAGCCGTGTCGCCGTGGCGCACCACGCACCCGACGAGGTCGGGCGCGACCTCGAGCACCGGCCGGTCGTAGAAGGCGACGGGCAGCCTCACAGCAGCGCGCGGGCCGCGGCCAGCTGCTCGCGGACCCGGGGCAGGGCCGTGCCGCCCTCGGACGCCTTGGACTCCAGCCACGAGCGCTGCTCGAGCAGCTCGGCCACCTCGCCGTCGAGGTGCTCGGAGTGGGCGCGGAGCTCGTCGGGCCCGAAGTCGCTCAGCCGGCGCCCGGAGTCGACGGCCTCGCGGACCAGGCCGGCCACGATCCCGTGGCACTGGCGGAAGGGGACGCCGCGGCGCACCAGCAGGTCCGCGAGGTCGGTGGCGGCGATGAGCTCGTCGGAGGCGGCGGCGGCCATCCGCTCGCGCGAGAACGTCGCGCCCGCGAGCATCCCCTGGGCCGCGGCGAGGACCAGCGCCAGGGTGTCGACGGCGTCGAAGAGGTGCTCCTTGTCCTCCTGGAGGTCCTTGTTGTAGGTGAGCGGGAGCGCGTGCATCACGCCATGGAGCGCGGCCAGGTGGCCGACGACGCGCGGGGCCTTCGCCCGCAGCAGCTCCGCGGCGTCGGGGTTCTTCTTCTGGGGCATGATCGACGAGCCGCTCGTCCACGCGTCGGAGAGCACGACGAAGCCGAACTCCTCCGAGGACCACAGCACGAGCTCGGCGCCGAGCCGCGACAGGTGCGTGGCGCAGGTCGCGCACGCGTTGAGGAGGTCGAGCACGAAGTCGCGGTTGGCCACCGCGTCGATCGAGTTCGGCGCCACGCCGGCGAAGCCGAGCTCGTCGGCCACCATGCGGCGGTCGGTCGCGAAGTTCACGCCGGCCAGGGCGCCCGCGCCGAGCGGGAGCTGCCCGGCCTGGTCGACGGCGAAGCGCAGGCGCGCGCGGTCGCGCTCGAGCATCCACACGTAGGCGAGCAGGTGGTGCGCCAGGTAGACGGGCTGCGCGCGCTGCAGGTGCGTGTAGCCCGGCAGCGCCCAGTCCAGGTGGCGCTCGGCGACGTCGACGAGGGTGGCCATGAGCGCCTCGACCGCCGCCAGGAGCTCCGTGCCCGTGTCGCGGCAGAACAGCGCGACGTCGGTGGCGACCTGGTCGTTGCGCGAACGGGCGGTGTGCAGCTTGCCGCCGACGGGCCCCGCGAGCTCCGTGAGGCGGCGCTCGACCGCCATGTGGATGTCCTCGTCGTCCTCCTCGAACGGGAAGCTGCCGTCGCGCAGCTCGGCCTCGACCGCGTCCAGGCCGGCCAGCAGGGCGTCGCGGTCGGCCTCGGAGATGATGTCGCGGGCGGCGAGCATCCGGGCGTGCGCGCGCGACTGCGCGACATCGTGCGGCCAGAGGCGACGGTCGAAGGACAGCGACGTGTTCAGCGCCTGGAAGGCGGCCGCCTGGGGCTCGGAGAAGCGCGACATGTCCGCCGGATCCTACGAACCGCACGCGCCCCGGGCGCCCGACGCGGGCGTCAGGAGTGCAGCGAGTGGATCTGCGCGACCTGCGTGGCGAGGCCGAAGCCGAGCAGGTAGAGGCTGACGCCCCAGCCCGCCCAGGCCCCGTTTCCCTGCCGGTGGAAGCGGCGCTCGCGGTCGCGCAGGTCCGCCACGGCGATCGGGACGAAGCAGGCGAGGCCGAGCACCATCAGCGCCCAGGGCGCCCAGCTCGCCACGAGCAGCCCGAGGCCGTCCGGGGTCCCGGCGCGGGCGATGTCGGCGATCACGCGGTGCCAGAGCAGGACAGGCAGCGCGGCCGCCCCCGCGAAGCCGACGGCCCCGACCCGCCGCGCCCTGCGCCGTGCGCGCTCGTCGCGCCCGAGTGGCCTGGCCGCCATGCACTCATGATGACCGGGCGAGGACGCGCCCAAGCGCCAGGCCTACCAGTTCGACCTGGTCGGGCCGCATCGCCGGGAAGAAGGGCAGGGCCACCGACCGCGCTGCGACGTCCTCGCAGACCGGAAACTCGCCCGGCCGGTGCCCGTAGGTCTCCCGATAGAACGACATCAGGTGGATCGCGGGCAGGTAGGGCTTGGACTGCACGCCGAGCTCGCGCAGCCCGCGGATCACCTCGTCGCGGTCGCGGCCCGGCGGGACCTGCACGACGAAGACGAACCACCCGCGCACATCGCCGCCCGCGTCCTCGCACGGCAGCCCGAGCCCGTGCTCCGCGGCGAGGCCGGCGAGCGCCTCGCGGTACCAGCCGGCGACGCGCGCGCGGTCGGCGAGCATGCCCGGCAGGCGCTCGAGCTGCGCGATGCCGATCGCGGCCTGCAGGTCGGTCAGGCGGTAGTTGAAGCCGAGCCGGTCGTGGTCGAGCCAGCCCATGTCCGGGGCGCGGCCCTGGTTGCGCTCGGAGTCGATGCGGGCCTTCGTGCCCGCGTCGCCGAGCGTGACCATCCCGCCCTCGCCCGTCGTCAGCTGCTTGTTGGCGTAGAAGCCGAAGACGGCCGGGTGGCCGCGGGCGCCGACGCGGGTCCCGTCCGCGTGGACGGCGCCGAGCGCCTCGCAGGCGTCCTCGACGATGGGCAGCCCGAGGCGCTCGAGCGCCGGGATGTCGGCCGGGTAGCCGAAGATGTGGACGGGCAGCAGCGCCGAGGTGCGCCCGGTGACCGCCGCCGCGGCCGCGGCCGGGTCGAGGTTCAGCGTCACCGGGT
>JAXDGY010000093.1:0-14881 GCA_034664785.1 Solirubrobacteraceae bacterium
CGGGGAGGCCGATCCCGAGCGCGCCGTCCAGGCCACGGCCACCGCGACGTTCGCCGCGGCCAAGCCCGGGCTCTGGATCTCGCCGGGCAAGTGGCTGGCCGGCGAGGTCCACGTGATCGACATCGGCCTCGGCCCGATCGAGGATGCGACCGTCGGGCTGCTCGGCAGCGCGGTGCTCGCCGAGCTGCCGGCGCGGGGGCCGGCGTCGACGAAGTTCTCCTCCGGGCACGTGCTCGTCGCCGGCGGGTCGCGCGGGTTGACGGGTGCGCCCTGCCTGGCCTCCATGGCCGCGGCGCGCGCCGGCGCCGGCTACGTCACGGCGCTCGTGCCCGCCGAGCTGCAGGACATCTTCGAGATCCGCCTGCTCGAGGTCATGACCCGCGGGCTGCCCGGCGTGCACGGCGCCCACACGGCGTGGGGCGTCGGCGGCGTCCTGGAGCTGACGGACCGCGGCGGGGCGCTGGTGCTGGGCCCGGGGGCGGGGCGGACACCGGGCGCGGTGGCCTTCCTGCGGGGCGTCGCCGCCCGCGCGGACGTGGCGCTCGTGCTCGACGCGGACGGGCTCAACGCGCACGCCGGGCAGCTCGCCGACGTGAGCGCCCGCGATGCGCCGACCGTGCTGACGCCGCACGCCGGCGAGCTCGCCCGGCTGCTCGGCACGGACTCCGCCGCGATCGCCGCACAGCGCCTGCGCCACGCCCGCGAGGCCGCGGCCGCCGCGCAGGCGATCGTGGTCCTCAAGGGCGACGACACGCTGGTCGCCGTCCCGGACGGCCGCGTGGCGGTGAGCCGGGGTGGAGCCCCCGCCCTGGCCACCGCGGGGACCGGGGACGTCCTCAGCGGCGTGATCGGCGCCTACCTGGCCGTCGGGCTGGACCCGTTCACCGCCGCGTGCGCGGGGGTGCAGGCCCACCTCGTCGCCGGGCGCCGTGCTCCCGCGCGCTTCGACCCGCCCGCGCCCGCCGGGGTGATCGCGTCCGACGTCGTCGAGGCCCTGCCCGCCGCCGTGGCCGCCGAGCTCGACCGGTAGTCTCACGCGCCCATGGCCGTCAGGACCGTAGCCGACATCATGGATCCTGAGCCGGCCACCGTCGCCCCCGGCGACGACGTGGAGACCGTGATCCGCCTGCTCCAGAAGCATGAGCTGCCCGGCATCCCGGTGGTCAACGACGGCGGCCGCTGCGTCGGGATCATCACCGAGCAGGACCTCGTCATCGACGACGACGCGGGCAAGCTGCACGTCCCGCACTACCTCGAGCTGTTCGGTGGCGTGGTGGTGCTGGAGCCGCTGCACCACTTCGAAGATCGCCTGCGCAAGGTCTTCGCCTCCAAGGCGCGGGACATGATGACCGAGGACCCCGTCACCGTGGAGGCGTCCGCCCCCGTCACCGAGGCCGCCCGGCTGATCTCCCAGCGCCACCACAACCGCCTGCCCGTCGTCGAGCACGGCCGGCTGGTCGGGGTCGTCACGCGGGTCGACGTGCTGAGGGCCCTGACCGACGAGGGCTGATGGCCGGCCGCGCCCAGGCCGGGGTCTCCGCCGCCGCGCTGGCGCACAACGTCGCGCGGCTGCGCAGGGCCGTCGCCCCGCAGGTGCAGCTGTGCGCGGTGGTCAAGGCGGACGGCTACGGGCACGGTGCGACGCTGGCCGCGCAGATCGCCCTGCAGTCCGGCGCCGGGTGGCTCGCCGTCGCGACCGCCGACGAGGCCGCCGCCCTGCGGGCGGCCGGCCTGCGGGACGCCCGCCTGCTGGTGCTCGGCGCGCTCAGCGCGGAGGAGCTCGTCGTCGCGCTGGAGGCCGACGCGGACGTCGTGATCTGGCGCGAGGAGATCCTCGACCGCCTGCCGGCGGGCGCGCGCGTGCACGTCAAGCTGGACACGGGGATGGGCCGCCTGGGCACGCGCGATCCCGACGAGGCCACCCGCGTGGCCGATTCGGCCGCGCGCAGCGGCCGTCTCGCCGGGCTGATGACGCACTTCGCGACCGCCGACGACCTCGCCGATGGCTTCCTCGACGAGCAGCTCGCACGCTTCACCGCCTGGGTGGCCCCGCTGCGCGAGCGCCACCCGAGCGCCGTCGTCCACGCCGCCAACTCGGCCGCGACGCTGCGCGAGCCGGCCGCCCACTTCGACCTCGTCCGCCCGGGCGTGGCGCTGTACGGGCTGGATCCCTATGGCGTCGACCCGGCTCAGCAGGACCTCGTGCCGGCGCTGCGGCTGACGTCCTACGTCGCCGAGGTCAAGGCCTGCCGCGCCGGGGAGAGCGCCGGCTACGGGCGCCGGTTCGTCGCCGACCGCGACACGGTGCTCGCCACCGTCCCGATCGGGTACGGGGACGGCTGGCGGCGCGGGCTGACCAACGACGCCGACGGCGTCATCCGCGGCCGCCGCTTCCCCCTGGTGGGAACGGTGAGCATGGACAACGTGACCTTCGACCTCGGCCCCGACGGCGGCGGCGTGCAGCGCGGCGACGAGGTCGTCCTGCTCGGGGACGGCATCACCGCCGAGGAGGTCGCCCGGCGGCTGGGGACGATCAACTATGAGGTGACCTGCGGCCTGACGGCGCGCGTCCCGCGGGTGGCGACATGAGCGCGGCACTGGCCGCGGCGCGGGATGCCCTGCACGGGGAGCGTGCGTGGCTCGTCGGCGGCGCCGTGCGCGACCGCCTCATGGGCCGCGACCTCGACGCGCTGGACGTCGACGTCGACCTCGTGGTCGACGGCGACGTCCGGGCGGCGGCCCGGCACCTGGCGCTGGCGGTGGGCGGCCCGGCCTTCCCCCTCTCGGACGCGTTCGGCGCCTGGCGGGTCATCGGCCCGGAGCGCCGGTGGTCCGTGGACCTCACGCCGCTGCGCGAGGGCACGATCGAGGCGAACCTCGCGCTGCGGGACTTCACCGTCAACGCGATCGCCGAGCCGCTGGAGGGAGGGCCGCTCGTCGACCCGACCGGCGGGGCGGACGACCTGGCGGCGGCGCGGCTGCGCATGGCGGGGCCGAACGCGTTCGCCGACGACGCGCTGCGCGTCCTGCGCCTCGCGCGCTTCGCGGCGGGGCTGGGGCTCGAGCCGGACGCGGCGACCGTCGCGGCCGCCCAGGCGTGCGCCGCCGGGCTGGCGCGCGTGGCGCCCGAGCGGGTCTTCGCCGAGCTGCGCAAGGTGCTCACGGGGCCGCGGGTCCTCGACGGCCTCGAGCTCATGGAGCGCCTGGGGGTGACGGCCGTGGTGCTGCCCGAGCTCGACGGGCTCCACGGCGTCGGCCAGAACCGCTTCCACCACCTCGACGTCCACGACCACACGCTGGCGGTGCTGCAGGCCGTCATCGACCTCGAGGCGGACCCGGGGCGGTACGTCGGTCCCGAGCTCGCCGGGCCGGTCGCCGCCCTCCTGGCCGAGCCGCTGGCCGACGAGCTGACCCGGGGGGGCGCACTGCGCTTCGGGGCCCTGCTGCACGACATCGCCAAGCCGTCGACGCAGCGCGTCGCCGACGACGGCACGGTGCTCGGCTTCCCCGGTCACGATCAGCTCGGCGCCGACGCGTCGCGAGCGATCCTCACCCGCCTGCGGGCCAGCGAGCGCCTCCGGGCCCACGTGGCCGCGCTCGCGCGTCACCATCTGCGCCTCGGGTTCCTCGTCCACCGCCGGCCGCTGGATCGCCGGACGCTGCACCGCGAGCTGACGGCGACCGAGCCGGTGTCCGCCGACGTGCTGCTGCTCTCCGTCGCCGACCGCGTGGCCACGCGCGGCGACAACGCCGGGCCGGCGATCGCCAAGCACCTCGAGCTCGCCCGCGATGTGCTGCCCGACGCGCTCGCGTTCCGCGCGCAGACCCCGGAGCCGCTCGTGCGCGGGGACGTGCTGGCGCGCGAGCTCGGGATGCGACCGGGCCCCGAGCTCGGGGCGCTGCTCGCCGACCTCGCCGAAGCGCGCTTCGCGGGGGAGATCGGGACCCCCGAGGAGGCGATCGCCTACGCGGCGGCCAAGCGCCGCACGACGGCCTCGCAGAGCGCGGCGGCGCCGACCACCGAGCCGTAGGTCACGCGGTCCGCGTCGTCCGTGGGCCAGTGGTAGTTGTCGGGGACCTTGAAGCGGTTGACCGAGCCGAGCATGACCGTCGGGTAGCCCCGGCGCAGCGCGATCAGGCCGTCCGTCGCGTTGCGGAAGCGCAGGCCGCGCCGCAACGGCACGCCGGCCTCCTGCGCGCAGGAGGCGACGAGGTCCTTGAACGCCGCGGGGTACTCGCGCATCCACAACATGCCCTCGCCCTCGAGCTGGATGAGCTCGGGGGAGCCGACGGTGTCGATGCAGATGACGTGGGTGCGGTCGACGGGCAGCGAGTCGAAGTGCCGGCGCCCGAAGGCCTGCATGCCCTCCATGAACGACTCCTCCGAGCCCGTGGAGACCAGCAGGACGCGAAGCCCCTCGACCGGCTCCTCGCGCAGGGAGCGCGCGACGCCGAGCAGCGTCGCGACGCCCGAAAGGTTGTCGTTGGCGCCGGGGACCGTGTCGCGCGAGCCGATCTCGGCCATGGCCGCCGCGGTCGCGAGCGCGAGCAGCGCGCCGAAGCGCTGCAGCCGCCGCACGCCGAGCGCGGCGCCCACCGCGACGAGCAGCGGGCCGCCGAAGACGGGCCACATGACGGGAGGCGTCGTGTCCGTGCGCTCGAGCAGCTCGGGGTGATGCTCGCCCACCCACCGCGTCACCCCGGGGTGGAAGATGAGCGACCAGTGCGCGGCGTCGTGGTGGGCGACCAGGACCACGGTGCGCTCCGCGTCGCGGTCGCCGCAGACGGCTACGACGTTGTGCGTCGTGCGGCGGGGCAGGAAGCTGCGGCGGTACCACTGCCGCCCGCCCGAGATGTCGTCGGCGATGCCGGCGGCCGCGAAGGCCCCGGCGAGCAGGCCGGGCGCGCGGCGCCCGGCGGCGCCCGCGATGCCTGCGATCGCCGTCAGCGTGCCCAGCGGCCACCAGTAGGTGCCGTGCGCGCGCTCGGCCTCCACGCGCGCCTCGCAGCCCTCGTCGCGCAGTGCCGCGGCGATCCACTCCGCCGCCACGCGCTCGCCCTCCGAGGCGGACGGGCGGTCGACGGACGCCAGGTGGCGCACGGCGTCCTCGATGAGCTCGGGATCGGGCGGCATCCGACGGCGCACGATACCCGTCGGCAGATAGCCTGCGGCCCATGCCCGAACGCGACCCCGACTGCCTGTTCTGCAAGATCCTGGATGGCGCGCTGCCCGCGAGCATCGTCGACGAGGACGAGCGCACCGTGGCCTTCATGGACATCAACCCGGCCACTCGGGGCCACGCGCTCGTGATCCCACGCAACCACACGCGGGACCTGCTGACGATCGACCCCGAGGAGCTCGCGGCCACCACCGTCGCGGCGCAGCGGCTCGCCGCCCGCGCGAAGGACCGCCTCGGCGCGGACGGGGTCAACGTCCTGAACTGCTGCGGTGAGGCCGCCTGGCAGACGGTCTGGCACTTCCACCTGCACGTGATCCCGCGCTATGCGGATGACCCGCAGCGCGACGACCTGCGCCTGCCGTGGATCCCGGCGCCCGGCGACCCGGACGCGATCGCGGCCGCCGCGAAGGACCTGGCGGCATGACTCGCGCAGAGCGCTCGCATGCCGGGTGCGAGCTCGCCCAGGGGCTCGCTCGCACGGCCCGCTACCCATGGGAGGTCGTGGCATGAGCGCCGTCGTCCGGACCGAGCGCGACGGGCCGCTGGCCGTCGTCACGCTCGACGCCCCGCCGCTGAACCTGTTCGACGCGGCGGTCATGGAGGGTCTGCGCGAGGCCGTCGACGCCCTGGCCGCCGACCCGCCGCGGGGTCTGCTGATCCGCGCCGAGGGCAAGGTCGTCTCCGGCGGGGTGGACGTCCACCTGTTCGACGGGCTGACGCCGCAGCAGGGCGGCGACCTCTGGGATGAGCTGCTGCACACGATCCATGCCCTCGAGGACCTCCCGTGCCCCACGGTCTTCGCCGCGCACGGGCTGTGCCTCACGGCCGCCTTCGAGGTCAGCCTGGCCTGCGACCTGCTCCTCGCCTCCGACCGCGCGAAGTTCGGCCTCGTGGAGATCGTCGTGGGCCTGACCCCGTCGATGGGCGGCCCTCAGCGCCTGGCCGAGCGCGCCGGCCCGGCCCGCGCCCGGGAGCTCGTCTTCACGGGCGAGCTCTACGACGCCGCGGCGCTCGAGCGCTGGAACGTCGTCAACCGCGTCCTGCCGGCGGACGGGTTCGATGACGCCGCCCGCGCGTTCGCCGCCCGCCTGGCGTCCGGGCCCACCAAGGCGCACGCGGCGACCAAGCGCCTGATCCGCGCCCAGCTCGACGGCGGGACCCGCGCCGCCGACGCCGTCGTGGCCGAGGTCTCCGGCCCGCTCTTCGCCACCGAGGACCTCAAGGGCGCCGTGCGCTCGTTCCTCACCGAGGGGCCGGGCAAGGCGACCTACGAGGGCCGCTGAGCGCAGGCGGGGCGGCCCGGCCGCGCACCTCAGCCCGGCTCCGCGATGCAGGCGGTGCCCACCCGCCGGAACCCCGCACCCTCGTAGATGCGGGCGACCGTGTCGTCGGCGGCGCTGAGGAAGACGGTCGCAACGCCGCGCCCGGCCATCGCGGCGACCAGCGCGTCGGTGACCGAGCGAGCCACGCCGCGCCGCCGGGCCGCCGGGAGCGTGGCGATGCCCGCCAGCTCCGCGACGTCCCCGCGCGGCGACGCCATCCCGCCGCCGACGACGCCGTCCGCGTCCTCCGCCGCGGCCATGACGACGTGGCCGGAGGCCAGCAGGCGCTGCACGAAGGCCAACCGGCGCGGTTCGGCGCGCGCGGCCTCGGCGTCGCGCTCGGCTGCTCCGGCCGGGCCCGGCGCCGTCCCGCCCGTCGCGAAGCCCACCTCGATCGCCGCGCGGGCCTGCGGCAGCGCCGGGTCGTCCGGCGCGAGCAGGCGCACGGCGGCCTGCGGCGGGTGCGGGACGGGGGCGGGCGGCGCGAGCAGCGCGAGCAGCGGATGCCGGACGACGACCAGGCCGGCGGCGCTGACCGCGGCCTCAGCGCCCGGCGCGGTCTCGTGCAGCCACTCGAAGGCCTCGGGGATGCCCAGCTCGCGCTGGCGGGCGCACACGCGCCGCACGGCGGCGGGAGTGAACGCCGTCCGCGGCCTCCGCTCCAGGTGCGGGCGGGCGTAGTAGGCCCACGCGCCCTCGCGCACGAACAGGATGAAGGGGCCGTGCAGCTCCGTCCGCGCGGCCACGCGCGGGACGGTGTCGCAGTAGCGGTCGATGCGGTCCAGCAGCGCCGGATCGGTGGTGTCCGAAGCCCCGCTCACGCGCCGTAGCGTCGCAGGCCCCGGGCGGCGAGCGACCCGAGCACGATCAGCAGGCCGGCGACGGCTGTGAGCGCGGGCCACGTGGTCGACCAGTCCAGCTCGCCCACGAACCCCTGGCGCACGCCGTCGAGCACGAGGCTGACCGGGTTGACGCCGGCGATGGTGCGCAGCCAGCCCTGCAGCAGCGCCACGGGCGCGTAGGCGGGGGTGAACAGCACCGCGATGAAGGCCGCGATCTGCATGAGCGGCGCCGCCTGCTGCGTGCGGAAGCGCAGGGCGATGATCACCCCCCAGCACGCCATGGCGCACGCAAGGCCGACGACGAGCACGGCGGTCAGGACGAAGGTCGCCACCGACGGCACGTCGACGCCGAGCGCGAACGCGACGAGCAGGAGGAACGATGCGGGCAGCAGCGCCCGCAGCCCCGCGCTGGCCACGATCCCGGCCAGCAGCGTCGGGCGCGACGCCGGCGCCAGCAGCAGCCGGTCGAACCAGCCCTGCTCGATGTCGCGCGCCAGGTTGACGCCGGTCGCGGCGCCGGTGAAGCCCGCGCCCTGCAGCAGCCCGACCGGCACGACGAACGTCCGGAAGTCGTCGGCGGTGAAGCCGGGCAGGCTGGCCGCCTTCGAGAACGTCGCCGAGATGCCCAGCATGAAGATCGTGGGCGCGAGCACGCCGGGGATCGCGGCGCCCGGGACGCGCAGGATCTCGTTGGCCGCGCGCCGCACGAGCGCTCCGACCACCGTCAGCGAGCCCCTCACACCCGTCGGTGAGCCCCTCACGCGTCCCGCAGCCTGCCCCGGAGGGCCAGCACCGAGAGCGCGCCGGCGACCAGCACGATCCCGAGGGCCGCCCCGAGGCCCTCGAGCGCCGGGCCGGCCTCGACCCCGGAGATGATCGGAGCCCGCATGCCGTCGGCGATGTAGCTCAGCGGGTTGAAGCGCGCGATCACGTCGATCGGGCTGGCCAGCAGCGCCCGCGGGAAGAACGCGCTCGACATGAACAGGACGACGAAGACCAGCGGGAAGATGCCCTGGACCGTCGCGGCGCTGCGGGCGCGCAGCGCGATCGCCTGGCCGATCGCCCCGAACCCGACGCCGGCCGTCACCCCGATGAGCAGGACGATCGCCACGCCGGCGACGCCGCCCTCGATGTGCGCCCCGAAGACGAGGCCGAGTGCGAGGAACCACAGGCACTGCCCTGCGGCGATGACCGCCCCCGCGGCCAGGCGCCCGAGGACGATCGCCACGCGCGGGATCGGCGCGGCGACGAGCCGGTCGAAGAAGCCGCCCTCGATGTCCAGCGCGCTGGCGATGCCGGTCGAGATCCCGCCGAGCAGCAGCGACTGGACGATCGCCGCCGCGAGCTGGAAGTCGAGGAAGCCGTGGACCTCCGGGAAGCCCGGCAGCTCGGTCGTGCGCGACAGGCCGCCGACGTTGACGCTGAGCAGCAGCGTGGGGAAGACGACCAGCGGCGCGAGGAACTGCGGCCGGCGCCCCGCGTTGCTCAGGGCCCGCCAGGCCAGCGCACCGACGACGCGCAGCATCAGGCGGAGCCGTCCTGGTCCTCGCCCTCCAGGCGCTGCCCGGTCTTGGCCACGAAGACGTCGTCGAGCGTGGGGGAGACCAGCTCGACCGAGGCGACGCCGATGCCGGACTCGTCCAGGGCCCGGACCACCGGCGCGATGGCGCTCGAGCCGCCGGCCACGGCGACGGACAGCTGGGCGCCCGCCGCGGGCGGGCGCAGGTCGCCGAAGCGCTCCAGGACGGAGCCCGCGACGCCGAGGTCGGGGCTGTCGCCGTCGAAGGTCAGGTCGAGGTGCGGCCGGTCGATCTCCGCCTTGAGGGCCTCCGGAGTGCCCTCGGCCACGAGGCGGCCGGCGCTGATGATGCCGACGCGGTCGGCGAGCTGGTCGGCCTCCTCCAGGTACTGGGTGGTGAGGAACACCGTGGTCCCCTCGTCCTTCAGGCGTTGGATCTCGCCCCAGAGCGTGAGGCGGCTGACCGGGTCCAGGCCGGTGGTCGGCTCGTCGAGGAAGAGGACCTGGGGCGCGTGCACGAGCGCCATGGCGAGGTCCAGCCGCCGGCGCATGCCGCCGGAGTAGGTGCCGACGCGGCGGTCGGCCGCCGCGCGCAGGTCCACGCGGTCGATGAGGTCGGCCGCCCGCTCGCGGACGTCGCGGGCCGCGATGCCGTGCAGCGTGGCCTGGAGCTCCATGAGCTCGCGGCCGGTCATGAGCTGGTCGAGTGCCGCCTCCTGCAGGGCGACCCCGATGCGCCGGCGCACCTGCGCGGGCTCCTTGGCGACGTCGTAGCCGGCCACGCGCGCCCAGCCGCCTGAGGGGCGCAGGAGCGTGACGAGCATCCGGACGGTCGTGGTCTTCCCCGCGCCGTTGGGCCCCAGGAAGCCGTAGACCTCGCCGGGCGCGACGGCCAGGTCGATGCCCCTCACCGCCAGCAGGCCGCCCCGGTACTCGCGCACCAGGCCGGCCACCTCGATCGCCGACTCCATGGCCCCCGACCCTAGTGGCCACCCGCTCCTTGCACGGTGCAGCCCGCAACTCGCGGGCGCATTCGTGTTGAATGGCCCGTGATGAAGCACTCCCTCACGGTCGCCGCTGCCACGCTGGGCGCGCTTGCGGCCCCCGCCACCGCGTCGGCGATGGTCGCCGACATCGGCAAGCCCGCCACGCAGATCGCCGCCGCCTGTCCCGGCAAGCCGTGCCTGGCCGTCAGCCGCACGACCGGCTTCCAGGCCAAGGAGGGCGACAGCCGCGCCGTCGACGTCGTCCCCCAGGACGGCCGCATCGTCGCCTGGTCGATCACCCTGAGCGACCCCGGCACCAAGCAGACGAAGTTCTTCAACGAGAACCTCGGCGGCGAGGCGATCGCGCAGCTCACCGTCGTGCGGCCGGGGCGCAAGCTCTACTACCGGGTCATCGCGCAGGGCGAGCCGCAGAAGCTCACGCCGTACTTCGGGCAGACGGTCCAGTTCCCGCTCGAGAAGTCCATCCCGGTCAAGAAGGGCATGGTCATCGGCCTCAGCGTCCCGACCTGGGCCCCGGCGCTGGGCGTCAACCAGCCCGGGACCACGTCCTGGCGCGCGTCGCGCAAGAAGGGCACGTGCGACGACTTCTCCTCGGCGACGGCACAGACCGGCGTCAACAACGTCACGCGCTTCTACTGCCTGTACCGCACGGCGCGCCTGCTGTACTCGGCGACGCTGGTCACCGACCCGCAGCCGACGAGCAAGCAGACCACGACGACCACGACGACCCCGACCACCACGACGCCGACGACGACAACGCCGGCGCCGGGGACCTGAGCCCCACGGGCCGGGCTAGCAGGCGCCCGGGTTCTGCTGGCAGAACGAGCTGAAGCCGCCGGCCGACGCGCCGCCGGTCCCGGTGGACGTCCCGGTGGAGGTGCCCGTCGTCGTGCCGCCGCTCGTCCCGCCGGGCGTCGTCGTGCCGCCTGTTCCGGCGCCGCCCGTCCCCTGCGATGCGGGGGGCGTCGCGGCGGGCGTCTGCGGCGTGGCCGTCGCGCCGCCGGAGGTGCCCGTGGAGGTCCCGCCGGTCACCCCGCCGGACGAGGTGGCAGGCGTGGTGGCGGTCGTCGACGTGGTGGACGTCGTCCCGGTCGTCGACGTCGCCGCGGACCCCGCTCCCGCGCTGGGGGCGAGTGCCGCGTCGCTCGGAGGCAGGAGCTCCGGCGTCGTCTTCGGGATCGGGTCGCCGCTGGAGCTCGCGCCCCCGCAGGCGGCCAGCCCGCCCGAGAGCACGAGCGCGGTGACGAGGGCCGTGACGCGGCGCGTCATACGGAGCCTGACTCAGCTCGCGGAGATCGGCCCCATGCGGCGGCCGCAGGTGGGGCAGTCGTTGAGGTCCTTCTGGGCGAGCTGGTCGCACCAGGGGCAGAAGCGCAGGTTCTCGACCGCCCACGGCAGACGCGAGCCGCTGGGGGCGACGGGGAGCACCTTGCCGACGACCTGGAGCTCCTCGCCCGTGTCCCGGTCGGTGTAGGTGCGGCCCGGCTCGGCCTCGAAGAAGATCTCCCGTCCGGTGGACGGCGTCCGCAGGCGGTAGCGCTGACGAAGGCTCACGCGGGCGATCGTATCGCGCGAGGCCGACGGTCCGCCCTCATGGCGGCCGATGCCGGACGAACGAGGCGTTAGCCGAGTTCGTCCAAGCGGATGAGGCGCTGGCCGATCCGCCGATGAGGCGCTAGCCGAATCCGCCGATGAGGCGCTGGCCGAATCCGCCGCTTGCCGACCATCTGCCCCTGCGGATAGGGTCCGTCGCGGGATGAGGAGCCGTGCGCCGTTCGCCACCGTCGCAGTCACCACCGCCGCGCTGGCTCTCGGTGCGGGTGGCTGTGCAGTCAAGTCCGACAACGCCGACAAGGTCGCCGGCAAGCAGGTGTTCGTGCAGAAGTGCGGGTCCTGCCACGTGCTCTCGCGTGCCGGCACCAAGGGTGTCACCGGGCCCGACCTGGATGCCGCCTTCGTCCGCTCGCGCGTCGACGGCCTCGGGCAGAGCGCCATCGAGGGCATGGTCAAGCAGCAGATCGCGTTCCCGTCGCGGCCCGGCGCGGAGGGGACGGGCGTCATGCCCGCGAACCTGGTCACCGGCAAGAAGGCCGCCGACGTCGCCGCCTACGTCGCGCAGGCCGTCGGCAAGTCCGGCAAGGACACCGGGCTGCTCGCCACCGCCGTCGGCGGCGTGGCGTCGAACAAGCCCGCGGTCGAGGCCGGCGGCGTCCTGAAGATCCCCGCGGCGCCCGACGGTCAGCTGCTGTTCGTCAACGCCAAGGCGGCGGGGACCCCGGGTCCCGCCACGATCGAGATGCCCAACACCTCCGGCGTGGATCACAACATCGCCATCAAGGGCCTGGGCGCCGGCGCGGTCGTCGCGAAGGGCACCTCGAGCTTCAAGGCCGACCTCAAGCCGGGCACGTACACGTACTTCTGCGAGGTCCCGGGCCACGAGGCCGCGGGCATGAAGGGCACGCTCACCGTCAAGTAGGCGGGGCCGCCGGGCGTGCGCCCGTCGCCGCCCGACGCAGCCCGCTAGAAGATCGCCCGTCCAGCCAGGACGAGCACGCCGATCACGATGGCCACGGCGGCGACGGCGAGCAGCCACCGGAAGGCGGCGTCCTCGGAGCGCAGCGGGTTGCCGAGGGAGCGCGGGCGGGGCACGCCGGGCCTCAGATGATGTAGACGGTCAGGTAGACGACGATCCACATGACGTCGACGAAGTGCCAGTAGATGCCCGGCACCTCGACGCCGCGGTGCGACGTCGACGAGTAGTGCCCGCGGAAGGCGCGCACCGTGACCATCGAGAGCAGCAGCAGGCCGATGAAGACGTGGGCGCCGTGCAGGCCCGTCAGGCCGTAGAAGACCGAGCCCTGGGCGCTGTCGTGCGGCGCGAAGCCGATGTGCACGTACTCGTTGATCTGGATGAACAGGAACGTGAGCCCGAGCAGGAACGTCGTCAGGATCCCGGCGCGGAACCCGAAGCGGTTGTCGTTCTTGATCGAGTTCTCCGCCCAGTGCAGCGTCACGGAGGACGACAGCAGGATCGCGGTGTTGACGCCGGCGACCAGCTTGGGGAGCTCGGTGCCCGCGGCGGGCCACTCGTCGCCGTTCACGACGCGGATGAAGAAGTAGGCCGTGAAGAAGGCCCCGAACACCATGATCTCGCTGATGATGAACAGCAGCATCCCGAGCATCTGCGGATCCACGCGCGAGCTGCGGTTCGCCTCCGGCGGCCCGTGGTGCTCGCCGTGGCCGTGGCCTGCGGTGGGGACGGAGGCGGCCTCCATCAGGCCGCCGCGGACTTGTCGGAGGACGCCCGCACCTCGACGTGGGTGACCGGCTTGCGCGTGGCGCTCTGGACCCGCTCGATCAGGTCGGCCCGCATCCAGCCCGACCTGGTCGCGGGCAGCGTGGAGATCACGATGTCGTCGACGCGGAAGAACTGGACGGCGTTCTGGACCGCCGTGTACGGGTCGGGGTCGCCGATCATGCCTGCGCACAGGAGGCCGGCGGATCGCACGCGATCGAGGATCTGGGTCAGCCGGGCGGCCGCCCGCCGCGCGGCCAGGCCGTCGCCGCCCTCCTGCGGGACGACGCAGATGAACAGGTGCTGGCGCTCCTCGCTCGCGATGCCCTTCAACCGCTCGAGCAGGTCGTCGCTGGCGGCCGTCCGGTTGGCGACGACGAGCGTGACGTCGTAGGGCAGGCCCTCGGCGTCCAGGTCGACGACGACGTGCTCGACGGGCACGCCCGCGTCGCCCTCGATGCGCTCGACGAGGTCGCGCCGCAGCCAGCCCGACGAGGTCGCGGGGTAGGTCGACACGATGATCTCGTCCGGATGGTGCTCGCGGACGGCGTCCATCGCGGCCGTGTAGGGATCGGAGTCGCCGACCTCGCCGATGGCGTCGATGCCGGACTCGCGCAGGACCTGCCGGGCGAGGTCGATGCGGACCTGGGCCGCCTGGTGGACGGCCTCGTCGTAGATGACGTTGCCGTGCTTCGGCGTGCCCTGCGGGACGCATGCGACGACGCGGGCGTCGCCGCCCGCGGCGTCGACGTGGGCCTTGACCGCGTCGAACAGCGAGGCCCCGCCGATGGTCTCGTTCGCGACGACGAGGATGGTCTTCATGGCGTGGGCCCTCCTGGGGTGTGGGTTGATGGCGATCCGGCGGGGGCGGACCCGGCCGGCGCCCCGCGGACCGCCGGCTCGAAGACCCCGTGCACCGCACCTGGGACCCCGTACTCATAGGGGCCGCCGACGACCGTCGGCACCGTTTCGAAGTTGAAGACGGGTGGCGGCGAGGAGACCTGCCACTCGAGCGTGAGGGCGCGCCACGGGTTGGCGACCGCCCGCGGCCCGCCGCGCCACGAGGCGACCATGTTGTAGAGGAAGACGAGCGAGCTGAGCCCGACCCCGAACGACGCCAGCGAGATGATCAGGTTCCAGGTCGCGAACTGGTCGGCGTAGTCGGCGACGCGCCGCGGCATGCCCTGGACGCCGATCAGGTGCATCGGGGCGAACGTGAGGTTGAAGAAGATGAACGTCAGCCAGAAGTGCAGCTTGCCGAGGCGCTCGTCGTACATCCGGCCCGTCATCTTCGGGAACCAGTAGTAGACGCCGGCGAAGATCGTGAACAGCGAGCCGCCGAAGAGCACGTAGTGGATGTGGGCGACGATGAAGTACGTGTCGCTGACGTGGATGGTCAGCGGGATCATCGCCAGCATCACCCCGGAGATCCCGCCGAGGGTGAACATCGTCAGGAAGCCCAGGGCGAACAGCATCGGCGTGTCGAGCCTGAGCACGCCCCGCCACAGCGTGGCGAGCCACGAGAAGATCTTGATGCCCGTGGGGACCGCGATGATCGCCGTGGTCACCATCATGGGCACGCGGATCCAACCCTGCATGCCGGAGACGAACATGTGGTGCGCCCAGACCGTGAAGCCGAGCACCACGATCGCCAGCAGCGAGAAGGCCATCATCCGGTAGCCGAAGATCGGCTTGCGCGCCTTGACGGCGAGCACC
>JAXDGY010000094.1:0-36973 GCA_034664785.1 Solirubrobacteraceae bacterium
CGCCCCGCCGGCTCGCGCGCCGACCCCCGCCCGCCGCTAGGCGACGGCCTTGAAGAGCTGCTCGTCGGCGTCGAGCGCCGTGCGCAGGGTGCGCTTCAGCGCGCCGTGGATCTGGCAGACACGGGACTCGGAGACGCCGAGGATCTCGCCGATCTCGGCCAGCGTCATGTTCTTGACGTAGAGCAGGACGGCGACCTCGCGCTCGCGCTGGGGCAGGCGGGCGAAGGCGGCGCGGAACTTGTCCTTGGCCTCGTCCTTGGCGGCGGCGTGGAGCGGGTCGAGGGTCTCGTCCTTGGAGGCGATCGTGTCCATGCGCTCGATCGTCGTCTCGTCATCGGAGAGCACGAGCGTGTTCAGGGAGGTGAGGTCGGACTGCGTGACCTCGTCGCGGCGGCGGCGCAGCTCTGCGACCTCGACGCCCATGGCCTCGGCGAGCTCCTCGGTGGAGGGGCGGCGGCCCTGCAGCGAGGTGAAGGTCTCGACGGCGCGATCGATGTCGCGCTCCCAGCGCCGGACGGAGCGGGGCGCCCAGTCCTGGCGGCGCAGCTCGTCGAGCACGGCGCCGTGGATCCGCGTCCAGGCGTACTGCTCGAGCGTCGCGCCCTTGGCCGGGTCGTAGCGGTCGATGGACTGGATGAGCGCCTCCAGGCCGCAGGAGATGAAGTCCTCGACCTCGCAGCGGGCCGGCATCTCGCGGACCTTCTTGTAGACGATGTACTTCACCAGCGGGGCGAAGGTCAGGACCAGCCGGTCACGAAGCGCCCTGTCGTTCGTGCGGCGATACTCCGTCCAGAGAGCAAGCGCGTCCTCCGAGGACATGCGGCGATGCTTCTGGGGGGTGGCGATCGTCATGATGTGGAGGGCTCCTAAAGGGTTCAGCGGCGGGGACGAGGGGTGTATCGGGCCTGGCTCGCGGCGGCGGGATCCCCACTTCGTGGTATCCAAACGCGAGCATCTGTCGACGGACGTCCTCCCCAGAAGTGGGGATGGTGCGTCCGCCTCAAGCTGGACGCGGACGGGCCGACCACTGGGCGGCATGCCGTTCCGCTCCCCCTCCGGAGGTCTGACCCCGTGGCCCTGCGCCTGACCGGCCCCGACGCCCTCGTCCCCGGCGATCCGCTCGCCGCGCCCCCCGTCCGCCCCACCCTCACGCTTCCCGCCCGCGCGGGAGCGCTGCTGCGCGGCGGCGATCTCGCGGGCTACCGCGCGCTGTTCGGCGAGGTCCGGGCCTGGGAGGACGCGGGCGAGCGCGACCTGGCTCGCCGGCTGCTCGTGGAGGCCGCGCTGGCGGTGCGGGACGGCAGCGTCGCCGTCCTGGCCGGCCGCCTGGCCGCGGTCGCCGCCGAGCTCGTCGCGATCCTCGAGGAGGATCCGCGCGAGCCGTGGCTGCTGAACCACGCGGGCGTCGCGCTCTACGAGCTCGGCGAGATCCGCGCCGCCGAGCCGCTGTTCACCGCCGCCCGGCGCCTGGACCCCGAGCTGCCGGACGTCGAGCGCAACCTCGCCGAGTGCGCGCGCCGCCGCCGGGCGGGCACCGCCTCGCCGCAGGGCCTGCCGCCGGCCGTCCTGGCCGTCCTGCGCGACCTCGGCCCCCGCGCCAAGCGCATCGCCGCCGCCGCGCGCCCGGCCACCGGGCTGACGCTGAGCCTCTGCATGATCGTCAAGGACGAGGAGGCGATGATCGGCAAGTGCCTCGCCTCCGTCCGCGACGCGGTGGACGAGGTCGTCGTCGTCGACACCGGCTCGAGCGACCGCACGGTCGAGATCGCCGAGGCCCACGGCGCCCGGGTGCTCCACCACGCCTGGACGGGCGACTTCTCGGCGGCGCGCAACGTGTCCTTCGACGCCGCCACCAGCGACTGGATCCTCTACCTCGACGCCGACGAGGTCCTGGTCGAGGGCGACGCCGAGGCGCTGCGCGCGCTGACCGCCCAGACCTGGCGCGAGGCGTTCTTCCTCGTGGAGACCAACCACACCGGCGAGCTGGAGAGCGGCACGGCCACCACGCACGACGCGCTGCGCGTGTTCCGCAACCGGCCGGCCTACCGCTTCACCGGGCGCATCCACGAGCAGATCATCGACACGCTCCCGAGCGGGCTCCCGGACCGGATCGCCCGGACGTCCGTGCGCCTCGAGCACTACGGCTACCTCGGCGCCGTCCGCGACGCCAAGGGCAAGTCGGCCCGGAACATCGAGCTGCTCGAACGCCAGATCGCCGAGGGCGAGGACTCGCCGTTCCTGCACTACAACCTCGGTTCCGAGCACATGGCCGCCGGCGACCACGCCGCTGCCCTCGGGCACCTGCGCGAAGCGTGGGACGGGCTCACGCCGGAGGGCGACGTGCTGCCGGCGGGCTTCGCGCCCTCGCTGGCGACCCGCCTGATGACGGCGCTGCGGACGTGCGGTGAGCTGGAGGAGGTCGACGAGGTCGCCGAGCAGTCGCTGCGCGCGTTCCCCGGCTTCACCGACGTCGTCTACGAGCAGGCGCAGGCCGCCCGCGCGGCCGGCGACAGCGCCCGCGCCGTCGCCCTGCTCGAGCAGTGCCTGGAGTGGGGCGACGCGTCGAGCGCGTACTCGCCCCACGTCGGCTGCGGCACGCATCTGGCCGCCCTGGCGCTGGCGGGGATCCGCGTCGACGACGGCGACCGCCCGGCCGCCGAGGGGCTCCTGCGGCGTTCGCTGGAGTTCAAGCCCGGCTTCCCGCCGAGCGTCGAGGCGCTCGCCGGCGTGCTGCTGCGTCAAGGCCGCCCGGTCGCCGACGTGCTGGCCGAGGTCGAGGCGCTCTCGGGCGGCGAGCTCGCGCCGTCGGTGCGCTTCCTCGTCGCGGTGACGGTCTACGAGGCCGGCGCGGTCGTCGAGGCGGAGGGGATGCTGCGGGCGATCGTGGCCGCTCAGCCGTCCGCCGGCCCGGCCCGCGTGGCCCTCGCCGAGGCCCTGCTCTCCCAGGGCCGCCTGGCCGACGCCGCCGCGGCGGCCGCGGCCGTGGAGCCGCAGGCCGGCGTCAAGGGCGCCGCGCTGCGCACCGAGCTCTTCGCCCGCCTCGCCGCGGGCGTCGACGCCGGCGACCCCGTCGTCGCGGACGCCCTCGCGGCCGCCGAGGGGCGGCTGCCCGCGCCCGAGCGCGCCGTGCTCGCAGCGTGGGCCGGCGTGGACGCCGACGGCATGCTGCCCGCCACCTCGGCGCCCGCGCTCGGGGTCATGCTCGACGTGCTCGCCCGCCTCGAGCGCTTCGAGGCGTTCGAGCGCCTGGCGGAGGTCCTCGACCGCACCGCGATCCCCGAGCGCGACCGGCGCGAGCACCTGGCGCAGGTCTACCTGCGCCGGGGCTACCTCGAGTCGGCCGCGGACGAGTGGATCGGCGCCTGCGACCGCTTCGGCGTCGACGCGGCGGCGCTGCGCGGCCTGGCCGAGGTCGCCGCGCGCCGCGGGCTCGACGAGGACGCCGAGCTGCTGCGTCGCGAGTCGGACCTGCTGGCCGCCTAGTGACGGCCACTCATACGGACGTCCGGTGCCGCTCTCAAGGCACCCAGGATGCATCCGATGACCGGGAGCGACGCATCGCTGTCCGGCCCATGGAGGGGCCGCAGAACCGTCAAGGAGGACACCACATGAGCTTCGATGTACGACCGACCGACACCAGCGGGACCTATGACGCCTCCGGCCGGGTCGTCCCCGCAGCCGCGGACGAGGTCGCCGAGGGCCGCTTCGCGCGGGTCTACGAGATCGAGCAGGCGCGCCGCCGCCACGACCTCCCCGCGACGCTCGTGACCGCCGACCGCATCCCCGACGAGGTGTGGGACGAGGTCGACGCCGCCGCGCGCCTGGTCGAGCAGCTCGAGACCGAGGGCAAGCGGATGATGTTCGACACGGATCGCCTCAGCGGCCGCGTCGTCGCCTCGCTCCTGCACCCCGACGGCGAGGTCACCCCCCTCGCGCTGACCGACGCGGTGAGCCCAGAGCGCGCGGCGGACGCGACCGACGGCGGGGCGGAGGTCGCATGACCGGCATCCAGCTCACGGGCCTCGCCTCCGGCCTGGACACGGAGTCGATCATCTCCCAGCTCATGGCCGTGGAGAGCCAGCCGCGGACCGTGATCTCCAACAAGCAGACCTCGGCGCAGGCGCGCCAGACGGCGCTGCAGGACATCCAGAGCAAGCTGACTTCACTGAAGACCGCCACCACGGCGCTCTCCTCCGTGACGACGTGGGGCAACTCCCAGACGGTGGAGTCCACCGACACGACGAAGGCCACCGTGCGGACCGTCGCCGGCGCCTCGCCGGGCGGGCACCAGCTCGTGGTCTCGCAGCTGGCTCGCGGGGCCCAGTCGACCTACGCCTACAGCGCGCCGTCCGGCCCGGTGACGGTCAATGGGGTCGCCGTGAACGTCCCGGCCGGCTCGAGCCTCGACGACGCCGTCACCGCGATCAACGAGGCGGACTATCCCGACGGCGAGGGCGTCTTCGCCGTCAACGTCAACGGCAAGCTCGCCATCTCCGCCCGCACGACCGGGTCCGCGAGCCAGGCCGTCGTGACCGGCCTCGGCACGCAGACGGCGAGCTCCGCGGGGCTCGATGCGCAGGGCACGATCGACGGCACGTCCTTCACGTCCTCCTCCAACATCGTCACGGACGCTCTGCCCGGCGTCGAGGTGACGGTCAAGGGCGTCACCGACGCGGCCGGCATCTCGCTCATCGTCGGCAACCCCGGCCCGAACCCGGACAACCTCGTGTCCGCGGTCAAGGGGTTCGTCGGCGCCTACAACTCGGTCGTCGACGCCATCCGCTCGCGCATCACCGAGCAGCGCGTGCCGAACCCCACGACGGCCTCCGACGCGGCCAAGGGCTCGCTCTTCGGCGACTCGGGGCTGTCGGGCATGCTCGACTCGCTGCGCCAGACGCTCGGGACCATCACGGGGTCGTCGACGGACACCGCCCGCACGCTCGCAGACCTCGGCATCTCGACCGGCGCCGCGAGCACCACCGTCAACGCCGACAGCGTCGCCGGCAAGCTGACGCTCGACGAGAGCGCGCTGCGCGCGAAGCTGGCGGCCGACCCGACCGCGGTCAAGAAGGTCATCGCCGGGACGGGCCAGAGCCCGGCGGGCTTCGCCCAAGCCTTCGCCGCCGTGCTCACGCCCATGCAGCAGACGGGCGGGATGCTCTCGGGCCGCCTCGACGCCGCCTCGACCGAGCTCGGCTCGCTCGCGGATGCGCTGACCCGCTTCGACGACCGCATGACCAGCAAGGAGAACCTGCTGCGCAAGCAGTTCACCGCGCTGGAGACCGCCATGGCGGCCAACAACGACACCCTCGCCCGGGTGAAGGCGCAGTTCGGGCTGGCCTGAGCCGACCACCCGTCCAGACCGCTCAAGCGCCCCCCGCGGACGCCGAGCACGAGAACAGCACGTTCCCCCAGGAGGACGAATGAACCCGTACGCCGCCCAGTCCAACGCCTATCGCGAGTCGAGCGTCCTGACCGCCTCGCCCGAGCAGCTCGTCGTGATGCTCTACGACGGTGCCATGCGCTTCCTCCGCCAGGCCGAGACCGCCGCCGAGCAGGAGGGCTGGCTGCCCGCGGGCGAGCGGCTCGAGCGCGCCGAGGCGATCCTCGACGAGCTCCTGGCGACCCTCAACATGGAGGCCGGCGAGGTCGCGGTCCGCCTGCAGGCGATCTACGTCTTCTGTCGCCGGACGCTCATCGAGGCGCGCGTCGAGCGCTCCACGGTGAAGATCGGCCACGTCCAGCGGCTGCTCGCCGACCTGCGCGACGCCTGGGCCCAGGTGGCCGCCCCCGCGCAGCCCTCCGCCCCGGCGCAGGACGACGCCGGGCCGGCGCTCGCGCGCGCCGCCTCGGCGTGAGCCCCGCCGCCCGGCTCGCGGCGCTCGCCGACGAGGAGCTCGCACTGGTCACCGACGGCCGCGTGGACGAGCTCCTCGGCCTCGCCGCACGCCGCGAGGCCGCCCTGGCCGAGCTCGAGGCCCGCGCCCACCGGCATGCCGATCCCGTCGAGCGCGGCCAGCTCGAGCACGCCGCGCGCGTGCAGGCCCTGGCCGCCGAGGCGATCCGCGGCGCCATGGCGCGCACCGCGGCACAGCTGCAGCGCACCGGCCTGTCGCGCACCGCGGCGCAGGGCTACCGCGCCGCCGCCGGGCGCTGAGCCCCCGGTGGGGAGGGCCCCGTCCGGGGCGCCTCAAGCCGGGCCCGGCCCGGTCGACATACGGAGAGACGCCCACGGACGGGCGCCGACGACCACCGCCAGGAGGCACGGTCACCCCGACCCACGCCTCCTGCCATGGATCTGTTCGACACCACCCAAGTGAGCCTCGCGGCCGCCCTGCGCGGATCCTCGGCCCGGCAGCAGGCGATCGCGGCCAACATCGCGAACGTCAACACCCCGGGCTACCGCCGCGTCGACGTGCCGTTCACCGACCAGCTCCGGTCGGCCATGGGCACCGGCGACACCAAGGCGATCGACGCCTGGACGCCGGCCACGCAGGTCGACGCGAGCGCGCCGCGCCGCGCCGACGGCAACTCCGTGGACCTCGACACCGAGTCCGCCGCGCAGGCCGCCAACGGGCTGCAGTACGAGACCATCGCGCAGGTCCTCAAGTCCCGCATCGAGATCCTCCAGTCCGCGATCGGCACCCGCTGATGGGCCTCTTCGACGCGCTCACCGTCTCCGGCAGCGGCCTCAGCGCCGAGCGCCTGCGGATGGACACCACCGCGGAGAACCTCGCCAACGCGCAGACGCCGGGCTACCGCCGCAAGGAGGTCGTGGTCCAGGAGTCCTTCGACCAGACGCTCGGCAAGGCCATGGGCGTCGAGGCCGTCGGCATCCAGCAGGACCCGACCGCCAACCGCCGCGTGTACGACCCGGGCAACCCGTCCGCCGACGCGCAGGGCTACGTCTCCCAGCCGAACATCAGCACGGTCACCGAGATGGTCGACCTCATCTCCGCCTCGCGCGGCTATGAGGCCAACGTCACGGCGATGCAGACCGCCAAGCAGATGTTCTCCAAGACGCTCGACATCCTGCGATGACGGCGATCGACCCGAGCTTCCTCACCAAGGGCGGCGACTGGGGCGTCGGCGGCGTGGGCAGCGTGCGCGGCGAGCCCGGCGCGGTCGAGACCGACCCGGCCGGCGCGACCTCGGGCGCGGGCTCCGCGTTCGGCTCGATGCTCACCAAGCAGCTCGAGTCCCTCCAAGGTCTGCAGGACCAGGCGTCCGAGGCGTCGACCGCCCTGGCCAACGGCACGGCCACGGACCCCACCACCGCGGTCATGGCCGTCGAGCGCGCACAGCTCTCGATGCAGCTCGCCAGCCAGCTGCGGACCAAGGGCGTCGAGGCCATCAACGACGTCTTCCACACCCAGGTCTAGGCCAGGTTCCCCATGCAGCTGCTCCAGTCCCTCTCCACGCGCGGCAAGATCACCCTCGCCGGGTGCGCCCTCGCCTTCGTCGTGGTCGCGATGCTCCTCGTCAGGATGGCCTCGGCCCCGAGCTACACGCAGATCATGGCCGGGCTCGATCCCGCCCAGACGGGCAAGATCTCGACGGCGCTCGACAGCAAGGGCATCAAGTACGAGATCCGCTCCAACGGCACCCAGGTCGCCGTCGAGAAGGCGCAGGTCGGCGCGGCACGCATCGCGCTGGCCGAGCAGGGGCTGAACTCCGCGCAGCAGCAGCCCGGCTTCGAGCTGCTCGACAAGCAGAAGCTCGGCGCCTCCAACTTCCAGCAGCAGGTCGCCTACCAGCGCGCCCTCGAGGGGCAGATCGCCAACACGATCGGCCAGATCGACGGCGTCTCGGGCGCCCAGGTCTCCCTGACGCTCCCCAAGGACCAGCTCTTCGCCGACCAGCAGCAGCCCGCCACCGCGGCCGTCCTGCTCGGCGGCGGCGCGTCGACGCTCGAGCCCGGCGCGGTGCGCGGCATCGCCAACCTCGTTGCGTCCAGCGTCCAGGGCCTCAAGACGGCCAACGTCACGATCACCGACGGCAGCGGCTCGATGCTCTGGCCGGCCGGCGACGGCACGGGCACCGACGGCACCGCCACCTCCAAGCAGGCCGCCCAGGCGCGCTACGACCAGAGCCTGAGCTCGTCGATCAACGCGATGCTCGCCAGCACGCTGGGCGCCGGCAAGGCGCAGGTCCAGGTCACCAGCGACCTGAACGTCGACCAGGCCACGCAGGACAAGCTGCAGTACGCCAAGAACGGCGTCCCGCTCCAGACGACCAAGAAGACCGAGACGCTCACGGGCAGCGGCGGCCCGACGGGTGCCCCCGCCGGCACGGGTACGAACATCCCCTCCTACGCGCAGACCGCGGCCGGGGCGAACGGCAAGTCGAACTACAAGTCGACCGACGGCAGCACCACCTTCGGCGTCGACAAGACCGTGACGCGGACGAAGATCGCCCCCGGGCAGGTCAACAAGCTCAGCGTCGCCGTCCTCGTCGACCCCAGCGCGCTGGTGGACGCCGCGGGCAAGCCGCTGGCCGGCGCCGCCGCCGCCCGGCAGCTCGCCACCGTCAAGCAGGCCGTCGGCGCGGCCGCCGGCATCCAGGCCGGCCGCGACCAGCTCGTGGTCACCGCGGTGCCGTTCGCCAAGGCCGCCGCCCCGGCCGCCTCCGCCGGCCCGATCCCGGCCGGGATGCTCGGCTACGTCAAGAACGGCCTGATGGCGCTCGGCGCCCTGCTGTTCCTCTTCTTCGTCACCCGCTTCCTGCGCAAGCGCGAGTCCGGGGCGTTCGCCGACGAGCCGTCGTGGCTGCGCGAGCTCCAGATCGGCCCGCGCCCGGCGCTGGCCGCCGCGAGCGGCGGCGGCACGGGGCAGGAGCGCTTCGACCCCGAGGTCGCGGCGCGTGAGATCTTCAACTCCGACCCGAAGGCCGTCGCGCTCGACGAGCTCGTCAAGAGCGAGCCCGACAAGGTCGCCCAGCAGCTGCGCACGTGGATCACCGAGGACGGCCGGTGAGCACCGCCGAGGCCGTCGCCCCGACCCCTGGCGCGACCCTGGCGCCCGTCACCGCCCGGCGCGAGGTCGACCGCTCGATCCTCAAGGGGCTGACCGGCCGTCAGAAGGCCGCGATCTTCCTCATCGCGCTCGGCTCGCAGCGCGCCGCGGACGTCCTCAAGCACCTGACCGAGCGCGAGGTCGAGGCGCTGAGCGCCGAGATGGCGAACATGTGGCGGGTCAACACGGAGACGACCCAGGCGGTCATCGCCGACCTCTCCGACCAGTTCCAGTCGCGCGCCGCCTTCGCCCTGGGCGGGCCCGAGTACGCCCGCGAGGTGCTCGAGCACCTGCTCGGCCCCGAGCGCGCCGAGGAGATCGTCGGCTCGCTCATGGCCCAGGCGGAGCTGCGGCCGTTCGACTTCCTGCGGCGCACGCCGCCCGAGCAGATCGTCACCTTCCTCTCCGACGAGGCGCCCCAGACCGTCGCGCTCGTCGTCGCGTGCCTGCAGACGAACCTCGGCGCCCGCGTCCTGTCCGAGCTGCCCTCCGAGCAGCAGGCCGAGGTGGCCCTGCGCATCGCGACGATGACCGAGACCAACCCGGGGGTCATCGAGGACGTCGAGCGCGGGCTGCGCACGAAGCTCGCCAACGTCATGACCCAGGAGTTCTCGAGCGCGGGCGGCATCGACTCGCTGGCCGAGATCCTCAACCGCGCCGGCCGCTCGACGGAGCGCAACGTGCTGCAGGCCATCCAGGAGCACTCGAGCGACCTGGCCGACGAGGTCCGCCAGAAGCTCTTCACCTTCGACGACATCGTCATCCTCTCCGACCGCGACATCCAGCTCGTCCTGCGCGAGGTCGACCAGAAGGACCTCGCCCTCGCCCTGCGCGGCGTGCCCGGCGAGGTCAAGGAGCGCATCCTCGCCAACATGTCCTCCCGCGGCGCGGAGATGCTGCGCGAGGACCTGGAGACCTCCGCGCCACAGCGCCGGGCGGTCGTCGAGGAGGCCCAGGGCCGCGTCGTCGCCGCCGTGCGCCGCCTCGAGGACGCGGGCGCGATCACCATCGGCCGCGGCAACGACGACCCCGAGGAGGAGGTGATCTAGGTGAGCGCCGTCGAGTTCGCGCTGCCCGCCCTGGAGCCGACTCCGGATGCCCTGGCGCATGCCGCCTCCGGGACGGTCGCCGTGAGCGCCGCCGCCGCGGTCACCGCCGCCCACGCCGAGGCCGACCAGATCCGCGTCGCCGCGCACGCCGAGGGCTTCGCCGCCGGTCTCGACGAGGCCCGCGGCCGGCTCGGGCCCGCCGCCACCGCGCTCGCCGACGCGCTGCGCGAGGTCCAGGCCGAGCGCGACCGCGCAGCGGACCGCGTGGAGGCGGCCGCCGTCACCCTGGCGCTGGCCGTCGCCGAGCAGGCCTTGCAGGCCGCCCTCGCCGTGCAGCCGGAGCGCGTGGTCGACGCCGTGCGCGGCGCGCTGCGCCGCCTGGCCGAGCGTGACCGCGTGACCGTCCTGGTGCATCCCGACGACCTCGAGCTGATCCGCGAGGCGGTTCCCGCCCTCGTCGGCGAGCTCGGCGGCATGGGCCACTGCGAGGTGCAGGCCGAGCGGCGCCTGGCCCGCGGCGGCGCCATGGTCCGCACGACGGAGGGCGAGGTCGACGCCACGGTGGCCACGAAGCTCGCCCGCGCCGGCGAGGCCATCTCCGATGCGCTGCGCGGCACCCATGACGCCGAGGACGACGCCCCCGTCGTCCTCGAGGGCCATGTCGTCGCCTGACGCGCTCGCCGCCCGCCTGGACCGTGCCACCCAGGCCGTCGAGCGCGCCGACCTGCACCGGCGCCACGGTCGCGTCTGCGACCTGATCGGCTTGATCGTCGAGGCCACGGGCGTCGAGGCCGAGGTGGGGGAGGTGTGCGAGGTCATCCGCCGCCGCGGGGGCCGCGCTACGAGCACCGTGCCCGCCGAGGTGGTCGGCTTCCGCGCCGGGCGCACGCTGCTGATGCCGCTCGGCGAGATGACCGGCATCGGCCCCGGTGACCCGGTCACCGCGACCGGGCGCCAGGTCGACGGCCCCGTCGGCGCGCTGCTGCTCGGCCGCGTCGTCGACGGCCTGGGGCAGCCGATCGACGGCAAGGGCCCGCTCACCGGTGTGCCGCGCCGCCCGATCCAGGCCGCGCCGCCGCACCCGCTGAGCCGCCCGCGGATCCGCGACCGCGTGACCCTCGGCGTGCGGGCGCTCGACGCTCTCGTCCCGTGCGGACGCGGTCAGCGCCTGGGCATCTTCGCCGGCTCCGGCGTCGGCAAGTCGTCCCTGCTGGGCATGATCGCCCGCTCGACCAACGCCGACGTGAACGTGATCTGCCTCGTCGGCGAGCGCGGTCGCGAGGTCGTGGAGTTCATCGAGCGCGACCTGGGCCCGGCGCTCGAGCGCTCGGTCGTCGTCGTCGCCACCTCCGACCAGCCCGCGCTCGTCCGGATCAAGGCCGCGCTGACCGCCACGACGATCGCGGAGTCCTTCCGCGACCAGGGCGCCGACGTCATGCTGATGATGGACAGCGTCACGCGCTTCGCGATGGCCCAGCGCGAGGTCGGCCTGGCGATCGGCGAGCCGCCCGCCACCCGGGGCTACACCCCCAGCGTCTTCGCCCTGCTGCCCCGGCTGCTCGAGCGCTCGGGCACGAGCCCGACGGGGTCGATCACCGCGCTCTACACCGTGCTGGTCGACGGCGACGACATGAACGAGCCGATCGCCGACGCGGTCCGCTCGATCCTGGACGGTCACATCGTCCTCACCCGCGAGCTCGCGCACGCCGGCCACTACCCGGCCGTCGACGTGCTGCAGTCCGTCTCGCGGCTGGTGGGCGAGGTGACCGAGCCGGACGTCCGCGCCGCGGGCCAGGACCTCCGGGCGCTGATGGCCGCCTACCGCGACAAGGCCGACCTGATCGCCATCGGCGCCTACGAGCGCGGCGCCGACCCGCTGGTGGACCGGGCGATCGACCTGCGCACGGCGATCGACGGCTTCCTGCGCCAGTCGGTGGAGGAGCGCTCGGGCGCTGCGGACGCGGACGCGCACCTGCGCTCGCTGGTGGGCCACGCCGGCGAGCCCGTGGACGACCCGGTCCTCGCCGAGCTCGTCGCCGACGCCGCGCGGACCGCGGCCCCCGCGCCGGCGCCCACGGCGCCCAGCGCGATCCCGCCGCTGCACCTCTCGGTCTAGTGTCCTGAGTCATAAGTTCGGTCGCAGGCTCCGGGATGCATGGCCGTGCGATGGGCTTCGGCGGCGGCCGGTCTTGTACTGGGGTACTTGGGTGGCCGCCACCGGAGGCCAGGCGCGGTCAGGCGCCCGGAGGCTGCCAGCGAACTTCGGACTCAGGACACTAGGAGTGGTTGGCGGCGGCGTGGGCCGCGACCGCCGATGCGCTCAGCGCGAAGGGGTAGACGGCGACCTCGTCGAGCGTGCCGGTGAAGAAGAAGCGGCTCGGCGTCGTGGCGCCCCACGCGGCCAGGTTGTCGTACCCGACGCGCCAGTACCCGCTGTAGCTCTGCGAGGCGGTGTTCGGGTTGGTGCCGACCAGCGCGCCGTCGACGTAGAGCGCCATGCCGCCGGCGCCCATGGTGGCGTCGACGAGGTGCCAGCGGCCGTCCAGGTAGGTCTGCGGGCTGACGACCGTGACCGCCGAGCCGGGGTAGGCGCCGAAGACCAGCTGCCCCGAGTCGGTCAGGTAGACGTGGCGGTCGTAGCTGGTGCTGGCCCCCGTCGCCGCGTTGCCGAAGCCGATGATCTTGCCGCCGCCGACCGTCGTGCGGAACCACGCCTCCACGCTGTAGGTCGTCGGGTTGGCGACGAGCGTGCTGGACGAGATGTAGCCGCTGCTGCCGTCCAGGCGCACGGCGGTGTTCGTGTCGCACTTGATCGCGCCCGGCTGGCCCAGCGCCACCGCCCCCCGGTAGGCGCCGTTGAGCGGGACCGCCGACGCGTCGGCCGCGACCGTGCCCGCGCTCTCGCCGAGGCGGTAGGAGAGCGAGGGCAGGTCGGCGGCGATCGTCGCGGCGTAGGTCGACGGCGACCCGCAGAAGGCGGTGGTCGTGAAGCTGTTGGCGGCGACCGATCCCGTGGCGGTCAGCGCCGCGGCGGCGGATGGCCCGGGCTGCGCGCCGGCCAGCGCGAGCGTCGCCGCGCAGCCGATGACGCCGCCGTGCCGCAGGCGGCTGCGGCGGTGCTCGGCCCACAAGTCGCGCGTCTGCCCGAGCAGCACGATGAGCAGCGGCAGCCCGAGGAGCAGCAGCCGGCCCAGCGGCGACTGCGCGAGCGAGAGCCACCGGCCGAGGTGCGCCACCCGGCTGCTCATCACCCCCGCGACGCCCGCCACCGGCGTGAAGTCGGGGTCGGGCCGGGCGTTGGCGTCGCCCTTGGTCTGCACGAACAGCCCGCCGTCCCGCCGCCGGAGCGACACGATGCGGTGCGTCGTCAGGCGCTGCGGCGACCCGGGGGCGTGGAAGGCGATCACCGCGCCCGGCCGGAGGGTGGCGGGGGAGGGGGGCGCGACGAGCACGGCGTCCCCGGCGGCGAAGGCGGGCGACATGCTGCCCGAGACGACGATGAGCAGCTTGTGGCCGGTCAGGCCCACGCCGGCGGGGATCGCCACCGCGGCCACGGCGGCGGTCAGGCAGGCGACCAGCACGCCGCGGGCGACCAACCGACCGGCCGCCCGCGTCGCGCCGAGGCGAGACCGGCGTGGGACACCCGTGACCATCGGTCCGCCGCTCCGTCTGTCGCTACGGGTTGTTCGTGGTCTGCTCGGCGTCGAAGCGCAGCACCGCCGTGGTGGTGGCGTTCTGGTACGCGTTGCCCGTCGAGGTCGGCAGCGTGACCTGCGCGCAGAGCACCTCGGAGGCCCCGGCGGCGAGGCTGCGGTCCCCGGCCTGCGCGCCCTGCGCGGCATCGCCGATGACCTTCGTGCCGCCGGTCGAGCCGAGCACGCCGGGGCCGTAGACGACGGTGCCCGTCGCGGTGAAGCCGGCGGTCGTGCACGTCGTGACCCCGGACTTGACCGTCATCTGCAGCTGCGCGGCCAGGAAGTCGGCGTCGGTCGCGTCCGTCGTCGACAGCACGGCGTACCGCTGGGCCAGCGACCCGGTGTTCGACACGGTCAGCGGCGCGGTGACCGAGTCGCCGGGAGCCATCGTGCCGACCGTGAGCGCGGCGGAGGCCGGCGAGACGCCGATCTTGACCGTGCCGGTGGAGAACGTGTTGCCCGTGACCGACTGGGTCCCGGTGAAGAACGCGCCGGTGACCACCGTCGTCAGGCCGGCGAGGGCGACGGCCACGACGAGCAGGCCGACCAGCAGGCGGCGGCGCTCGCGACGAGGCTCGTCACGGCCGACCGCAGACGCACGATGTGCGGACAAGGGATCCGTCCCTTCTTCGTGGGCGGCCTCCTTGGCCACCGATGCAGCCATGATCGACCGCGGACGCGCCAGGCTTGACGGGAGGCCCTGAGCGCTGGACGGACGTGCAGCCAGAACCGAAGAGCTTGCGAAGACGGCGGGAGGCCCCGCTGTGCAGGGCTATCGTCAATGGGATGGCGCGCGTCCTGGTCGTCGACGACGAGCCCGCCGTTCGGGGCGCGCTCGAGCGCGCGCTGCGCCTGGAGGCCTACGACGTCGCGCTGGCGGCGGACGGCCGCGAGGCCCTCGACCTCCTCGCGACGGTCCAGCACGACGCCGTCGTCCTGGACATCTCCATGCCGCACGTCGACGGCCTCGAGGTCTGCCGCCGGCTGCGGGCGGTCGGCGACAGGACGCCGGTGCTGATGCTCACCGCGCGCGACGCGGTCGACGATCGCGTGGCGGGCCTGGACGCCGGGGCCGACGACTACCTCGTCAAGCCGTTCGCGCTCAAGGAGCTCAAGGCCCGGCTGCGGGCGCTGCTGCGCCGGGCGGAGGACGGCGGCGCGGGCGGCGACGTGCTGCGCTTCGCCGACCTCTCGCTCGACATCGCGGCCTACGAGGTCCGGCGCGGAAGCCGCCTGGTCGAGGTGACCCGGACCGAGTTCCTCCTGCTCCAGCTCTTCCTCGAGCACCCTCGCCAGGTGCTCACCCGCAGTCAGATCTTCGAGCGCGTCTGGGGCTACGACTTCGGGGCGACGTCGAACGCCCTCGGCGTGTACATGGGCTACCTCCGTCGCAAGACCGAGGCCGGCGGTGAGCCCCGCCTGCTGCACACGGTGCGCGGCGTGGGCTACGTCCTGCGGGAGGAGTGAGGCGGTGACCCTGCGCCGCCGGCTGACGCTTGCCGCCGCGGGGGCCGTGGCCGTCGCGGTCGTGCTCGTCGCCCTGGCCTCCTACGTCGCGGTACGCGGGGAGCTCCTCGGGCAGGTCGACGCGCAGTTGCGCCGCGCCGTCGACCAGTCCCCGCGCCTCCCCGCGCGCATCCTCGGCGGGGCGATCCCCGGTGGGCGCTTCCCCGACCAGCCGGGGCCGCGCGACGGGGCGCGGCTGTACTTCGCGCTGGTCGACGCGACCGGGGCGACGGCGGAGCCGTCGGACCAGGCCTTCAAGCTGCAGCCCGACGCGACGGACCGCGCGGTGGCGGCGGGCCGCCGCGGGACCGTGCTGCGCGACCGGACGGTCGGCGGCGTGCACCTGCGCGCGATCACCTTCCGGGCCGGCGGCGTCGCCGTCATCGCGGCCCGGTCGGTCGCCGAGGTCGACCGCGTGCTGTCGCGGCTGCGGCTCGTCCTGGCGCTCGTGTGCCTCGGCGGCGTGGCGCTCGCCGCGCTGCTCGGCCGCCTGATCTCCCGCAGCCTTCTCGCCCCCATCACGGAGGTGTCCGCCGCGGCCGACCACATCGCGCGGACGGACGACCTCGGGCGGCGCATCGTCGTGCGCCGTCCCGACGAGGTGGGCGAGCTCGCCGGGCGCTTCAACACGATGCTCGACCGGCTCGAGGGCTCGCGTGCCGAGCTGGGGGAGGCGGTCCGCGCCCAGCGCCAGCTCGTGGCCGACGCCTCGCACGAGCTGCGCACGCCGATCACGAGCCTGCGCACGAACATCGAGGTGCTGCTCGACGCCGGCCCCGCCGGCGCGGCGGGGCTGCCCGGGGACGAGCGCGCCCGGCTGCTGGGCGACGTGCAGGAGCAGACCGAGGAGCTCGGGGCGCTGGTCGCCGACCTCATCGAGCTCGCGCGCGGCGACGAGCCGCCCGACCAGCCCGAGGACGTGCGCCTCGACGACCTGGCCGTCGAGGCCGTCGCCCGCGCCCGCCTTCACGCCCCGCGCCTGCAGTGGGTGCTCGACGCGCAGCCCACCGTGGTCACCGGCGTCCCCGACCGTCTCGGGCGGGCGTTGAACAACCTCCTGGACAACGCGGCGCGGCACTCGCCGCCCGCCGGGACCATCGAGGTTCGCGTCGACGCCGACGGGATCGAGGTCCGCGACCACGGCTCGGGCGTCGACCCCGCGGACATCCCGCACCTCTTCGACCGCTTCTACCGCGGTGCCGCGGCACGCGGCACGCAGGGGTCCGGGCTGGGGCTGGCGATCGTGCGCCAGGTGGCGCAGACGCACGGGGGCGACGCCACCGTCGCCAACGCGCAGGGCGGCGGGGCCGCCTTCCGGCTGCGACTGCCCGCGCAGGTCCTCGACGACGGGCACGGCGAGGGCGCTGCGCCCTCCGTTCCAGAGGCCACGTCCGCGGTCTCGCGCGGCACGTAGGACACGCGTCCAGAGCCCTCAACGGCCCCGCGCCGGGACCGATGAACCCGGACGTGAGCGAGACGACGTTCCGCTTCGGTCTCGAGCGGGTGCGCCAGGTGCGTGCCCACGACGAGGACCGGGCGAAGGAGGAGCTGGCCGCCGGCATCGCCGCGCGGCTGCGGGGCGAGGCCCTGCTGCGCGCCGCCCAGGAGCGCCTCGCCGATGCCCACACGCTCGGCCGCGGCGGCACCGCGCTGCCGGCCAGCGGCGCCGTGCTCGTCGCCCGCCAGGCCTGGACCGAGCGCGTCGAGCGCTCGCGGGTCGACGCGGAGCACGCCGTCTCGGCCGCCGACGCAGAGGTCGCCGCGCGCCGTGAGGCGCTCGCGGCCGCCGGCCGCCGTCGCGAGGTCCTCGACCGCCTGCGCGAGCGCAAGCTCGCCGAGCACCGGCTCGCCGGCGCGCGCGCCGAGGGTGCCGCGCTCGACGAGATGGCCCTCGGGATGCACCTGCGCGCGGCGCGGAGCGTGGCGTGAGCCTCGGCATCGCCTCCCTCCCGCCGGACGCCGGCATCGCCGAGCGCATGGCGCGGATCGACGCCCTCTTCGCCGCTGTCCGGACCGGGGACGCCGCGGCCGCCACCCCGGCGACCGCCGGCGCAGCCGATCCCTTCGCCTCGCAGCTCGCCACCGCCACCGCGGCGCAGGCGGGCACCCAGCCTCCCGTCGTCGCCGGGGGCGACGCCCCCTACGCGGCCGAGATCGACGCCGCCGCGGCTCGCCACGGGATCGACCCCGCCCTGTTGAAGGGCCTGATCCAGCAGGAGTCCGGCTTCGATCCCACGGCACGCAGCGGTGCGGGCGCGACGGGTCTCACGCAGCTCATGCCAGGCACCGCCGCCTCGCTCGGCGTCACCGACCCGACCGATCCCGCCCAGGCGATCGAGGGCGGCGCCAAGTACCTCGCCGACCAGCTCCAGCGCTTCGGCGGGGACCCGTCGAAGGCCCTGGCCGCCTACAACGCCGGCCCCGGCGCGGTCGCCAGGTTCGGCGGCGTGCCGCCCTACGCCGAGACGCAGCAGTACGTCCAGAAGGTGCTGGGCTACGCCGCGCAGTACGGCATGGGCCAGGCCGCCGCGACGCCCGCGGTCGCACCTCCCGCGCTGCCGCTCCCGACCACGGTGCCGGCCTCGGCCCTCTCCGCGCCGATCACGACCTGATGATCGCTCCCACCCCCGTCCACCCGGCGTCCGCGCCGCCGCCGCGAGGTCGCGGCGCACCGCCGCCCGGTCCGCCCGGACCCGGCGACTTCGCCGCCACCCTCACCCAGGCCCGGACCGCCACTGCGGAAGGCCACGTCAAGCAGCCCACCGGCGATGCTCCGGGGGCCGGGAAGCGCTCGGCGCACGACGAGGGCGCGCGCCCGGACGCCCAGGCGCCCGCCGACCCGGCGGCCGCTCCGGCCACGCCGGCGCCCGCGGCCGTGCCGCCGCCGTCGCCGGACGCTGCAGGGCCGGTCCCCGCGGACGCGGCGCCCGTCGCCCCTGCTGCTGTCGCCGTCGCCGCAGCCGTCGCCGCTCCGGCGATCCCAGTGGCGGCCGCGACCCCGCCCGAAGGCGGCGCTCCCGCCCCGGTCCCCGGCACGGCGACCGCCGTCGCTGCGCCGGCTGGCACCCCCGTCGTCCAGGGACCCGCCGCGCCCCGCCCGGCCAGCCCCGCTCCGGCGCCCGCAGGCAGCGATCCGGCCGACGACGGCGACGTTGCCGGCACCGGCGTCGCCACGCCGCAGCATCCCGCGGCGGGCAGGCCCGCGCCCGCTCCCGCCGCCTCCGCTCCCGCTCCCGTGTCCGCCGCTCCCGCCGCGCCCGTTGGCGTCGGCGCCCCGGCGCTGCCCGCCGACGCGCCGTCCCGGGCCGACCAGCCCGCGCCGGCTGCGCCCGCTGCCGCCACGGCGCCCGCGTCCGCCGCGCCGGCCGCCGCCCCGCCGACGGCCGGACCCGTCGCGCCGACCACGCCGCCCACGGTCCCCGCCCCGGCGGCGCTCCCGGCCGCGCTCGTCGCGCCGGGCCACACCGCCCGCAACGTCGAGCGGCTCAACGACCTGGTGCAGGTCGCCACCTCGCGCGGCGTCTCCCGCGCGCGCCTGGAGCTGCACCCCGCCGACCTCGGCGCGATCGACGTGCGCCTGCGCCAGACCACCCAGGGCCTCGTCGCCTCGATCGCCGTCCACCGGCCCGAGGCGCTGCAGGCCGTGACGCAGGCCGGCGACCAGCTGCGCCAGTCCCTCGAGGACCGCGGCCTGGTGCTCGCGCAGCTCGACATCTCCCTCGCCGCGAGCGGCGACCAGGCCGGTGCCTACCGCGAGCCCCGCGGCCAGGGCGCCGCGTCCGGACCCCAGCGCCCGGACGCGGACAACGACCCCGACGCCGACGACCCCCTGACCTCCATCGACCCCGCGACCGCCACGACGCTCCCCGCCGGGGTGCTCGTGGACGTCCACGCCTGAGGACCGCACATGGCCACCACGCCCGTCTCCGCCCCCTCCCCGACCACCACCCCGACCGCTGCCTCGCAGGCCACGGCCAGCGGCGCCTTCAAGGCCGACTCCAGCACGTTCATGACGTTGCTGGTGGAGAACATGAAGCACCAGGACCCGATGCAGCCGCAGGACTCGACCGCGTTCATGCAGCAGATCTCGCAGATGACGATGGTCGAGCAGCTCACGGCGCTGGCGGACACCTCCAAGCAGGCCGCCGAGGATCAGAGCACCGCCAAGACCGTCGGCCTGCTGGGCCGCACCGTCACCTACAAGGACAGCGCCGGTGCGAGTCACTCGGGCGTCGTCCAGCGCGTGGACGTGTCGGGCAAGTCGCCGACCATGACCGTCGACGGCATCGCCGGCGTGGACGCCTCCACCGTCACCGAGGTGGCCTGAGGTCCCATGGCCACGCCGGCCTACAACCCCGCGCTCGTCCCGCCCGGCATCTCGGGCCCGGCGCCCGTCGCCGCGCCCGGCGCGGGCGCGTCGCCGGCCGCCCCGCCCGCCGTTCCGTTCGCCGACGTCCTGGTCTCCAAGACCGGCGTCCAGTTCTCCAACCACGCCGTGCAGCGGCTGCAGCGGCGCGGCATCGCCGTCGACGCGGCGACCCTCGACCGGCTCAACGCCGGCGTGGACCGCGCCGCCGGCAAGGGCAGCCGCGACGCCGTCGTGCTGGTCGACCAGACCGCCTTCGTCGTCTCCGTGCGCAACAAGACCGTCATCACGGCGGTCGACCGCGAGCACATGCGCGACCACGTCTTCACCAACATCGACTCCGCGGTCATCGCGTGAGCTCGAACCCCCTCACCCACACCACCCGGCCGGACCGCTCGTCGGAGGCCGTCGACCCCAAGGAGATCACCCGATGATCCGAGGCATGTACTCCGCCATCAGCGGCCTCAAGGAGCACCAGGTCATGCTGGACGTGACCGCCAACAACCTGGCCAACGTCAACACGATCGGCTACAAGGCCAGCCGCGCGACGTTCAAGGACCAGTTGCAGCAGAACTTCTCCGGCGGCGCGGCCTCCGGCCCGACGTCAGGCGGCCAGAACGCCCAGCAGGTCGGCCTCGGCGTCACGCTGAGCTCGATCGACAACCTGATCACCGGCGGCGCGCTGCAGACCACGGGCAACCCGCTCGACGTCGCCATCTCCGGCGAGGGCTGGTTCCGCGTCGGCCAGTTCGACGCCGGCGGCAACCTCACGAACGTCCAGTACTCCCGCGCGGGCAACTTCACCCGCAACGACCAGGGCGACCTCGTCAACTCCGAGGGCTTCTACGTGCTGAAGGCCGACCCGGCCGCGCCGGCCGACCCGACCAAGGGCCAGAAGATCAACGTGCCCGCGGGGTCCTCGGGCGTGACGATCGCCTCCGACGGCACGGTGTCCTACATCCCGCAGGGCGCGCAGACCCGCACATCGGGCGGTCAGATCTCCCTGGCCAAGTTCGCCAACGAGAACGGCCTGGTCCGCGTCTCCGGCAACCGCTGGCAGGAGGACCCCAGCTCGGGCACCCCGACCGTCGGCGTCCCCGGCACCGACTTCGGCACGACCGTCGGCGGCACCCTCGAGTCCTCGAACGTCGACCTGGCCAACGAGTTCACGCAGATGATCGTCGCGCAGCGCGGCTTCCAGGCCAACTCGCGCGTCATCTCGACGAGCGACGAGATGCTGCAGGACCTCGTCAACCTCAAGCACTAGCGCCCTCCGGGTCGACGCCGGCGCGGCGCCCAGCCGCCGCGCCGGCGCATCCGGGCGCTCCGCCGTCCGTCCGAGAGGAGAGGCTGGGCCCATGATCCTGCTCCATCGCCTCGCGCACACGCGCGAGCCCTTCCACCTGAACCCGGATCTCATCTCCCTCGTGGAGGAGACGCCGGACTGCCACGTGACGCTGACCACCGGGACGCGCTACGTCGTGCTGGAGACGGCGGAGGAGGTCGTCGCGGCGGTCCGCGCCTGGCGTGCCGACATCCTCGCGGACGCCCTCGCCCGCACCCCCCGCTGAGCCGCCGCCCCGCTCAAGATCGCGGGGCCGCGGTCCGATCACCGGGGGCAGCATGAACGACTTCCTGTCCCCGGACGAGATCGAGAAGCTCTTCGCCCGGGCGAACGAGGGCACCGTGCCCGCCCAGCCCGACAACCCGTCGCGCGCCGCCCCGGGCGGGCGGCGCACCCGCGGGGTGCGCACGGTCGACTTCACCCGGCCGACGAAGTTCTCCACCGACCAGGAGCGCCGGCTGCGCCGACTGCTGGACGGGTTCTGCCAGGCGGTCCCGCAGCGGGTGATGGCCGAGCACCGCCTGCCGATCGAGTTCGAGGTCATCGACGTCCAGCAGCTCACCTGGACCAACGCCTTCAAGCTCGTCCCCGACAACTCGGTCTACTGCACGCTGGAGACCTCGCCGCACGAGGGGCGCATGCTCCTCACGGCCCAGCTCCCGATGGTCTGCACCGCGCTGGAGGGGCTCCTCGGAGGAGACGCCGCCGAGCCCGTCCGGGAGCGCCAGCTCTCCGACATCGACCTCATCCTCGTGCGCCGCCTGATGCGCACCTTCGTGGAGACCCTCTCCGGGCTCTGGTTCGAGCAGGCCGAGGTGACCCTCGCGCTCGCCGACGTGATGGCCCTCGCCGAGACCGTCCAGATCGCGGCCGGCGCCGAGCCCACCCTGGCGCTGACGCTGGAGGCGCGGCTGCATCGCGCCTCCGACGTCATGACGCTGCTGATCCCCTACGCGGCGATCCAGGCCTCCTCGGCCGCCTTCTCCCAGCGCGAGGAGGAGGGCCCGAACGCCGACCCCCGGTCGGCCGCGGCGGTGCGGGAGGGCCTCGAGCGCGTCGACGTGACGCTGCGCACCGAGGTGGCCGACACGCTCCTGACCCTCGAGGAGGTGCTCGCCCTGCGCCCCGGGGACGAGATCCGCCTCGACGGCACGGCCGACGGGCAGGTCACCGTCTTCGCCGATCGCACGCCCGTCCACCACGGCCGCGCCGGCCGCGACGGCAACCGGCGCGCGGTGCAGATCACCGAGCGCGTGGAGGAGGAGCGATGAACGCCGAGCAGGCCCTCCTGCGGCTCGGCGCCTCGACCGCCGGGGCGATCCGCCAGGTCCTCGAGACGTACGCGCCCGGCGGCGTCGTCCCCGGGGCCGTCACCGCGGTGCCCCAGGGGGGCGACCCGCTCGGCCTCGCCACGCTGCCGGGCGTCCTGGCCTCGGTCGGCTACGTCGACGGCGTCAACGGCGGCAACGTGCTCGTCCTCAGCGTCGACGGCGCGCGCCGCCTGGCCGTTGCGATGACAGGCGGCGACCCGTCCGGCGTCGAGCCGGGCGGCGAGCTGGACGAGACGGCCCTGTCCGCCGTCGGCGAGGCGATGAACCAGATGATGAGCGCCGCGGCCAAGGCCACGAGCGCCGTCCTGGGCGAGGAGGTGGACATCGCGCCGCCGGACGTGCGCCTCGCGGACTCCGTCGGCGAGGCCCGCAAGGGCCTGGACACCTCGAGCCAGGCCTGCACCGTCGCCTTCTCCCTGTGCGGCGCGCCGTGCCTGCTCGTGCAGCTCGTCCCGCACGCGTTCATCGTCCGGATGACCCGGGCCTACGACGAGCTGACCGAGGAGTACGAGTCCGCGCCGCTCAGCGAGTCGCTGCGGAGCGTCAGCGTCCGCGTGTGGGCCGAGCTCGGGCGCACGAAGATGCCCTCGGGGCGCCTGGTGGCCCTGCCGTCCGGCGCCGTGGTCGACCTCGACCGCGACGTCGACGAGCCCATCGACCTCTACGCCGACGGGATGCGCTTCGCGACCGCCCGTCTGCTCGTGACCGACGACGGCGGCCTCGCGGTGCGCATCGAGGAGCTGCTCACGGCGGCTCCCGCCGGCCACGAGGCCCTCGCCGCGGGCGAGGCGCCCGTCGCCTAGCGCGCCGGGCTTGCCGCGGCGCCGCGCGGGCCTACCTCCAGCGCGGTGCGGCTCGCCACCTTCCTGACCCGGGTCGAGCAGTCCGGCGGCCTGCGGCCGGAGATCGCCCAGCGGGCGGCGCAGGCGACGCTGCGCACCCTCGCAGAGCGCATCACGGGCGGCGAGGCGCGCGACATCGCGCTGTTCCTGCCACGCGAGCTGCGCCCGCTGCTCGAGGAGACGCCCGAGCAGGCGGAGGGGTTCGACCTCGACGAGTTCCTCCGCCGCGTCGCCAAGCGCGCGGGCGTCGATGAGGAGACCGCCCTGCGTCACGCTCGCGCGGTGTTCGCGGCGCTCGGCGACGCCGTGACTCCCGGCGAGCTGCACGACATGGTCGCGCAGCTGCCGCGCGACTACGAGCCGCTGCTCGCCTCGGCCCGCGTGGGGCGCCGCCGCGCGATGGAGGCCGACGACCTGGCCGGCCGGGTGGCCGAGCTCGGTGGGCTCGACCGCGAGGCTGCCGCACGCGCGCTGGACGCCGTGCTCGAGACGCTGGCCGTCCGCCTCTCCGCGGGCGAGGTCGAGGACCTCGCGGGCGAGCTCCCCGGCACCGTGCGACCGACGCTCCGCCGCGGCCTGGCCGAGCGCCGGGCGGCCACGGCGATGACCGCCGACGAGTTCGTGGGGCGGGTCGCCGCCCGAGAGCGCGTCGACCGCGACGTGGCCGAGCGCCATGTCCGCACGGTCTTCGCCGTCCTGCGCGAGGCGCTGTCGGAGGCCGAGTGGGAGGACCTCGAGGCCCAGCTCTCCCACGACTACGAGCCGCTGCTCGCCCTCGGCGCCCGCTGAGTCGTCCGCGGAGCCCACGGCGGCCTGAAGATCGACGGTCTGCCGCCGATCATGAGAGAGATCCCCATGAAGGCTGCTACCGCAATCGGCATCGTCGTCGCCGCCCTGGGCATCCTGGGCGGCGCCGTCATGGAAGGCACCAGCCCGGCCGCCTTCATCAACATCCCCGCCATCGTGATCATCTTCTCGGGGACCGGCGGGGCCACCCTCGCGGCGGTCGGCATGGAGCGGATGAAGCTGATCCCCGGCCTCTACAAGAAGGCCTTCTCCTCCGTGCCCGCCGACCTGGCCGGCCGGGTGGGGGAGATGGTCGGCTTCGCCGAGCGCGCCCGCAAGGACGGGCTGCTCGCGCTGGAGAGCGAGGTCGAGGCCATCGACGACACGTTCACGCGCAAAGGGCTGCAGCTCGTCGTCGACGGCACGGACCCCGACATGCTGCGCGAGATCCTCGAGACCGAGATGGACGCGATGCACGCGCGCCACAAGTCCGGCGTGGAGGTCTTCAAGTCCGCGGGCGGCTTCGCGCCGACCATCGGGATCATCGGCACGGTCATGGGCCTGGTGCACGTGCTGGAGAACCTCTCCAACCCGGCCATCCTGGGTCCCGCGATCTCCGGCGCCTTCATCGCCACGCTGCTCGGCGTCGGCATGGCCAACGTCGTGTTCCTCCCCGTCGCCAGCCGCCTGAAGGCGCTCAGCGAGGAGGAGATGGAGGAGCGGACGCTGCTGCTCGAGGGCATCCTCTCCATCCAGGCCGGCGACAACCCGCGCGTCGTGGCCGAGAAGCTCATGAGCTTCGTGCCGCCGAGCGAGCGCGAGCGCGCCGCCGAGCCGAAGACGGAGGGCCTCAGGGCCGCTCCCGAGCCCGCGGTGGCCTAGCCGTGGCGCGCGGGCGCAGGCGCCGGGTCGAGGAGGAGTCCGAGGGCGACGAGCGCTGGCTGCTCACCTACGCCGACATGATCACGCTGCTGATGGCGCTGTTCATGGTGCTGTTCTCGATCTCGTCGGTGAACAAGAGCAAGTACGTCGTCCTGCAGAAGTCGCTGAAGGACGCCTTCTCCGGCCGGGTGCTGCCCGGCGGCAAGGGCATCGCCGAGTCCGCCGCGGCCCCGGCCAGCCGCGTCGTCTCGCCGCCGATCCCGGCCGCGGCGCCGACGGGGGCCCGGATCCCGAAGCAGTCCAAGGCCGAGGAGTCGCGGGAGTTCGCGCAGCTCAAGCGGCGCATCGACCGCTATACCGCGAAGGCCGGCCTCAGCGGGAAGGTGTCCACGCAGGTGACGCGCGACGGGCTGCTCATCCGCCTGCTGACCGACAAGCTCCTCTTCGACTCGGGCTCGGCCACCCCGAACCCCTCGTCCGGCCCGCTCCTGCATGAGGTGGGCGGTGCCCTGGCCACCGACCGGGCCCACCCGATCCAGGTCATGGGCTTCACGGACAACGTGCCCATCCGCTCGGCCGCCTTCCCCACCAACTGGGAGCTGTCGACGGCCCGCGCGAGCGCGGTCGTGCGCACGCTCATCACCGGTCATGTGTCCGCTTCGCAGCTGACGGCCTCCGGTCGCGGCGAGCTCGAGCCGATCACCGACAACGACACCCCGGCGGGCCGTGCAGTCAACCGGCGCGTCGAGATCCTGCTTCCCCGCCAGGCCACGGACGGCTCTGGCGGCACGAAGGCGGCTGACCGCCTCGTGCCAACCCCGGCCACGGAGGGCCAGCCATGAAGTCCAAGCTCAAGATCATCGTTCCCCTCGCCCTGATCCTCTTCGGCGGCGTCTACAAGTTCGCGCTGGCCAAGCCGGCCCCGGCGCCGCACCACAAGATCGCGGGCGAGGTCTATGTGCTGCCCAAGAGCTTCCTGCTCAACCTGTCCGACGGGAAGTACGTCGCGATGGGCGTGGCGCTGGTCCTCAAGGAGGGCTATTCCGCCGTCCCGGCCGCGGGGGGCCACGAGGCCACCGCGGCGCCGCCCGAGGGCTACGGGACCCTGCCGCAGGAGCCCGTCATCCGCTCCATCGTGACCGACACGGTCACGGACGCCTCCTCCTCCCAGCTCGTGTCGCGCAAGGGCCGCGAGACGCTCAAGAAGCGCATCCTGCGCCGCATCGACAAGTACACCGACGTGCAGGCGGACGACGTCCTGCTCACCGACGTCGCCGTCCAGTGACCTGAAAGGACCGTTGACGATGTCCGACGACCTCGAGCTCCCCCCGTTGGAGGACCTGCCGCTCACGCTGCCGGGCGACTACGCGTCGCCCGCGGCCGGCGGCTCGGCGTCCGCGCTGCCCGGCTCCGCCGGCGACGGCTCGGTGACCGAGCTGGAGCGCCTGACCGACGTCCTGGTCGAGCTGGCCGTCGAGGTCGGCCGGACGCGGATGAGCCTCGGCGAGACGCTCGCCCTCGGCCCGGGCTCGGTCGTCACCCTCGACCGCCTGGCCGACCAGCCCGTGGACCTCCTCGTCAACGGCCGCCCGATCGCCCGCGGCGAGGTCGTGGTCATCGACGAGCAGTTCGGCCTGCGCATCACCGAGGTCATCGGCGCCGAGCCCGTCGCGCGGACCCCGTCGGCGCTGCCCGCGGCGCCCGCCGCGGACCTGCCGGCCCCCGCCTGAGCCTCGCTCGTACATCCGGCTAAAGCCGGGCGCACGGAGGCCGACATAGAGGGAGACCCCGCCCGGTTCCCCATCGGAGGCGGCGGCGGTCCTCCTCCCCATGCATCGCCTCCTCGCGCCCCTCGCCGCGTGCTGCCTGCTGCTGCACGCCCCCGCCCTCGCGCTCGCCGCCGGCGAGAGTACGCCGCTGAACCTGCCGGCCGACCAGCCGCGCAAGCTCGACACGGTCGGCGGCGGCTCGTCCGGGCTGGTCCGCACGCTGGTCGGCCTGGCCGTCGTCATCGCCGTGATCTACGGCGTGGCGTGGGTCCTGCGTCAGGTCAAGTCGGCCAAGGAGGAGCGCACGAGCGGCTACGGCCTGGAGCACGCGGCCACGATCCCGCTCGGCCCCAACCGCTCGCTGCACCTCGTGCGGGCGGGCCGCGAGCTGGTCCTGCTCGGCAGCGCCGAGCACGGCGTGGTCCCGATCCGGACCTACAGCGAGGCCGAGGCGCGCAGCCTCGGGCTGGTCGAGGACGACGAGCCGTTGGCCCTGATGCCCGGCCCCGGACCCGCGTCGGGCACCGCCGTGGTCGTGGCGAAGGCCCGCACCGCCGTCGACCGCCTCCGCGACCTCACGGTGCGCGCGTGAACTCCGCCGCCGGCGGGAGCTCCAACGCCGTCCAGCTGCTGCTGCTCATCGGGGCGGTCACGCTCGTCCCGGCGCTGCTGTTCACCGTCACCGGCTTCACCCGCATCATCATCGTCCTGGGCTTCATCCGCACGGGCCTCGGCACGCCGACCGCGCCGCCCAACCAGGTCCTGGTCGGCATCGCGATGTTCCTCACGCTGTTCGTGATGGCTCCCACCTTCACGGAGGTCAAGGAGAAGGCGATCGACCCGCTCACCGCCGGCAAGATCACCCAGACGCAGGCCTTCAACCGCGGGCAGGAGCCCATCCGCGAGTTCATGTTCAAGCAGGTGCGGACGAAGGACCTCGCGCTGTTCGTGAAGCTGGGCAAGCTCGAGCGCCCCAAGACGCGCGCGGACGTCCCGACCTACGTCCTCATCCCGGCGTTCATCATCTCCGAGCTCAAGACGGCGTTCCAGATCGGCTTCCTGATCTTCCTGCCGTTCCTCGTCATCGACCTGGTCGTCTCCTCGACGCTCATGTCGATGGGCATGGTGATGCTGCCGCCCGTCTTCATCTCCCTGCCGTTCAAGATCCTGCTCTTCGTCCTCGTGGACGGCTGGAGCCTGATCACGCAATCCGTCGTCCAGAGCTTCCACTAGGAGCCCGCCGTGGACCAGGACACCGTCGTCACCCTCTCGACCCAGGCGCTCCAGCTCGCGCTGAAGGTCGCCCTCCCGCTGCTCCTCGTGGGCCTCGTCATCGGCCTCATCGTCTCCGTCTTCCAGGCCGTGACGCAGATCCAGGAGCAGACGCTCTCCTTCATCCCGAAGATCCTCGCCCTGGCCGGGGTCCTCGTGATCGGCGGGCCGTGGATGCTCAACCAGATGCTGGCGTACACGACCGAGCTCTGGCTGCAGATCCCGCAGCTCGTCGGGACCTGAGCCGTGGGGGTCGACCCCCAGGCCCTGCTGGACCAGTTCGGCACCCAGCACGTCGCCGCGTTCTTCCTCGTCCTCGCGCGGGTCTCGCCGCTGTTCGTCCTCGCGCCCCTGTTCAGCGCCAAGCAGCTGCCCGTCCGGGTGCGCGGCATCGTCGCCGTCGGCCTGGCGATCGGCCTGTCGCCGGTGGTCTCCGCCGGCAAGCAGCTCCCCACGGACGTCGTCGTCCTGGGCGAGCTCATGGCCAAGGAGCTGCTCATCGGCCTCGCGTTCGCCTTCGCGCTGGGGGCGCTGTTCGCCGCGGTGCAGGTCGCCGGCTCGTTCCTGGACACGATGATCGGCTTCTCCTACGGCGGGCTCATCGACCCGATCACGGGCAACCAGTCCGCGGTCATCTCCCAGCTCTACGGGCTGATCGGCGTCCTCATCTTCATCGCCATCGACGGCGACGCGTGGGTGATCCGCGGCCTGGCGCGGACCTACGAGATCGTCGGCGTCACGCAGTACCCGCAGCTCGCGGCGCTCGTGCAGGGCGCGCTGGGTGCCTTCACGCAGGTCTTCGTCTCGGCGATCGAGATCGCCGGCCCCGTCGTGCTCGCCCTGACGCTCACGGACGCCGCGTTCGGCGTGGTCTCCCGCGTGGTCCCGCAGCTCAACGTCTTCGCGGTCGGGTTCCCGGCCAAGGTGACGGTGGGCCTCGTGCTGATGGGCGTGGCCCTGCCGTTCACCGCCGGCTGGATCGCCGACGAGCTGCAGCGCGACGTCGCCGCGGCGCTCCAGACGCTCCGCGTCGCCTGACCGCCGCCGCGGGCTCCTCGCCCCTCAAGCAGCGGCCTGCGCGGCCGACCACGTGAGCGTGGACTTCCCCACCACACCGGGACCCGCTGCCTGATGGCCGGCGAGAAGACCGAGAAGGCGACACCCAAGAAGCGCGCCGAGGCCCGCAAGAAGGGCCAGGTCGCGCGCAGCGCCGACCTCAACGGCGCCGTGGTGCTGCTCGCGGGCCTCTTCGCGCTCGGCGCCGCCGGGCCGTCCGCGGCCAACCGGATGGGCGACGCGATGCGGCAGTCGCTCAACCAGGGCGCCGATCCCGGCATCGTCTCGCGCGACCAGATCGGCGGTCTCATGCTGCACATGGGGTCCGCGGTGCTCTGGGCCGTGGCGCCCGTCGCCCTGGCCTGCATGGTCGCGGGCGTCGTCGTCAGCGTGGCGCAGGTCGGCTTCAAGCCCTCCGGCAAGGCGGTCATGCCCGACCCGAAGCGCCTGAACCCGATCAGCGGCGCGAAGAACATCTTCGGCCCGAACGCCGCGTTCGAGGCCTTCAAGTCGGTCTCGAAGGTCGGCGTCGTCGGCGCGATCACCTTCGCGTTCGTCGCGCCGAAGCTCACGCAGATGGGCGCCATGGTCGGCATCTCGCCGAGCGAGCTGGCGGCCGGCCTGACCTCGGACATCCGCGCCATCGCGCTGCGCGCCACCGCGGCCTACCTCGTGCTCGGCCTCGTGGACTACGCCTACCAGCGCTACCGCACCGAGAAGAGCCTCAAGATGGACCTCCAGGAGGTCAAGGAGGAGTCCAAGGGGCAGGAGCTCCCCTCCGAGGTCAAGGGCGCGATCCGCCGCCGACAGATGCAGCAGGCCCGGGCGCGGATGATGCAGGCCGTCCCGGAGGCCGACGTCGTCGTGACCAACCCGACGCACTTCGCCGTCGCCCTGAAGTACGACGGCTCGCGCCTCGCCCCCCAGGTGGTGGCCAAGGGCCAGGACCTCGTCGCCCTGCGCATCCGCGAGCTCGCCAAGGAGCACGACGTCCCGGTGCTCGAGGACAAGCCGCTGGCCCGAGGGCTGCACGGGGCGTGCGAGGTCGGGCATGAGATCCCCGAGGAGTTCTTCGCCGCGGTGGCGCAGGTCCTCGCCTTCGTCTACCGCCTCCGGGCGAGAGCGGCGTAGCCATGCAGAGCGTGCTGAAGAGCCTGTCGAAGTACTCGGACCTCATCGCCGCGGGCGTCGTCGTGCTCGTGGTGGTGATGATGATCGTCCCGCTGCCGCCGATGCTGCTGGACCTCATGATCACGCTGAACATCAGCGTGGCGCTCGCGGTGGTCGTGACGACGCTCTACCTGCCGCGGCCGCTCGACTTCAGCGCGTTCCCGTCGCTGCTGCTGCTCACCACGCTGTTCCGCCTCGCGATCAACGTCAGCGTCACCAGGCTCATCCTGCTCCACGGCGACGCGGGCACCGTGGTCTCGGCGTTCGGCAACTTCGTCGTCGGCGGCAACGTCGTCGTCGGCCTGGTGATCTTCACGGTCCTCGTGGTGATCCAGTTCGTGGTCATCACCAACGGCGCGGGCCGCGTCGCCGAGGTCGGCGCGCGCTTCACGCTCGACGCCATGCCGGGCAAGCAGATGGCGATCGACGCGGACCTCAACGCGGGCCAGATCACGGAGGAGGAGGCGCGCCGCCGCCGCCAGGACATCTCGAAGGAGGCCGACTTCTACGGCGCGATGGACGGCGCCTCGAAGTTCGTCAAGGGCGACGCGATCGCCGCCGTCCTGATCACGCTGATCAACCTGATCGGCGGCATCGTCGTCGGCGTCCTCATGCAGAAGATGCCGTTCGGCGAGGCGATCCACCACTTCTCGCTGCTGACCGTCGGCGACGGCCTGTGTGCGCAGATCCCCGCGCTGCTGATCTCGGTGGCGACGGGCATCATCGTGACGCGCGCCGCCAGCGACAAGGACCTCGGCTCGGACATCGCGAGCCAGATCGGCGGCCAGCAGAAGGCGCCCATGGTCGCCGGCGCGGTGATCATGGCCTTCGCGCTGGTCCCCGGGCTGCCGAAGATCCCGTTCCTGCTCATCGGCGCGCTGTTCTTCTTCCTCGGCCGCGCCATGGGCCAGAACCGCGACGCGGCCGCGGCGGTCGTGGCGGCGGAGGAGGAGGCGGCGCGTGCGCTGCCGCCGCCCCCGGTGTCCCACCGCGACCAGGCCCTGGAGGCGCTGTCGCTCGACGCGCTCGAGCTGTCCATCGGCTTCGGGCTGGTGCCGCTCGTCGACGGGTCCAACGGGGGATCGCTGCTGCAGCGCGTCGGCGCGGTGAGACGCCAGATCGCCGCCGAGGTGGGGACGATCATCCCGTCCGTCCGCATCCACGACGAGATCGGGCTGCAGAGCCACGAGTACGTGATGAAGGTCCGCGGGACCGTCGTCGCGCGCGGCCAGATCCTCGCCGGCCACCAGCTCGCGCTGGACCCGGGGGACGCGGTCGGCCAGCTCGACGGCATCCCGACCACGGAGCCGGCCTTCGGGCTGCCCGCGGTGTGGATCACCGACGCCGCCCGGTCCGAGGCCGAGGCGCTCGGCTACACGGTCGTCGACGCCGAGTCGGTCATCGTCACCCACCTCACCGAGACGATCCGCCGCCACGTGGCCGAGCTGCTCACCCGGCAGGACACCCGGGCGCTGCTCGACCGCCTCAAGGAGGTCAACGCCGCGGTGGTCGAGGAAGTCGTGCCCGACCTGCTCAGCGTGGGCGAGCTCCAGCGCGTCCTGCAGTCGCTGCTGCGCGAGGGCGTCTCGATCCGCGACCTCGGCGCGATCGTCGAGTCCTCGGGCGACCGCGCGCGGATCACCCGCGACCCCGAGCTGCTGGCCGAGTACGCGCGCCAGGCGCTCGGGCGCACGATCATCTCCGCCTACCTCGACGACGACCAGCGGCTGCGGGCGATCTCGCTCGACCCCGTCGTCGAGCAGGAGGTCTCCGAGTCCATCGCCCAGACCGCCGAGGGCGAGTACCTCGCGATGGACCCGAGCCGCGCGCACGCCCTCGTGCTCTCCCTGTCCGAGCAGGTCGACGCCGCGAGCGCACGCGGCGGGCGGCCGGTCCTGCTGTGCTCCAGCAGGGTCCGGCGGCACCTGCGACGCTTGGTGGAGCAGGCCTTGCCCCAGCTCTCGGTGTGCGCCTACAACGAGATCGCACCGGGGATCAGCGTCGAGACGATCGGAGTGGTGAGCGCATGACCGAGCCCAATGGGGTCTGGACCTATCGCGGTGCGGACATGGACGAGCTGCTGCCCAAGATCCGCCAGGACCTCGGGCCCGACGCCGTCGTCCTCGAGCGCCGCGAGACGCTCACGGGCGGCCTCGGCGGCTTCTTCCAGCGCCGCGAGATCGAGCTCGACGCCCGGCCGGCCGCTCCGGCGGGGCGCCTGGACGTGCGCGACGACGCCCCGGCCGGGCCGGGGACGCCCGCCGCCGGCCCCGCGCCCGCGTCCTACGGCCCCGACGCCCACCGCGCCACGCACGGCGGCTTCGAGCTCGGCGCACCCGCGGCGCAGCCGGTCCCCGAGCACCAGCCCGAGCCCGAGGCCGAGGCCGAGCCCGAAACGCCCGCGGCCGCCGAGCCCGCCTTCGCCGAGCAGCTCACGCGGCTGACGCAGCACCCCGCGCCGCCGCCTGCGCACCGACCGCACGTCGACCCCGCGGTGAGCGCGGTCCCGGGCGCCGCGGAGCGGGTCGACCCCGCCGACGGCGAGCTCGCCCGCCTGCTGCGCGGCCTCGTCCTGCCGGCCAAGGAGCCCCGGATGGCGGCCGAGCCCGAGCCCGCCGCGGAGCCCGAGGCCGACCACGCGGCGCTCGTACCCGCCCCCGCCGTCGAGGTCGAGCTGCCCGCCGCCCCCGAGGCCGCCGGCCTGACCCGCCGCGGCCTCTCCACGCGCTTCGCCCGCGACGTCGTCGAGGAGACCGTCGCGCGCGTCGGCCCGTTCGCCGCCGAGGGCGGCGAGCTCGAGCCCTACCTCCGCAGCGCCCTGGCGGCCCGGATCCCCATCGCCACGCCGAAGATCCACGGGGCCGGCGGCGTCGTCGGCTTCGTCGGCCCCGGCGGGAGCGGCAAGACCCGCTGCGTCGCCCGGCTGGCCACCGCCTACGCGACCCGCTCGCCCGTCCCCGTGACCGTCGTCGCGCTGCGTCCGAAGGACGGCGGCGCGGAGCTCACCGAGCTGCTGCGGCCCGCCGGCGTCGCCGTGCACGCCGAGGACGACGCGGGCCGCGCCGCCGAGCGCGCCGCCGAGCTGCGCGCCCACACCCTGGTGGTCCTCGACACCCCCGCGGTGTCGCCGCGGGCCGACGCCGAGCTGCGCACGCTGGCGGCCGAGCTGCGCGCCCTCGGCGCGGACGAGCTGCACCTCACCGTCTCGGCCACGATGGGCGCCGCCTCCGCGCGCGAGCTCGTCGCGGGGGCGGAGGTGCTCGGCGTCCACGCGATCACGCTGACCCACCTCGACGAGACCGACCAGCTCGGCACGGGCGTCGAGCTCGCCGCCGAGAGCGGCCTGCCCCTGTCCTACGTCTCCCGCGGCACCGGGGTGGAGCACGGCTTGCGCCCGGCCTCCGCCGAGGACCTCGCGCGGGCCCTCCTGGCATGACCGGTCCGCGCGTGGGGGAGAAGGTCACGCTGTCGGTGCCCCAGCGCGAGCACCTGGCCGTGCGCGTGCACGCCACGGGCCCCGGGTTCGTCGACGTGACCTTCGAGGACTCCCCGCGCACGTCGCTCGACCGGCTCGAGCGCTCCAGCCTCTTCCTCCAGTTCGTCAACGCCGACGGGCTGTGCCGGATCGCCGGGCGCCTCGTCCCGCGCGACGGCGACCGCTACGTGCGCGCCCACGGCTTCGGCGCGGGGGAGACCCTGCGCTTCGTCACCCGCGGGCCCGTCCAGCTGCTGCGCCGTCCCGACGCGGTGCGCGCCCACGCCTCCGCGCGCGTCGTCCTGACCAGGGTGGGCGGGTCGCCGGTGCCGTTCGACGCCACCACGGTCGACCTCGGCGGACGCGGCATGTCGATCCGCGGCGCAGCGGCGATCGCGTCCCCGGGCGCGCTGCTCCAGTTCGACCTCCACCTCGGCGACGGAGGCCCCGCCGTGTCCGGCCAGGTCCGCGTGGACGACGTCCATCCCGACGGGATCGTCGACGCGCACTTCACCGTCCTCAGCGGCCCCGACCGCGCGCGCCTCGTGCACTTCGCCTTCGACCGCTCGCCGAGGGCGGCCTGATGGCCAAGGAGCAGAAGGCGGCCAAGAAGGCCAAGGACCAGGCTCGGCCGGCCGGCCGCACGCAGCTGACGCTGGCCGACCACCCGCGCGCCCAGCACCAGATCCGCACGGCGAAGGCGTGGGCGGGGCTGCTCGGCTTCGTCGCGGTCGCCCTGCTGTCGCACCGGGCCGGCGTGCCGCTGCCCGACGCCCTGGGGCGCGGGGTCCTGGGCGGGGTCGCCGCGAACCTCGTGACCTGGGTGACGATGGTGCTCGTGTGGCGCCAGATCGCCGTCGCTGAGCTCGAGGTCGCCCGCCGCCGCCTCGTCGCCCAGCTCGAGGCCCAGGCCGCCGAGGCGGCGTCGGCCGAGCGCGCCTAGCGCTCGTGGGCCGAGCGGAGCCGATCCGGCCGGTCGCCGCGCGGCGCACGCCGGGCGCGATGCCGCCCGTCAGCCGCGTGCAGCCGGTCCGCCGCCGCGAGCGGCCGCAGCCCCGCGACGCCGAGCCCGACCTGTGGGACGGCGTCCGCGAGCCGCCGGCGGGCGACGCGGAGGACCCGGGCGACGACCCCGGGCGCTCGCGCCTCGACCTGCGCGCGTGATCCGGCCAGCCCGGCCACTGCGCACTTGAGCGCATCCTCATGGACGCCGAAGTCGGTGGTGAGCCATGCGCTGCTTCGTCGAGATCACCGGTCGCTCCCGCTGCTTCGAGCCGGTGCTGTTCGAGCACGTCTACCGCCGCGACGGCGTCGACCGGCGGATGGTGTTCTGCGCCGAGCACAGCGCCCGCTTCGCCGCCGGCGCGGTGTCGGTGGAGCCCGTCCCGCACGCCCCGTCGCACCATCGGCGCTCGACGGGCGGCGGCTCGGCGTCCCGCGACGGCTACGGCTGGCAGCCGGGCTGCACCTGCGGCTGGTTTCCCGGCGAGGACACCTCGCGGCGCCGCTGCGACGACCTGTTCGCGCAGCATGCGGCGGCGGCGAGCCGGCTGGCCGCCGTCGCGCGGCTGAGCCAGGACCGGCGCCTGCCCCGCCTCGACGACGCGTTCGTGCAGGACACCGGGCGCGGCGGCACGCCTCCGACGAGCCCGCCCCCGCCGCGCCGGCGCCGCCGCCGCCTCGACGTGCGTGCGTGAGCGCTCCCGGGTAGCCGCCCGGCATGGAGAGCACCGAACCCCACCCGGACGAGGACGCCCTCGAGCTCGAGGGCGAAGGCCAGGGCGGTGGCACCGGCGGCACCCTCGGCAACGAGACGTCCCCGGACCCGCCCGCCGACGCCTGGCGCTCGGACCGCCCGCTGTCGGACCCCGATGCGTGGGACGCCAAGCCCGCCGACGAGGAGCACTACCCGCAGCCCGACCCCGACAGCCCGGGGCCACCGCCCGAGGACCCCTGATCGCGCGCGCCGGCCGCTCAAGGGCGGCCCGCGCCGTCCGACCAGAAGGGCGTGGAGGCCACGCTCATCGTCCCTCTCACGGGCCGCCCGGCCCGGGCCATGCAGATGCTCCAGGCGCTCGCCGCGCTGGACGGCGTCCCCGGCGTCCCCGACCACGAGGTCGTCGTCGTCGACGACGCCTCGACGGGGCTTGACGACCTGCTCGCCCGCCTCGACGGCGACGTCGAGCTCGTCCGCCTCCAGGAGCGCTCCGGCCTGTCGGCTGCCGCCGCGGCCGGCCTGGCCCGCGCCCGCGGTGACGTCGTCGTCCTGCTCTGCGAGGGCGCCGAGGTGCGCCCCGGCTTCCTCGGCCCGCTCGTGGGCGCGCTGCGCGACGATCCCGGGCTGGCGGCGGCCGCGCCGTCGGGCACGGTTCCCGTGGCGGCGCCCGCGCTCGCGTGGCGGCGCGGCGATCTCGCCCCCGAGGAGGTGCCCGCCGCCCCCGACGGCCACGCCGTCGCCGCCCTCTGCGCGGTCCTCGCGCGCCTGGGGCGCGTCGAGCCCGTGACGGGCAGCGCCGTGGTCCCGCCGCGCCGCGCGCCCGGCGGAGCCGCCGCCGGGAGCATGCCGCTGGGCCGGACGGTCCGGCCCCCCGCTGCGCGCGCCCGCCTCGGCGCCGATCCCGAGCTCACCGTGGTCATCCCGACCCTGGACGCCACGAGCCCGCGGCTGCGCCGCTGCGTGGCCGCCGTCCAGACCGCCACCGAGGTGCCCCACGAGATCGTCATCGTCGACAACGGCGCGCCGCCCCAGGGCTTCACCGCGCCGGTCAACGCCGGCCTGCGCGCGGCCCGCGGCGCCTATGCCGTGGTCTGCAACGACGACGTCGTGGTCGAGCCGGGCTGGTGGGAGCCGCTGCGCGACGCGCTGGACGATGGCGCGGCCGTGGCCTTCCCGCGGACGGTCGGCGGCATCGAGCGCGAGGACTTCGCGGCATGGTGCTTCGCCGTCTCGCGCGAGACCCTCGAGGCCTTCGCGGTCGAGCCGGGCGAGTTCCTGCACCCCGGCCTGCGGGTCTGGTACCAGGACACCGACCTGCTCGTCCGCCTGCGCAAGGCGGGCCGCCCTCCGGTGCGGGTGGAGGCCTCGACGATCCGCCACGGCCTCTCCGAGACGGTGCGCAGCCCGGACGTGGAGCTGTCGGCGTGGATCCAGGCCACGGTGACGGTCGACCGCGAGCGCTTCCAGGCGCTCCACGGCACCGCCGTCGCCGGCGCCGCGCCCTGAGGACCGGCCTGTCGTCCAGGCGCGCTGGACGCACCTCAAGTACCCCGTAGCTGCGCCGATCACTGCGAAAGTAGAAGGAGTGCCATGGAGGCGCTCCGGGACCACAACATCCAATCATCAAGGAGAGATGATCAATGTCCCTTCGCATCCAGAACAACGTCGAGGCCATGACCGCGCACCGCGCGCTCGAGG
>JAXDGY010000095.1:0-5537 GCA_034664785.1 Solirubrobacteraceae bacterium
GACCTGCACTGGTACCAGGTGCTCGCCGCGTGGAAGTCGATCGTCTTCATGGAGGCCAACTACCGCCGCGCAGCCGCCGGGCTCTCCGACGACCCGTTCCTCAAGGGGTTCGGGGACGGCGTGGTCCGGCTCGCCGAGCACGCCGAGGAGCTGGCCTTCGGCGCGAACACCACGCGCCCCTGAGCAGGTCAGGCGGCGGAGGGCGCCGCGGACTGGAGTGCCGCGGTCGCGCGCTCGGCGATGAGCTCGCCCTGGATGCGCTCGTGGTGGATCGCGTCGCCGAAGCGCCGCTCGCACTCCAGGACGCGGCGCTGGAGCAGATGGACGTCGTGCTCCCAGGTGAACGCGATCCCGCCGTGCACCTGCAGCGAGGCTTCGACGACCGCCCGGCTGGCTCGCGAGGCGAGCGCCTTGGCCAAGGACACGGCCGCCTCTGCGCCCGCGGCCTGCGCATCGAGCTCACCCGCGGCGCCCAGCACCGTCGCCCAGGCGACTTCGCGCTCGACGTGCGCCTCGGCCATCAGGTGCTGCAGCGCCTGGAACGAGCCGATCGGCCGGCCGAACTGGCGCCGGTCCTGCGCATAGTCGACGGCCATCGTGAGCGCGCGTGAGGCGGCGCCGAGCCCCTCGGCGGCGGTCGCGATCGTGCCCACCGCCAGCGCGGCGTCGAGCTGGTCGCGGGCGGCGGGGCCGCCGAGCACCGCGTCCTCCGCCACCGGCGCGCCGTCGAACACGACGCGGCAGACCGCCGACGCCGGGTCCAGGCCGGGCCCGGGCTCGACGGTGACGCCCGGGGCAGCGGGCGGAACGAACGCGACGGCGATGCCGGCCTGCGTGTCGGCCACGACCGCGAGCAGGTCGACGGCACCGGCGTGGCGGACCGCGAGCTTCGTCCCCGTGAGCCGGCCGGCCCGTAGCACGGTGGTGGGGTCGGTCAGCTGCCAGTCGTGCTCGCCCTCGAGCGCGGCGAGCGCTGCGGTGGCGTCGCCGGCCGCCAGGGCGGAGGCTGCCGGGACACCCGCCGCGAGGCGCGCTGCGACGGCGGTGTCGACGAGGGGCGTCGGGGCCGCGTGCTCGCCGCACTCCCAGGCCAGCAGGCACAGGCCCGTGACGCCGAACGGGTCGTCCTCGGCCAGGCCGACGCCATACCAGCCCGCTCCGGCCATCGCCCCCCACAGCTCGGCGGCGTCGCCGCGCTCCTCGAGGAACTCCCGGGCGAGGCCGAGCGGCGCGCGGGCGTCAAGCAGTGCGCTCGCGACGGACAGCAGGTCGCGCCGCTCGGGCGTCAGGTCAAGGGTCATCGGGCGCTCCTGGGCAGGCCGAGCACGCGCTCGGCGAGGATGTTCCGCTGGATCTGCAGGCTGCCGCCGTAGACCGAGCTGGCCCGGCCGTAGAGGTAGCCGTGCTGCCAGCGGGCGGTGCTGATGCCCCAGTCGGCGCCGTCGCCGTGCGTGGCGTACGCGCCGAGGACGTCCATCGCCGCGGCCATCACGAGCTGCTCCGCCGCAGCGGAGGCGACCTTGTCGACCGAGGACTCCAGACCCGGGGCGCCGCGGGCGGTCGCGATCGCCGAGCTCCGGCTGGTCTGGCACCGCAGCCCTTCGACGGCGATGTGCGCCCGCGCCAGCGCGCTGCGGATCTCCGGGGCCTCGATCGCCGGGCGCCCGAAGCGCGGGACCAGCGCCGCCTCGCGGATGAGCCGCTCGAGGCGCACCCGCAGCTGCACCTGGGTCGCCAGCGCCGCGGGGCCGCGCTCGTGGGCCAGCGTGTGCATCGCCATCTGCCAGCCGCCGTGCAGCGGCCCCAGCAGGTTCTCCTTCGGAACCTCGACCTGGTCGAAGAAGACCTCGGTGAACTCGGGGTCGCCCGTGACCTGCACCAGCGGCCGGACCTCGATGCCCGGCGAGCGGAGGTCGACGATGAGGTAGGAGATGCCCTTGTGCGGCGGGGCGTCGGGGTCCGTGCGCGCGAGCACCGAGCACCAGCGGGCGTGCGTGGCGAACGAGGTCCAGATCTTCTGCCCGTCCAGGACGAAGTGATCGCCGGCGTCGACGGCGCGCGTGCGCAGCGAGGCGAGGTCGGATCCCGAGCCGGGCTCGGAGAAGCCCTGGCACCACAGCTCTCGCGCGGACAGGATCGGCTCCAGGTAGCGCGCCCGCTGCTCGTCGGTTCCGTACTCGACGATCGACGGCCCGAGGACGTCGAGTCCCATGAAGCCGATGACCCGCGGCGCCTCGGCGCGGGCGAACTCCTCGTTGACGACGATCTGCTCGGCCTGCGGCGCCCCGCGCCCGCCGTACTCCGCCGGCCAGGTGAGCCCGACGAGGCGCGCCTCGTGCAGCCGCCGCTGCCAGCCGCGCAGGAACTCGACGTATGCATCGAAGTCCACCGGCACGTCGTCCGGGGCCGGCATGTGCTCGGCCAGGAACGCCCGGACCTCCTCGCGGAGCTCCTGGTGCTCGTTGTCGTGCGCCGTCACGTCGTCCATCCGCCGTCGACCATCTGCACGTACTCCAGGACGGTGCCGTCGGGGTCGTAGAAGCAGACGACGGACAGGTTCGTCGTGCCGACGAGAACCTGCTGAGGCTGGGAGACGAACCGCACGTCGTTCTGACGCAGCCGGGCGAGGTGCGGCTCGAGGTCGTCGACGAACATCGCCAGGCGACCGAGCCCGTGATCGTTGGTGCCGCGCTCGATCCGCTCGCCCGGGACGTCGAGGAACTGTTGGAGGTCCACATACGGCCCGAGCGGCTGCTCGTCCCAGTACAACAGGACCCCGCGGTTGTAGCCCGTGCCACGGTCCGAGAAGCCCAGGACGCGGGCGCCGGCCTCCGCGTCCGCGCCGTCGGTGATGTGCTCGCCGATGCGCTTGCCGCTCTTGGTGAGCCCCGAGACGTCGGCGGGTGCTGCGTCGGTGCCCGTGCGGACGACCGCGCCGGTGACGGGCTTCATGCCGACGACCGACGTGTAGAAGTCGTACGAGCGATCGAAGTCCGAACAGCCGATGTTGACGTGCATCATGCGCATGAGCGGGCGACCCCTGGATCGGTTTGACGAGCGGCCAGTATCTGCCCGGCCCGGTCGCGCGCGCTGTCTCGATACGAGACGAGCCCGGGCCGCCGCGCCGGGCCGGGGCGCTAGGCCGTGAGCCGGCGGCGCTCGTCCTGCGTGATGCTCCGCGACGATCGCGCGGCCGCGTCGAAGGCGACCATGACCGCGAGCCCGGATGCCGCGACGGCGCCGTCGCGCCGGACGATCTCGTGGATCAGGGTGATGCTCCGGTCGCCAACTCGGCCGGGCGCGGTGCGGACGTCCACGTACCGGTCCTCCACCCGCAGCTCGGCGAGGTAGTCGAGCTCCACCCGGCGGACGACGAAGGCCATCAGCGCGCCGTCGTTGGCCGAGATGAAGAAGTTGGCGCGAGCCTCGTCGAGGAGGTCGTGGTAGGCGGCGTGGTTGATGTGGCCGAAGAGGTCCACGTCGCGGTAGCGCAGCCCGACCCGGTGGGTCAGCTCGCGCCCGCGCGTCCCGGTCACCGGCCCGCCTGACGGGCCTCGAGGTAGGGACGGAGGAGGGCGAGGTCGGCCTCGCCGAGGCGGTCGAGCGCCGACGACGCCTGGTGCCAGTGCGGGTACGGCAGCGGCGTGCGGCTGACCTCCTCCAGCCGCCGAACCTCATCGTCCCCGAGGTCCAGCTCGGCCGCCTGCAGGTTGCCGGCGAGCTGCTGCTCGTCGCGGGCGCCGATCACCAGCGACGTGATGCCCGGGCGCCGCAGCAGCCAGGCGAGCGCGACCTGCGCCGGCGACACCCCGTGGCCGTCCGCGATCTCCACGAGCACCTCGATCGTGTCGTAGAGGGCCTCGCGGTCGTGGACCGGCGGCTCGGGCCATGCGGGGTCCAGGTGGCGCGAGCCGGCCGGCGCGTCGGCGTCGCGGCGGTACTTGCCGGACAGCAGCCCCCCCGCCAGCGGACTCCACACCAGGACCCCGAGCCCCTGGTCGATGCACGCTGGCACGATCTCGCGCTCGGCCGAGCGCTCGAGCAGCGAGTAGTAGACCTGCGTGGCGACGAATCGCGGCAGGCCGCGCTGGTCGGCCGAGCCCAGCGCCTTCATCATCTGCCAGGCGGCGAAGTTGGAGCACGCCACGTAGCGCACCTTGCCCGAGCGCACGAGGTCGTCGAGCGCGCCGAGCGTCTCCTCGACCGGCGTCTGCCCGTCCCACTCGTGCAGGTGGTACAGGTCGATGTGGTCGGTCCCCAAGCGCCGCAGGCTGGCCTCGCAGGACTCCATCACGTGGTGGCGCGAGAGCCCCGCGTCGTTGGGGCCGGGCCCGGTCTGGAACCGGACCTTGGTGGAGAGCAGCAGGCGATCGCGGCGACCCCGGATCGCCTGGCCGAGGATCTCCTCGGACCGCCCGTCGGAGTACGCGTCGGCGGTGTCGAAGGTGGTGACGCCCGCATCGAGGCAGAGATCGACCTGTCGCCGGGCTCCGTCGGCGCCGGTCGTGCCGGAGATCCCGTACACGCCCTTCCCGCCGAACGTCATCGTGCCGAACGTCAGGGTGGATACCCGCAGGCCGCTGCGGCCGAGCTGTCGAACCTCCATGCGCGTGAACCCTCGCTCGCCGCGCCGGGCCATGACCGTCCCAAGATGGGACGGTCGTGTCGCCTAGGAGGTGCGGTTGGCGGCGGTCATCATCCCGGTCAGCCCGCCGTCGACGGCGTACTCGGCCGCGGTGACGAAGCTCGACTCGTCCGACAACAGGAACAGCACCACCGCCGCGACCTCCGCCGGGGCGCCGACGCGGCCCAGCGGGAGGTAGCCGAACGAGTCCTCGGGGAGCGGCAGCATGGACGTGCTGATCGGCCCGGGGAACACGGCGTTGACGCGGATGCCGTGCGGGCCGAGCTCCACGGCGGCCGAGCGCGTCAGGCCGCGTACCGCCCACTTCGTCGAGCCGTAGGCGATCGCGCCCGGCATGCCGCCCAGCCCGCCGACGGAGCTGATGTTCACGATCGCGCCGCCCCCGGCGCGGCGCATGGGCCCCGTCACGGCGCGCATGCCCAGCAGCGGGCCGACCTGGTTGACGTCCACGACCCGGCGGTACTGCTCGAGCGTCGTCTCCTCCAGGCCCGCTCGGACCATGATCCCGGCGTTGTTGAGGAGCGCGGTGACGGGCCCGAACGCCTCGTCGGCCACCGCCGTCGCCGCCGCCCAGCCGTCCTCCGAGGTGACGTCGAGCTCGACGGCCCGTGCCCGCGCGCCGAGGTCCGCCGCGAGCTCGCGCACGCCATCGGCCAGGACATCGCCGAGCACCACCATGGCGCCCTCGTCGTGGAGCGCACGCGCGCAGGCCGCGCCGATGCCGCGGGCGGCGCCGCTGATGAGCGCGACCTTGCCGCCGAGTCGGGACATGGCCGCGACTGTACGTGCGCCGCGGGGACGCGGCCTGTCTCGTAATGGGACGCCTCGTGAGGCGCGGGCGCTCCTACGCTCGGCGTCCGACACGACGAAACTGGAGACACACCGATGGCGT
>JAXDGY010000096.1:0-6160 GCA_034664785.1 Solirubrobacteraceae bacterium
CGGCGCTGCGTGGGCGCCACACGGCGACGGCGATCGCGAGGACGACGAGGTAGAGCAGGATGCGCTGCGCGTCGTTGGACGCCTCGTAGCCCAGCGGCGCCCAGCCGGCGCTGAGCGCCGTCCAGGCTCAGAAGAGCCCGAGCGCGGCCAGCGCGATGCGCGCCGGGCGCCCGCGCGGCAGCGGGTCGGGCGCCAGGAGGGCGGCGAGCGCCAGCGCCACCGCCGTCACGATCAGCGCGACGTGCCGGGACTGGTGGTTGAAGCCACCGGCGAAGAAGGCGAGCGCCGTCGGGACGCCGAGGCAGATCGCCCGGGGGATCAAGAGGCGCAACGGCGCGCCGTGGTCGTCGCCGCCGTGCGGGGCGGCATCGGACAGCCGCCCGCGCCGCGCGGGAGGCGTGGCGGTCTCCGGCGGGCCTATGGCGCTTCGGGGGCCGGGGCCGACGGGGGGCGGGCGCGAGACGCCACGGCCAGGACCGCGACGGCGGCCACGAGCTGTGTGACGAGCACCGTCGAGGCGAAGGCGTTGAGGGTCACGCCGGTCCGGAACAGCACCGCGATCTCCAGCACGGCCAGGGCGCCAAGCAGCCAGAGGAAGCGGACGCGGTGCAGCGCGAACAGGTACTGGACCGTGAGGTAGGAGACGGCGAGCAGGGTCATGGCCAGGCCCAGCAGCAGCAGCGCGCCCGCGGCATCCACGGTGTCGGCGCCGAACGCGGTGCGCAGGAGCAGTTCGGGCACGATGGCAAAGATGAGCAGCGCCGGCGCCGCCACCGCGGCCAGGACGGCCAACGCCCGGTAGAGGACCGGGCGCGGGTCCTCCCCGGCGGCCGCCCGGCGCGTCGCCTGCGGCAGGAGCTGCAGCCCGACGCCGATGGCGACCCACACCACGCTCTTCGCGGCCACCGCGGCTACGGCGTAGGAGCCGGCCCGGTGCTCGGTCAGGCGATGGCGGGCGACGATGACGTCGACGTTCTGGAGGATCGCCAGGAGGCCGAGGCCGACGATCGGGACCCAGCCGTCGCTGAGCAGCGTGCGGAACGGCCGGTGCTTGCGGCCGCTCGCGGGGGTCCCGAGCTGGCGCTCGAGCGTCACGGCCAGGCCGAGGGCGACGATCATGAAGGCCAGCGGGGCGCCGATGAACGCGCCGGTCACCCCGGCGACGGCCGCGAGCGCACCGCCCACGACCAGCCGGCCCCCGGCCTCGACGACGATGCTCGCGCCCACCGGCCGGAAGGCGTGCAGCCCGAGCAGGACGCCGCGCTGGAGCGAGACGAGCAGCCAGATCGCCCCGGTCGCGGGGATCGCCCCGGCGCCCCACGGATGCTCGGGCGTGCCGATCAGCGACGCGAGCGGGTCACGCAGGAGGGCGCCCAGGACGGCGAGCGCGATCGTGGCCAGCAGCATCGTGCGCGTCCACATGCGGACCGTGTGATGCAGCTCGGCGGCCGTGCCCAGGCGGCCCAGCGCGACCTCGCGGGCGGCGGCGGTCTGCACGGCCTGCCCGCCGACGAGCAGGATGAGGAACGCCGACACCAGCGCGGCGAGGGCGCCGTAGTCCGTCGAGCCGAGCAGGCGGGTGACCAGGATGGTGAACACGAGCTGCAGCGCGTTGTTCACCAGGGTCGCGGCCGCGAGCCCGGCGGCCTGCCGCGTCCCGGATCCGGTCACCTGGGCCCGCAGGCCGCTGCGCGGCGGCGGCGCCTGGAGCGTCGTGACGTCCGGGCGGCCGTCGGGCTCCGCGACGAGCGCCCCGACCTCCGCGCCGGCGTCCTGCTCGCGTGCGGGCGACCGGAACCGATCGGACAGCGTCGGCCGCGTCATCGGCCGCCGCCGATCGCGCCCTTTCGGCGGAAGCGGACACCGGCTTTCCGGCCTGTCCCGCTCCGTGGGTCGCATGATTGGTGGCGCCTGACCTCGTCCCTGGCAGTGGGCATCCGCGGGCGAAGGTACCGCAGTCACGGCCGAATGCCGAATGCCGCCGCCGGAGGGCGACGGCGTCGCGATCGAAGCAGTCTCGTATCATCCCGGCGCGATGCTCCTCTCCCGCCGCATCCCAGCCCTCCTGGCCACCGCTGCGTTCCTGGTCAGCCCGGCCGCCGCCGCCGCACAGGGCGGCGCGGGCGACGACCAGTACCAGGACCCGCTCGGTGGGGGCACCACGACGCCGAAGAAGCAGAGCACCCCGGCGAAGAAGACGGCCCCGAGCACCGCGCCGACGACCACGACGCCGCAGGCGAGCGCTTCGCCGAGCACGACCTCAGGGTCGACGACCACGACGACGACGGCGGCCGCCTCCGGCTCCGACCCGTCCTCGGGCTCGTCCGCCCAGCTGCCGCGCACCGGCATGGACGCCGGGGTTCCCGCGGCGTTCGGCGCGCTCCTCCTGCTCCTCGGCATCGGCCTGCGCCTCCGGCTGCGCGCTGCCGATGCGCGCCGCTGACACGGCCTCGGCCGACGAGACGGAGGCCCTCGGGGCCCAGCTCGCCCGCACGCTGCGCCCGGGCGACGTCGTCCTGGTGCAGGGCGAGATCGGGGCGGGCAAGACCACGTTCGTGCGCGGGGCGCTGCGCGCGCTCGGCGTCACGGGCCGGGTGACCAGCCCGACGTTCACGCTCGGGCGCCGCTACGACGGCGCGCGCGTGCCCGCGAGCCACCTCGACCTGCACCGGCTCGGGGACCTCGCCGAGGAGGACCCGGCGCTGCTCGCCGACTACGTCGACGACCGCCACGTCGCCTTCGTCGAGTGGCCGGACGTCGCGCATGACGCCCTGGCGGACCGCGTGGCCGCCCGGGTGACCCTCGAGCACGCCGGCGCCGACCGGCGGCGGGTCACGGTGCGCGGGCGGGACGACGGGTCGTGAGGCTCCTGGCGCTCGACACGGCGACCCCGGACACCGTCGTCGGGCTGTGGACCGGGGAGGGGCCGGTCACCGAGCGCCGCCACGCCCCGGCGCCCGGGGCGCGCCCCGGGCACGTGGAGGAGGCCCTCGGCCTGGCCCGCGAGCTCCTGGCCGACGCGGGGCTGTCCTTCCGCGACCTGGACCGGATCGGCGTCGGCGTGGGGCCGGGGACGTTCACCGGGCTGCGGATCGGCGTCGCCTCCGCGCGCGCGCTCGCGCAGGCCGCGGGCGCGGAGCTGGTGCCCGTCTCCACGCTGCAGGCGCTCTGCGTGGGCGCCGAGGGCGGCGGACGAGCGGTCCTGGCCTGCCTCGACGCCCGCCGCGGCGAGGCGTTCGTGGCGGCCTGGCGGGGCCGTGAGCGGCTGCTCGCGCCTGCCGCTGTGCGGCCCGAGGAGCTCGGGGCGCTCGCGGCCGCGCTGGGCGGCGCCGACGGCCAGGCGGGTCCGCTGGCCGCCGGGGACGGGGCGGTACGCTTTCGTGAGCAGCTCGAACCGGCGGGCTTCGAGGTCCCGGCGGACGGCTCCCCGCTCCACCGCGTCCGTGCCGACGCGCTGTGCAGGCTGGCGCTCGCCGCCGAGCCCGTCGCACGTGAGGCGCTCGTCCCGGAGTACGTCAGGGCGCCCGACGCGGTCCCGAAGCGGCCGGCGCCGCCGCCCCAGACTCCGTGACCGCACCGCCCGACATCCGCCGCCTGACCTACGCGGACCTCCCGCAGGTGATCGCGATCGAGCGCCGCGCCTTCCCGACGCCGTGGTCCCTGGCGATGTTCGTGCTCGAGCTGTCAAAGCCCACCGGCATCTGCCTGGCCGCGTGGCGCGGCGAGGGCCGCGAGCAGCGGCTGTGCGGCTACTGCATCTGCTCGCGCTATGACACGGTCTGGCACATCATGAACGTCGCCGTGGACCCCGACGAGCGGCGCACCCACGTCGCCACCACGCTGCTGTCGACCCTCATCGCGCGCGTCCAGGAGCCCGACCCGCGGTTCACGCTCGAGGTCCGCCAGTCCAACCAGGCGGCCATCGAGCTCTACGAGCGCTTCGGCTTCCGCTCGGCCGGGATGCGGCGCCGGTACTACCAGGACAACGGGGAGGACGCCCTGATCATGTGGCGCACCCCGATGACGCTCCAGGGCCGCCTCGACGACGTGCCGAACGCCGGGCCCGTGCTGCCCTCCCCGTCGTGACGCCCGCCGCGCTCGCCCCGGACGACCTCGTCCTCGCCCTGGAGACCAGCTGCGACGACACCTGCGCAGCCATCGTCACCGGTTCGGGGGAGATCCGGTCCAACGTCATCTCCTCGCAGGAGGTCCACGACGCGTTCGGGGGCGTGGTGCCCGAGGTCGCCTCACGCCACCACCTGGAGCTCGTCAACGTCGTGGTGGACGACGCGCTGCGCCGCGCCGGGGCCTCGCTCGACGACGTCGCCCTGGTCGCGGCGACCCAGGGGCCGGGCCTCGTCGGTGCGCTGCTCGTCGGCCTGGCCACCGCGAAGGGCATCGCCGCGGCCCGCGAGCTGCCGTTCGCCCCCGTGGACCACCTCCAGGGCCATGTGGCCGCGAGCTTCCTGGGCCCCGATGCGCTCGAGCCGCCCTTCGTCTGCCTCGTGGCCAGCGGCGGGCACACGTTCCTCGCGCGCGTCGACGACCACGCATCGTTCACCGTCCTGGGTGCCACGCTCGACGACGCGGCGGGTGAGGCCTTCGACAAGGGCGCGCGGCTGCTCGGGCTGCCCTACCCCGGTGGTCCGCACCTCGAGCGCCTGGCGCGTGGCGGCGACCCGGCCGCCTTCACGTTCCCGACGGCCGCCGGGGTCACCGGGCTCGACTTCTCGTTCTCGGGCGTCAAGACCGCGCTGCTGTACGCGATCCGCGACCTCGGCCCCGAGGCGGCGGCCGCACAGGCGGCGGACCTGGCGGCGAGCTACCAGCACGCCATCGTCGAGGCGCTGGCCCAGCGCGTCGAGCGCGCGCTGGCGCGCACGGGGCTGGACGCGCTCGCCCTCGGCGGCGGGGTGGCCGCCAACGGCCCGCTGCGCGAGCGCCTGGCCGGCGTGGCGGGGCGCGTGGCCGTCCCGCCGCGCGAGCTCTGCACCGACAACGCCGCGATGATCGGCTCGGCCGCGCGCTGGGTGGCGCCGCAGCCGTTCCCGGCCTACCTCGGGCTCGACGTCTACGCGACCGGGGCCCGGGACCTGTGAGCGGGCCCGAGGTGACGCTGCTCGGGCGCCCGGGCTGCCACCTCTGCGAGGAGGCGATGGCGGTCCTGGAGGCCTTGCGCTCCGAGCTGGGCTCCGCGGCCTTCCGGCTGCGGACCGTGGACATCGAGGCCGACGACGCGACGTTCAAGGCCTACCTCGAGCGCATCCCGGTCATCGCACTCGACGGGCAGGAGCTCTACGACTTCTTCGTGGATCGGGAGGACCTGCGCCGCAGGCTGCTCCGCAGGCCTGCGAGCTAGGATCACAAGCTGCGTGAGCGTCACCGACCTTCCCTCCGCCTCCGGCAACGCAGCCGAGTCGCCCGAGCCCGGGGTGGCCGTCGAGCGCCTGTCGCTGGGCGTCGCCGCGCGCCTCGCGCGCTACCTGCAGGTCCTCACCCAGGCCAAGCGCGAGGGCAAGGAGACCGTCTCCTCGCAGGAGCTCTCGTCGTGGACGAAGGTCAACTCGACCCAGATCCGGCGCGACCTCTCCGGCTTCGGGAAGTTCGGGAAGCGCGGCGTGGGCTACAACGTCGACGCCCTGCTCGGCCAGATCCGCAAGATCCTGCGGACCGCCGGCCAGCACAACATCGCCCTCTTCGGCGCCGGCCACCTGGGCCGCGCGATCGCCGACTCGGACATCTTCGCCGACCATGGCTTCCGGGTCGTGGCGATCTTCGACGCCGACCCGGACAAGGTCGGGCGCGACGTCGGGTCGCTCAAGGTGCGCGACGTGGTGGAGCTGAAGCAGGTCGTGGAGGAGGAGGACATCGTCGTCGGTGTCCTCGCGGTGCCGAACGCCGCGGCGCAGGGCCTGGCGGACGATCTCGTCGCCGCGGGCGTGAAGATCATCTTCAACTACTCCGAGGCGCTGCTGCACGTGCCGCCGGAGGTGACGGTCCACACGTCGAGCCCCGCGGTGGACCTGCTCTACGCGCTCTACTTCTACCTGACCTAGCGACCCGGCCATGTCCCTGGACAGCGACCGCGCGGAGGCCGTCTTCGCGGCGTCGACGGACTTCACCGTGGGCCTCGAGGAGGAGTTCGCCATCCTCGACCCGC
>JAXDGY010000097.1:0-27463 GCA_034664785.1 Solirubrobacteraceae bacterium
TGCGCCGCATCCTCATCCTGGGGTCGGGCCCGATCGTCATCGGGCAGGCGGCCGAGTTCGACTACTCCGGCGTGCAGGCCTGCAAGGTGCTGCGCGAGGAGGGCTACGAGGTCATCCTCGTCAACTCGAACCCGGCGACGATCATGACCGACCCGGAGTTCGCCGACGCGACCTACGTCGAGCCGCTGCTGCCCGGCCCGGTCACCCAGGTCATCGCGCGGGAGCGCCCGGACGCGCTGCTGCCGACGCTCGGCGGGCAGACGGCCCTCAACCTCGCCAAGACGCTGCACGAGGACGGCACCCTGGAGCGCTACGGCGTAGAGCTGATCGGGGCGGACTACGAGGCGATCTGCTGCGCGGAGGACCGCGACCGCTTCCGCGAGACGATGAGCGCGGCCGGGCTGAAGATGCCGGCGAGCGCGATCGCCACGACCCTCGCCGAGGCGGAGGCGGCGATCGACGGCCTCGGGCTGCCGTGCATCGTGCGGCCGGCCTACACGCTCGGGGGCCGCGGCGGCGGCATCGCCCGGACGCGGGAGCAGTTCCGCACGATCGTCGCGCGCGGCCTGGCCGCGTCGCCGATCTCGCAGGTGCTGCTCGACCAGTCCGTCCTGGGCTGGGGCGAGTTCGAGCTCGAGGTCATGCGCGACCACAACGACAACGTCGTGATCGTCTGCTCGATCGAGAACCTCGACCCGATGGGCGTGCACACGGGCGACTCGGTGACCGTCGCGCCGCAGCAGACGCTGACCGACCACCTCTACCAGCAGCTCCGCGACCAGGCGATCGCCGTGATCCGCGCGGTCGGGGTGGAGACCGGCGGCTCCAACGTGCAGTTCGCGGTCAACCCGGAGACCGAGGAGATCCTCGTCATCGAGATGAACCCTCGCGTGTCGCGGTCCAGCGCGCTGGCCTCGAAGGCCACCGGCTTCCCGATCGCGAAGATCGCCGCCCGCCTGGCCGTGGGCTACGCGCTGGAGGAGATCCCCAACGACATCACGAAGCTGACCCCGGCGAGCTTCGAGCCGACGATCGACTACGTGGTCGTCAAGTGGCCGCGCTTCGCCTTCGAGAAGTTCACGGGCGCCGACCGCGAGCTGTCGACGCACATGAAGAGCGTGGGGGAGGCCATGGCGATGGGACGGACCTTCGCGCAGGCGTTCATGAAGGCGATGCGCTCGCGCGAGCTCGACGCCCCCGTGCAGCTCGACGGCGTCCCGACCGAGGACCTGCTCGCCTCGCTCGAGCACCCGAGCTCCGACCGCTTCGACGTCATCCTCGAGGTCCTGCGGCGCGGGGCCGCGCTGCAGGACGTCCACGCCCGCACCTCCGTCGACCCGTGGTTCCTGCACGAGCTGCAGGCCATCGCGCTCGACCCCGACGCGGTCTTCGCCGGGGAGCGCTCCTACAAGGCGGTCGACACCTGCGCGGCTGAGTTCGCCGCGACGACGCCGTACTTCTACTCGGGCTGGGAGCGGAAGGCCGACCACGAGGTCGTCCGCGGCGACCGCCCCTCGGTGGTCATCCTCGGCGCGGGCCCGAACCGCATCGGGCAGGGCATCGAGTTCGACTACTGCTGCGTGCACGCCGCCATGACGGTGCGGGCCTCCGGCCGCGACGCGGTGATGATCAACTGCAACCCGGAGACCGTCTCGACGGACTACGACACCTCCGACCGCCTGTACTTCGAGCCCCTGACGCTCGAGGACGTCCTCGGCGTGCTGGAGATCGAGAAGCCCGAGGGCGTCATCGTGCAGTTCGGTGGCCAGACGCCGCTGAAGCTCGCCGCGGGCCTGGTCGAGGCGGGGGTCCCGCTGCTCGGCACGAGCGTCGACGCGATCGACCTCGCGGAGGACCGCGGGCGCTTCGGCGACCTGCTGGACCGGCTCGGCTACGAGGCGCCGCCCTACGCCACGGCGCACTCGGTCGAGGAGGCGCTGGAGCGTGCCGAGGACGTCGGCTACCCGCTGCTGGTCCGCCCGAGCTACGTGCTCGGCGGGCGCGCGATGGAGATCGTCTACTCACCAGACGGCCTGTCCGACTACCTGGAGCGCCACGCCGCCACGCGCGCCGGCGAGATCTACCTCGACCGCTTCCTGGAGAACGCGATCGAGGTCGACGTCGACGCCCTGTGCGACGGCGAGGACGTCTGGATCGGCGGGATCATGCAGCACGTCGAGGAGGCCGGGATCCACTCCGGCGACTCGGCCTGCGTGCTGCCGCCGCACTCGCTGGGGCACGAGATGCTCGACCAGATCCGGGAGCAGACGCGCGGCATCGCGCTCGGCCTCGGGGTCGTCGGGCTGCTCAACGTCCAGTACGCCGTCCACGGCGGCAGCCTGTACGTGATCGAGGCCAACCCGCGCGCGTCGCGGACCGTCCCGTTCGTCTCCAAGGCGGTCGGGGTCCCGCTGGCCAAGATGGCCTGCCGGGTCATGCTCGGCGAGCGCCTCGAGGATCTCGGCCTGCCGGCCGACCCGATGGACGGGGGGCACATCGCGGTCAAGGAGGCGGTGCTGCCCTTCGACCGCTTCGACGGCTCCGACGCGCTGCTCGGCCCCGAGATGCGCTCCACGGGCGAGGTCATGGGCATCGCGGCGGACTTCCCAGCCGCGTTCGCCAAGGCCCAGGCCGCGGCCGGCTCGCCGCTGCCCGAGACGGGCACCGCGTTCATCACGGTCACCGACGCGGACAAGCCCGCCGCCGTCGCCGTGGCGCAGACCCTCCACGACCAGGGCTTCCGGATCCTGGCGACGGGCGGGACCTCTGAGGCGATCCGCCGCATGGGGATCCCGTGCGAGCGCCTGAACAAGATCGGCGAGGGCTCGCCGCACGTCGTGGACTGGATCGAGCGCGGCGACGTGGACATCGTGGTCAACACCCCGACGGGGTCCGGCGCCCGGACGGACGGCTGGGAGATCCGCCGCGCTGCGGTGGCCCGGGGGATCCCGTGCCTGACGACGCTCTCCGGCGGCCTGGCCGCGGCGCGGGCGATCGCCGCGCTGCGCGGCCGCGAGCCGGACGTCGTCGCCCTGCAGGACCTCGCCCGGCAACCGGCGGCCACGTGAGCGCCGGGCGGACCCTCGCGCCCTTCGGGCGCCGCCGCGCGCTGGTCGTCAGCGAGCGGCGCGTGGGGGCGTACGCGATCCTCGAGCTCTCCGACCGCGACGGCCCCGCGCCGGAGCCCGGCCAGTTCTTCATGCTCGCCGCGGCGACCTGCTGGGGGGCGGGGGAGGACGAGCGCCCGTTCCTGCCGCGGGCGTTCTCGGCGATGGGCGCGGCCGGCGGCAGCCTGTGGTTCATGCTCGAGGACGTCGGGCCGGGGACCCATCGGCTGACGACGCTGCGCAAGGGCGAGCCGGTGTGGGTCCTGGGCCCGCTGGGCACGCCGTTCGCGCCGCCCGAGGACGGCCGCCGGCCGCTGCTGTGCGGCGGCGGCATCGGGCTGCCGCCGCTCGTCTTCCTTTCGGGAGCGCTGCGCGAGGCGGGCCTGGAGCCCGTCCTGCAGCTCGGCTTCCGCGACGCCCACCATGCCCAGGTCGCCGCGGGCTTCGCCCACGCGCAGCTGGCCACCGACGACGGCTCGGTCGGCCACCACGGGCTCGTGACCGAGCTGCTCGCCGCCGAGCTCGACGCCGACCCGCACGCGGTCGTCTACGCCTGCGGGCCGCCCGGGATGCTGGAGGCGGTGCGCCGCCTGTGCGTCGCGCGCGACGTCCCGGGACGGCTGGCCCTGGAGTCCGGGATGGCGTGCGGGTACGGCGCCTGCTTCGGCTGCGTGGTCCCCCTGGCGGCGGGGGGCTACGCGCGCGTCTGCGTCGACGGCCCGGTGCTCGACGCCGACGCGATCGCCGCGGTGCCGGCCGCATGAGCGTGCCGGTCGCCTTCTGCGGGCTCGAGCTCGCGCATCCCGTCCTCAACGGCTCCGGGACCTTCGACGCCATCGCCGCGCGGCGCGTCTTCGGCGACGCGCTGATCGCCGACTTCCCGTTCAGCGCGTTCGTCTCCAAGACGATCACGCTCGCCCCGCGGGACGGCAACCCACCGCCGCGCCTGTGGGAGACCGCGTCGGGGATGCTGAACTCGATCGGCCTGCCGAACAAGGGGCTGCACGCCTACCTCGCCGAGGACCTCCCGCAGCTGGCCGCGCTCCCGGTCCCGCTCATCACGAACGTGATGGGCGCCACCGCCGACGAGCTGTCCGCCCTCGTGGAGGCCTGCGACGCCCGCGATGAGATCAGCGCGCTCGAGCTCAACGTCTCCTGCCCGAACGTCGCCACGGGGCTCGACCTCGGTGCCGACCCGGCATCGCTCGCGCCCGTCCTGCGCGCCGTCCGTCCTCGGACGAGCAAGCCGCTCATCGTCAAGCTCACGCCGAACACCGCCGACGTGGCCCGCGTCGCCGAGGCCGCCGAGGCCGAGGGCGCGGACGCCGTGTCGCTCATCAACACGCTGCGAGGGATGGCGTGGCACCCCGACGGCTCCGGGCGGCCGTGGCTCGGTGCCGGGCGCGGCGGGCTGTCCGGGCCGGCGATCCGAGCGGTCGCCCTGGCGCAGGTCGCGGCCGTCGCCGACCGCGTCGCGGTCCCCGTGGTCGGCATGGGCGGCATTCAGACAACGGCGCACGCGCGCCAGTTCCTCGAGGCCGGCGCGACGCTCGTCGCGGTGGGAACGGAGTCCTTCCGCGACCCCGCCGTCGCGGGCCGGATCGGCGTCGGCATCGGAGATTTGGCTACGCAGAGCGGAAGCGCCGCGCCTTGAGGCATGGGGGCACTCCCCCTTCCCCCCCGAAATCGCTGCAAAACGCGGGCAACACGCTCAATGAACGTCAAGAAGGGTGAAGCTGTAGTCGAGGTGGAGGTGAATATGGCCTCCGAGCACTCATCGCCTGCGGAGACGGGGTATATTCGCCCGCCGATGCCGCCGGCCCAGCACACCCCCCCGAAGCACGCCTCAGCGCCTGAGCGGAGCTTGAACCAGCGCATGGACGCCCTCCAGCGCGCGAACCAGATCCGCACCAGGAGGGCGCAGCTCAAGCGCGATCTCAAGGGGGGGAGGGTGTCGATCCACACGCTGCTGCTGGACCCGCCCGAGTTCCTCGAGACCGCGAAGGTCTTCGACATGCTGCTGGCCGTCCCGAAGTACGGCCGCGTGAAGGCCAACAAGGTGCTCGGGACGTGCCGGATCTCGCCGTCGAAGACCATCGGCGGGCTCAGCGAGCGCCAGCGCAACGAGCTCGTCTCGCTGCTGCGCCGCTAGGCGCGGCGCGCCGCCGTCAGGGTCGCCGCGGTGCCCCGGGTCTTCGTCATCACCGGGCCCTCCGGCGTCGGGAAGGGCACGCTCATCAAGCTGCTGCGCGAGCGCGTCCCCGAGCTGGAGCTCAGCGTGTCGGCGACCACGCGCGACCCGCGCCCGGGCGAGGAGGACGGCGTCGACTACCACTTCCTCAGCGACGCGGAGTTCGATCGGCGGGTGGCCGACGGCGCCTTCGTCGAGCACGCGGGCTACTCGGGCCGGCGGTACGGGACGCTGCGCTCCGAGCTCGAGCGGCGCACCGCGGCCGGGCACCCGGTGGTCCTGGAGATCGAGCTGCAAGGCGCGCGCCAGGTCCGCCGCACGCTGCCCGAGGCGGTGCAGATCTTCATCGCGCCGCCGTCGGCCGAGGCGTTGCGCACGCGGCTGATCGGGCGCGGCACCGAGCCGCCCGAGCAGGTCGAGGCGCGCCTGCGCGTCGCCGACGAGGAGCTCGGCGCCGAGGACGAGTTCGCGCACCGCGTCGTGAACGACCGCCTGGAGGACGCCGTCGAGCGGCTCGTCGGGCTCGTCCGGTCCGAACTGGCCTGAAGGTCAGCCCGCGGACCCCCCGCTACACTGTCCGGGTGATCCAGCCCCGCATCGACACCCTCCTCGAGCACGTCGACTCCAACTACGCCTCCGTGCTCGTGGCCGCCAAGCGCGCCCGCCAGATCAACTCGTACTACCACAACCTCGGTGAGGGGACCTTCGATGAGTTCCCGCCGCCGATGGTCGAGTCGGGCTCGAAGAACTACCTGACGATCGCCCTGGAGGAAGTCGCACAGGGCAAGATCAAGTACCAGTACCGCTAGGCGGACCACGGCGGCCGGGGGAGGGAGACCACCTTGGCGCGCATCCTCGTCGGGGTCAGCGGCGGGATCGCGGCCTACAAGGCGATCGAGCTGGTCCGGCTGGCCACGAAGGCCGGCCACGCCGTCCGCGTGGTGCAGACGCCGACCGCCCAGAACTTCGTCGGCGCCGCGTCCTTCGCCGCGGTCACCGGCGCCCCGGTCCTGACCTCCGAGTTCGAGCGCGACCCTGCCCGCGGCGCGTTCCCCGACCAGGTGCCGCCGGAGCACGATCCGGCCAGCCACCTGGAGCTCGTGCGCAACGCGGACGCGTATCTCGTCGCGCCCGCGAGCGCGAACACGATCGCCAAGCTCGCCCATGGCCTGGCCGACAACCTGCTGACGAGCGCCGCGCTGGCCGCGCGCTGCCCCGTCCTCGTCGCGCCCGCCATGAACGACGCGATGTGGGACCACCCGGCGACGCAGGCCAACCTCGAGCTCCTGCGCGCGCGCGGGGTGCGGATCATCCCGCCCCGGACCGGCGCGCTGGCGACCAAGGGCGAGTGGGGGACCGGGCGCCTGGCCGAGCCGCCCGAGCTGCTGGCCGCGGTCGAGTCGACGCTCGCCGGGCCGCCCGCCGCGGGAGGCCCGTGGGACGGCCTGTCCGTCCTGGTCACCGCGGGCGGCACGCGCGAGCCGATCGACGCCGTGCGCTACGTCGGCAACCGCTCGAGCGGGCGCATGGGCTTCGCGCTGGCCGCCGAGGCCGCCGCGCTGGGCGCCGACGTCACCGTGGTCGCCGCCAACGTCACGCTCGAGCGCCACCCCGGCGTGCGCTACGTCGACGTCGAGACCGCCGCCGAGCTGCTGGCGGCGTGCGCCGACGCCTTCCCGTCCTGCGATGTCCTGCTGATGGCCGCCGCCGTCGCCGACTTCCGTCCCGAGCAGGCCGCGCCCGAGAAGCTCAAGAAGGCCGGCCACGAGGTCCTGGAGCTGCGCTTGGAGGCCACGCCCGACGTGCTGTCCGGGCTGGCCGCCGCCCGGCGTCCCGGGCAGGTCCTCATCGGCTTCGCGGCCGAGACCGGCGCCGAGACCGCCGTCGCCTACGGGCGCGACAAGCTCGCGCGCAAAGGCCTCGACGCCGTCGTCGTCAACGACGTCGCCCAGGCGGGCATCGGCTTCGACGCCACCGACAACGAGGTCACGATCGTCACGGCCGACGGCGACCAGGCGGTGCCGCGTGCCGACAAGGCCGCCATCGCGCGCGCCGTGCTGGCGGTCGCCGACGGCCTGCTCGACCGGACCGCGGCATCCCCGCGGCGGCTGGGGGGCTGATGGCCAGCGTCGACGAGGGCTCGCGTCGCGTCGACGGCGACGAGATCGCCGCGGCCGTCGCGCTCGCCCGGTCGCTCAAGGACGCGGTCCGGCGCGTGGCCGAGGTGCGCGAGGACCTGCTCGACGACCTGCTGGTCTGCATCATCGCCGAGGGCCACGTCCTGCTGGAGGACCTGCCGGGCGTCGGCAAGACCACGCTGGCCCGCGCGCTGGCCGGCGCCCTCGGGCTGCAGTTCGCGCGCGTGCAGTGCACCGCTGACCTGCTGCCCGCCGACGTGGTGGGCACGAACGTCTTCAACCGGCGCGAGGAGCGCTTCGAGTTCCGCCCGGGCCCGATCTTCGCCAACGTCGTGCTCGTCGACGAGATCAACCGCGCCTCGCCCAAGACGCAGTCCGGCCTGCTCGAGTGCATGCAGGAGCGCCGGGTGACCGTCGACGTCTTCTCGCACGAGCTCGCGCGCCCGTTCCTGGTCCTCGCCACGCAGAACCCGATCGAGTTCGAGGGCACCTACCCGCTGCCCGAGGCCCAGGTCGACCGCTTCATGGCGCGCCTGTCGCTCGGCTACCCGAGCCCGACGGGTGAGGCGGCGATGCTCCGGGCGCACGCCGACGGCGACCGCGTCGGGGACGAGCTGGCGCCCGTGGCCGCCGCCGGCGAGCTGCTCGCCGCCCAGGACGCCGCCAAGCGCGTGCACGCCTCCGACGCCCTGCGCGGCTACGTGGTCTCGCTGCTCGGGCACACCCGCACAGATCCGCGCCTCGAGCTCGGCGCGAGCCCACGGGCCGGGCTCATGCTGCTGCGGGCGGCCAAGGCCCGCGCCCTGCTGCTGGGGCGCGACCACGCGCTGCCCGACGACGTGCAGGCCCTGGCCGGCACGGTCCTCGGCCACCGGGTGGTCCTCGCGCCCGACGCCCTCGATGTGACGGGCGAGCAGATCGTCGCCGACGCGCTGGCGGCGACCCGGGCGTTCTGATGGGGGGCCGGGCGTGAGCCCCGCGCTGGCCACCGCCGTCCTCGGCCTGGTCCTCGTGCTCGCGGCCGCCACCTTCGACGCCGAGCCCCTGTACGTCCCCGGGCTGGCCTTCACCGGGCTCGCGCTCGGCGCGATCGCCTGGGTGGCGGTCGGCTCACGCGGCCTGCGCGTGCGACGTACGGTGGGCGCGCGCACGGTCGACGAGGAGCAGCCGGTCGCCATCGAGGTCGAGGTGCGCGCCGGCACCGGGATGCTCCCGACGGGCGTCATCGACGACCCGCTGCTGCCCGCCCCGGCGCCGCTGGCCGTGGGACGGCGACGCACGCGCCTGCGCATCAACGCGACGTTCGGCCGCCGCGGCCTGAAGGTCCTGCGCGCGCCGAGCATCGTGGTGCGCGACCCGTTCGGCCTGGCGACGCGCGTGGTGCGGGTGGGCGACGACGTGGAGGTCCTGGTCCTCCCGCGGGTCACTCCCGTCGTCGCGGGCGCGCAGGGGGCCGACGGCGACGGCCTCGGCCTGCACCGCGGGCGGCCGCACGCCGCCGCGGAGATCGAGCTCGACGGCCTACGGCCGCTGCGCCCCGGCGCCCCCGCGTCTCGCATCTTCTGGCCTGCGCTGGCGCGCTCCGGTGAGCTGGTGGAGCGCCGGATGCTCGCCGACACCGACACCCGCCCGCTCGTGGTCCTCGATCCGCGCGCGCCGACCGGCGGCCGCACCGCCGCCTCCGACGAGGACCTCGACGCGGCCGTCCGCGCGGTCGCCTCGCTGTGCGTGCACCTCGCGCGGCGCGGGGGCTGCGCGCTGCTGCTGCCGGGCGACCGGCGTCCCCTGCTCCTCGACCCGACGATGTCCGCGTGGCCGCGCGCTCACGTCCGCCTGGCGCTCGTGGAGGCCGGCGCCCCGCCGTCGACGGCGGGCATGGGCAATCGCCGCGGCCCCGTGCTCTATGTCTCCGCCGTCGCCCGGCGCCCGCCGCAGGCGCTGCTGCACGCCTCCGCTCCCGGCGCGAGCCGGCTGCTGGTCGTCCCGGGCATCCTGCCCGGGCGCGCGGCGTCCTTCGCCGTCGCCGGCTGCACCGCCTACCCGCTGCGCGCCGGCCGGGCGCGCGCGGTGGTGGCGTGATGGCCGCGCCGGCCACCGCGGCGCCGCGCGCCGGGACGCCGCCGCCGCCGACCGCCGCGGTCCCGCTCGCGGCCGCCGCGCCCCAGGTCGCCGGCCTGGTGCGGCTGGCCGCCTTCGTCCTGCTCGCCGTCTACTGCACCCAGCAGTGGGCGGGCCAGGTCGCGCCCGCCGGCCGCTGGCAGATGCTCGCCGGCGTGGCGTTCGCGGCTGCGCTCGCCGCGCTCGGGCCCGCCACCGCGGCATGGCCCGTCCGCCGCCGGGCCGCGGTGCTCGCGGCGGGCGGCGTGGTGGCCGTCGCCGGCGTCCTGCTCGTGTGCGGGGTGCCGCTGCGGCTGCTGCGCCCCGACCGCTGGGACGAGCTGGCGTCGGGCATCGGGCAGGGGCTCGACGCGCTGCCGCAGCTGCGCGTCCCCTACCGCGGAGCGGACGAGTGGATCCGGACGGTGGTGCTCACCGGCGGCGGCCTGCTCGCGGTGCTGGCCGCGCTCGCCGGCTTCGGCCCGCGGCGCTGGGCGGCCGCGCCCGCGCCGGGAGCCCGCGGCCCGGCCCTGCCCGGCAGCCCGCTCGCGGCGGCGGTGGTGCTCGGGCTGACCTACGCGGTCCCGGTCATCGCCCGGGCCCCCCAGCACCCCTACCTCTCCGGAGCCGGCCTCGCCGTCGCGCTGGCCGCCTTCCTGTGGGCCGACCGGCTCGAGCCCGCCCGCGCCCCGGCGGCCGCCGCCCTGGCGGGCGTCGCCGTCCTGGCCGCCCTGGCCCTCGCGCCGCGGGTCGACGGCCGCTCGGCGTGGGTGGACGTGGAGTCGCTGGCCGGCAAGCAGCAGCGCACCGCGACGGCCTTCGACTGGAACCACACCTACGCCGCCCTGGACTGGCCCCGCCGCGGAACCGAGGCGCTGCGCATCGACGCCCCCTCCGGCGGCTACTGGAAGGGCGTGACGCTCACGCGGTTCGACGGGCTGCGCTGGGCGGAGGACCGCTACTGGCGCCCTGGGACCCCGGACACCGAGCAGGCGTCGCTGCGGCGCGAGTGGTACCAGCGCGTGCGGGTCGTCGCGCGTGGCATCGACTCCGCACAGCTCTACGCGCCCGGCGAGGTCCTCGACATCCAGCGCTTCGATCGCGACTGGGCGGCCGGGCCGGGGGGGACCGCCGTGGCCGTGCAGCGCCACCTGCGCCCGGGCGACTCCTACGTCGCCTGGGTCTACGCGCCCCGCCCCAGCACGACGGAGATGCAGGGCGCGGGGACGGACTACCCGCCGTTCACCCGGGAGGACCTGACGATCCAGCTCCCGCTGCGCCCGCTGGTCCGCACCGCGGCCACGCGGGGGCAGCCCATGCCGTCGCCGGCCGCGACCAACTCGATCGAGTTCCCCATCTTCGGAGAGCCGGGGTCGCCGCGGCGCGTGGCCGCCAACGGGGCCTACCCCGACGGGGTCGACGTCCTCGCCGGATCGGACTACGCGCGGCTGTACAAGCTCGCGCGGCGGCTGCGCAGCCAGGCCGGCGGCCCCTACGACCTCATCCAGCGCGTCATCCGCCGCGTGCGGCAGGGGGCGACGTACACCGAGGATCCGCCGCCGGCTCGCGTGCCGCTCGACGACTTCGTGTTCGGCAGCCGGCAGGGCTACTGCCAGGAGTTCTCCGGCGCGACCGCGCTGCTGCTGCGGATGGCCGGCGTCCCCGCCCGCGTGGCCTCCGGCTTCGCCCCAGGGACCTACGACCGCGCCCGGAAGGAGTTCGTCGTCCGCGACCTCGACGCGCACTCCTGGGTCGAGGTCTACTTCCCGCGCATCGGGTGGGTGTCGTTCGATCCCACGCCGGCGAGCGCCCCGCCCGCCTCGCAGTCGGACCTGGCCGAGGGCGCGTCGGCCGTGATCCCGACCTCGACCAGCGCGGGCGGCGGCGGGCTCGGCGACGCCGTGGGGCACTCGGCGGGCTCCGGGTCCTCCGGCGGCGGCGGGCTGCCGGCAGCCGGCATGGGGCTGGGCGCGCTCGCGCTGGCCGCCCTGGCCGGCGGCGCAGCGCTGATCCGCCGCCGCGCCCGCGACGAGGCGGACCACGACGAGGCGCCCGCGCTGGCGGAGCTGCGACGCGCCCTGACCCGTTCGGGTCGCGCCCCCGAGCCCGCCATGACGCTCCGGGCGCTCGAGCAGCACTTCGCGGGCAGCCAGGAGGCCCAGGGCTACGTGCGCGACCTGCGGCTGGCCCGTTACGCCGGGACCACCGGACCCGCCCCGAGCGGCGCGGGGCGCGCAGCGCTGCGGCGTGAGCTCGGCGCCGGCCTCGGGCTGCGCGGACGCCTGCGGGCGTGGTGGGCGGTGCCGCCGCGGCTGCCCGACCGGGCCTGGCTGCAGGCGCCGCTGCGCCGTCTCCGGGGCCGCCGGCGACCGTCCCGGGCCGTCTGAGCCGGTTCTACACTGACCCGAGGACATGGACAACGTCTACGAGCTCTACCGGAACGGCACCCGCCTCCTCGAGGAGGGCGACTACCACGCCGCGGCGGTCCCGCTCGCGCGTGCACGCGATCTGGAGCCCGACAAGACCTCGATCCGCGAGGCCCTCGGGCGGGCGCTGTTCCGCTCGCACCGGTATCGCGAGGCGGCCGCCGAGTTCGAGGCCGTGGTCGAGCACGCGCCGACCAACGACTTCGCCCTCTTCTGCCTGGGCCGCGCGCTGCAGCTGCAGGGCAAGCACCAGGAGGCGCGCCACCCGCTCGCCCTCGCCTCGCAGCTGCGCCCCGAGCGCGGCGACTACCGCGAGTACCGCGACCGCGCCCGCCGGGCGTCGGGCGCGGATGCGGCCTAGCCTGGACCCCTGAAGCGCCGCGCCTGCCACGGCCGCCTCCGCTCCAGTCGCGGCCTAGCCCGGGGGCGCCATCGCCGCCACGCGCGCGGGCTCCGCCGCCGCGACCAGCAGTCCGAGGGCGAGGTCCAGGCCCGCCGCATCGACCGCCGCCGCGGGCAGGTCGGCCTGCAGCCACACGACGCCGGCCCGGGTCTGCGCGAAGCGCACCAGCGCGAGCGTCCGGTTGCGGTGCAGGAGCTCGTCGGCGCCCAGCCGCCCGGGGCCGCAGACCTCCGCCTGCACGCGCAGCAGCGCGGCGCCGGGGCCGGTGAAGGCCAGGCCGACGTCCAGCGGCCACCCGCCGACGTCGGCGAGGGTCAGGCCCCAGGCGCCCGGACCCGCCCGCCGCCACGCCGCACCGATGCTTGCGAGATAGGACTCGATTGCGTTCACGTTGCTATTCTCGGCACACAGCTTTCGTGCCGGCGTCCGCGCCGGTGGTAGGACGGGAAGTGGGCGCTCGCCCGCTTTTTTTGTGTCGTGAGGAGGAGCAGATGGGCACCAACAGCATCCAAGACGAGGTGGAAGCCAAGCTGGCCACGGCTGAGCCGGAGGTCGAGGTGCTGCTTGCCGACGTCGCGCCGGGCGGGATCCTGCGTGTCTTCATCGACCACCGGGACGGCGTGACCCTCGCGCTGTGCGAGCGCGTGACCCACGCGCTCCCCGAGCTGCGTGAGCGCTACGCCCTGGAGGTCTCCTCGCCCGGCCGCGAGCGGCCGCTCACGAAGCCCGACCACTTCCGCCGCTTCCTCGGCAAGAAGGCCCGTGTGCGCACGCGCGAGGCGCGCGAGGCGGGCCCCGCCGGCGCCGCCGACGGAGACCGCCAGCGGGTCCGCTCGTTCACGGGCGAGCTCGTCGGCGCCTCCGAGCGTGAGGTCACCATCGCCGCCGACACCGGGGTCGTCGCGATCCCCTACGCCGAGATCCACCGATCGAACCTCGTGGAGGAGTAGCCCATGTCACGCGAGATTTTGGAGGCCATGGGGGCGCTCGCCAGCGAGAAGGGCATCGCGCCCGACAAGCTGCAGCACGCCCTCGAGGACGCGCTCCTCAGCGCCTACAAGAAGCAGCCCGGGGCGGCCAAGTACGCCAAGGTCGAGCTCGACTCCGAGACGGGTGACTACCGCGTCATCGAGCTGCTCGTGCCCGAGCGCCTGGAGGCCCACCTGATCGTCGAGACGATCGACGAGAACACCTACCTGGACGCCGAGACGGGCGAGTTCGTCGAGCCCGAGGACGTCGAGATCGATCCCGCGAAGTTCGAGGAGTACTCGGACCAGATCGACGAGCAGGACGTCACGCCCGACGACTTCGGTCGCATCGCCGCGCAGACCGCCAAGCAGGTCATCCTGCAGCGCGTCCGCGAGGCCGAGCGCGACATGATGTTCGAGGAGTACCGCGACCGCGTGGGCGAGCTGGTCACCGGCATCGTCCAGCAGAAGGACGCCCGCTACACGCTCATCCAGCTGCGCGAGCGCGTCGAGGCGCTGCTGCCGAAGTCCGAGCAGGTCGACGGCGAGCGCTACGAGCACAACCAGCGCGTCAAGGCGGTCATCAAGGAGGTCTCGGCCTCCACCAAGGGCCCGTCGATCATCGTCTCGCGCCGCGACCCCGACCTGATCAAGGCCCTCTTCGAGCTCGAGGTCCCGGAGATCGCCGACGGCCTGGTGGAGATCGAGAACGTCGCCCGTGAGCCGGGCTACCGCTCCAAGATCGCCGTGGTGTCCCATGCCGACGGCGTGGACCCGGTCGGCGCCTGCGTCGGTCCCCGCGGCTCGCGCGTGCGCATGGTCGTCTCCGAGCTGCGCGGCGAGAAGATCGACATCATCCCCTACAACGACGAGCCCGCCCGGTTCGTCGCCAAGGCGCTGTCGCCGGCCCGCGTCCGCGAGGTGCTCGTCGACGACGACGCCCGCCAGGCGACGGTCATCGTCCCCGACGACCAGCTCTCGCTGGCGATCGGGCGCGAGGGCCAGAACGCCCGGCTCGCGGCCCGCCTGACCGGCTGGCGGATCGACATCCGCTCGGAGACCGACTTCGCACAGAACACCGAGGACCCGGACTTCCCCGAGGAGCAGCAGGACGGCCGTTGCGCCGCCGTGCTGACCAACGGGCGCCGGTGCCCGAACGCGTCGCTGCCCGGGTCGCGCTTCTGCGGCCTGGCCACGCACCAGGCGCTGGCGCGGTTCGGCACGACGTCGGTCGCGGTCCTCACCACGGTGACCGAGGACGAGATCGCCGTCCTGGCCAACCCCGAGGCGCCCGAGGACGAGGTCCGCGCGATCGTCGAGCGCGCGGAGGCCGAGGCCCCCGCGGAGCCGGCGACCGAGGCCCTGGCCGAGGACGCCGTCGAGGCCGGGGAGGTCGCGCCCGAGGACGTCGTCTCCGAGGAGGTCGCCTCCGCGGAGGTGGCCACTGCGGCGGACGACGGCCTGACCCCCGAGGCCGACGCCGGCGAGCCGGACGCCCTGCCCGCCGACGAGCCCGTGGCCGCCGCCGACGACGCGTCGGCCGGGGAGCCGGCGTCGTAGCGCGCGTTCCCGAGCGACGCTGCGTCGGCTGCGGCGCGGTCCGACCCAAGCCGGCGCTCACGCGCCTGGCCGTGGTCGGCGACCGCGTCGTGACCGATCCCCGAGCCCGGCGCCCCGGCAGGGGCGCCTATGTCTGCGATCGTTCGTGCGCGGAGCGCGCACTGGCACGCCGTGCCCTGGGCCGCGCCTTCCGCCGGAAGGTGTCGGCTGACCATTCCCTTCTAGAATCCATGGACTAGTGGCAACAAAGCGCGTACATCAGATCGCCAAGGAACGTGGCCTCACGTCGCTCGAGCTTCTCGTGAAGCTCCGCGACGCCGGCTTCGACGTGACCGCCGCGGCCCAGGAGGTCGACGAGGACGAGGTCGTCTCGAAGCTGGGCCTGAACGGGGCTCCACCCGTCGAGCAGCCCTTCGTTCCCACGGCCAAGAAGCAGGCGCCCGCCCCGGAGGCCCCGGCCCCGGCGAGCACCCAGCCCGAGGGCGGCGCGCCTGCGCCCGCCCCGGAGGCCCCTGCCCCGACCCCGGCCGCCGCGCCCGCCGCCAAGGCGGAGAAGCGGCGCGTGGGCCCGCGGGTCATCTCGGACCCCGCGGCTGCCCCGGCACCCGCCCCGGCGGCCCCGACCCCTGCCCCGGCCCCTGCCCCGGCGCCGGAGCCCGCGCCGGTGGCGCAGGCCCCGGCCCCGCCGGCGCCCGCGCCCGCCGCCCCCAGCGCACCGGCCGCACCCGCGCCCGAGCCTGCAGCCGCACCCGCGGCGACCGCGGAGGCCGCGCCCGCCGCGGCGGCGGCCGCCCCGGCCGCGCCGACGGCGACCGCCACCGCTCCGGCGACGGCGGACGAGACGGCCACGGAGGCTGCGACCCCCACCGCCAAGGGCAAGGCCGACGCCAAGGAGGAGGGTCCCAAGCTGGCCCCGGGCGACAAGCCCGCCCCCGGTCAGGGCCCGAAGATCCTCGCCGTCCCTGAGCCGCCCAAGCGCCCCAAGCGCGACGAGAGCCAGCCCGGCGGCCGTGCCGCCGGCACCGCTGCCACGGGCGGCGCAGGCCGCCGCCGCGTCGTCATCGACTCGCAGGCCTCGCGTCGCGGCCCCGGTGGCCCCGGCGGCCCCGGCGGCCCGAACCAGCCCCCGCGCCGCCAGCGCCGCGGGCGCCGCCGCCGCGGCACCTACAACGACTCCATCGAGGCGCTCGACCTCTCCGCGCAGACCGCGACCGACAGCGTCCGCGTCAACTCGGGCTCGACGGTCAAGGACGTCGCGGAGTACCTCGGCGTGCCCGTCCCGGACATCATCAAGAAGCTCATGACCCTGGGCGAGATGGCGACGCTCACGCAGACGTTGAGCGACGACGCCATCCAGGTCATCGCGGACGAGTTCGAGAAGGAGATCGAGATCGTCCACGTCGGTGACGACGACGACGGCGAGCCCGTCTTCGACGACGCCGAGGAGGACCTCGCGGAGCGCCCGCCGGTCGTGGTCATCATGGGCCACGTCGACCACGGCAAGACGTCGCTGCTGGACGCCATCCGCCAGACCGAGGTCGTGGCCGGGGAGGCCGGCGGCATCACGCAGCACATCGGCGCCTACCAGGTCCACCACAACGACAAGCTGATCACGTTCCTGGACACCCCGGGTCACCAGGCGTTCACCGCCATGCGTGCCCGCGGCGCGGACGTGACCGACATCGCGGTCATCGTCGTGGCCGCCGACGACGGGGTGAAGCCGCAGACGCAGGAGGCGATCGACCACGCCAAGGCGGCCGACGTCCCGATCATCGTCGCGGTGAACAAGATCGACAAGGAGGGCGCGGATCCCACCCGCGTCCGCACGGAGATGACCCAGCAGGGCCTCCAGCCGTCGGAGTGGGGCGGGGACATCGAGTTCAGCGACGTGTCGGCCAAGACGCGCGTCGGCCTCGAGGAGCTGCTCGAGACCATCCAGGTCGTCGCCGACCTGGGCGAGCTGCGGGCCAACCCGGACGCCGAGGCGTCGGGCGCCGTCATCGAGTCCCGCCTCGACCCGGGCCGTGGCCCGGTCGCGACCGTCCTCATCCAGCGCGGCACGCTCCGCGTCGGCGACGCCGTCGTGGCAGGCCGGCACTGGGGTCGCGTCCGCGCGATGAGCGACTACAAGGGCACGCGCCAGAAGGAGGCCGTCCCCGGCGAGCCCGTCGAGGTGCTCGGCTTCGACAGCGTCCCCGACGCGGGCGACTTCGTGCGGGTCGTGGACAACGACCGTGAGGCGCGCCGCCTCGCCGAGGAGCGCTCGCAGCGCGTCAAGACCGAGGCGCTCGCGCGCCGGTCCGGCCGCAAGACCTCCCTCGAGGACGTCTTCAAGCGCGCGCAGTCGGGCACGATGAAGGAGCTCGACCTGCTCATCAAGGGCGACGTGGCCGGCTCGGTCGAGGCCCTCCAGGACGAGATCGCCAAGCTCCCGCAGGATGAGGTGCAGGTGAACGTCGTGCACGCCGGCGTCGGTGGCATCAACGAGTCCGACGTCATGCTCGCGGCCGCCTCCGAGGCGATCATCCTGGGCTTCAACGTCCGGCCCGTGGGCGACGCGCGCCAGCTCGCCGACCACGAGGGCGTCGAGATCCGCTCCTACTCGGTCATCTACAAGGCGCTCGACGAGCTCCGCGCCGCGATGCAGGGCCTGCTCGAGCCGGAGGAGGTCGAGGACACGATCGGCGAGGTCGAGGTCCGGCAGATCTTCCGCGCGTCGCGCATCGGCACGATCGCGGGCTCCTACGTCACCGAGGGTCGCGTGGTCCGCGGCGCCAGGGTGCGCGTCGTCCGCGACGGCACCGTGGTCCAGGAGACCACGATCGCGGGGCTGCGGCGCTTCAACGACGACGTCCGTGAGGTCGCCGCCGGCTACGAGTGCGGCATCACCCTGGCGGGCTTCCAGGACCTCAAGGAAGGCGACATGTTCGAGGTCTACGAGACGCGCAAGGTCGAGCGCGAGCTCGTCTAGGCGGGCGACATGCGATGGGGCCGTACGCGGCGCTGTTGACGATCGAGCTGCACTTCCCCGAGGCCGGGGATCTGAAGGCCAAGCGCAAGGAGCTGTCGTCGGTCAAGGCGCAGCTCCACTCGCGCCTGGGTTGCGCGGTGTCGGAGGTCGAGCACCAGGACCTCTGGCAGCGCGCGACCCTCGCCGCGGCGTTGACCGGCGGCGACCTCGGCGTGCTCGAGCGCGCCGTCGACGGCGTGGGCCGGTTCCTGGACGCCCGCTACCCGCAGGGCGTGTACCTGGAGCGGACGCTCATCTCCTACGAGGACGTCCGGGGGATAGGATGAGCGGCGACCGGATGCGGCGCGTCGATGAGGCCGTCCGCGAGGTCCTGAGCGACGCCGTGGCCAAAGACCTCAAGGACCCACGCGTCGGCTTCGTCACCGTGACCGACGTCAGAACCAGCCCCGACCTGCGCCACGCCCGCGTGTACGTGAGCGTCCTCGGCACGCCCGAGGAGCGCGAGGCGAGCCTCGCCGGGCTGCGCTCAGCGCACGGCTACCTGCAGGGCCGCGTCGGCGCGGAGCTGCGCCTCAAGCACACGCCCCAGCTCGAGTTCCACTACGACGACACGGCCGAGCGCGCGCAGCGCCTGGAGCGCCTGCTCGCCGAGCGCCGCGAGCCCGGCGCATGAGCACCGTCGACCACGCGACGGCCAGCCGTGATCTCGTCCTCGCCGAGCTCCGCGAGGCGGACCGCTTCATCCTCGTCACGCACGAGAACCCCGACGGTGACGCCCTCGGGTCGCTGGTGGCGATGCACGAGGTGCTCACCGCGCTCGGCAAGGACTCGGTGATGTTCATGGCCGCCGACGAGTTCCCGCTGCCCTACGAGTACCGGTTCTTCGTCTTCGACGGCGTCGTCACCAGCCCGCCGCCGGACGTCGAGGAGCGGACGGTGATCTTCCTGGACTGCGGCAACATCGATCGCAACCCGCTCGACGTGGTCAAGCGCCACGACGCGCACATCCTCAACGTCGACCACCACCACGACAACACGCGCTTCGGCACCGTCGACCACGTCGTCGAGGAGGCGTCGTGCACCGCGGAGATCGTGTGGGACCTCATGCGCGGGCTCGGCGTGCGCGCCACGCCCACGATCGCCGACGCCCTGTACGTCGGGCTCGTGACCGATACCGGCAAGTTCATGTACGAGAACACCGGCACCCGCGCGCACGTCATGGCGGCGGAGCTGATCGAGGCGGGCGTCGACGTCAACGCCATCTACCGGCGCCTGTATGAGGAGATGCCGTTCTCCAAGCTCGAGCTGCTCGGCCGGGGGCTCGCGAACATCCGGCGCTTCGACGGCGGCCGCCTGACCTACACACGGCTGACCCGCGAGGACTACACGGCCGCGGGCGCCGAGGACAGCTACTCCGAGGGGCTCATCGATCACCTGCGCTCCGTGCACGGGACGCTCGTGGCCGCGATGGCGCGCGAGCTGCTCGCCGACGGTGCCCCCGGCACCGCACGCCGCAAGAAGGTCTCGCTGCGCTCGACGGACGGCACCGTCGACGTGTCCGCGATCGCCCGTGCCGGCGGCGGCGGCGGCCATCGCCAGGCCGCCGGCTTCACGACGGACCTCGACGACGACGCGCTCGTCGCCTTCCTCCGCGGCGAGGTGGCCGACCAGCTCGGCCCCGCCGCCTAGCACGCCGAGCGGCTCCAGGATCGCCGCGCGGCGTCGATGACGGGGGTGTGGGCCTCCGGGACTACACGTTCACCGATCCCCTCGGCTCGACCGCTGCACCCGGGACGGCGACGCCCGCCGCCCAGCGCTTCCGGCGCACCTCCGCCGCGCTGTACGTCTCCGCCGCGGTGGTCATCGCGCTGATCCTGGTCCTCCCGGACCCGGACCACTCCGACCACGTGCCGCTGGGCATCGTCGCCGTCGTGTCCCTGGTGGTCGGGCTCGGCTTCGCCGTGCGGCGCGAGCTCCCGGCCCCGCTGCTCGTGCTGAGCCCCGCGTTCGGCGTGCTCGCCATCGCCGCAGCCGTGGCCGCGGCCCGGCCCCTGGCGGGCACCGCGTTCTTCGCGCTGTGGCCGATGATCGCCGCCGCGTGCTTCCTCCAGCGGCGCGAGGTCGCCGCGACGTTCGCGCTGCTCGCCGTCTCCTACGCCGCCGTGTTCCCGATCTGGGTGCACGAGGCCGCGCGGATCCTGCTCGTCGTCTCGACGCTGTCGGCGGTCGGCGGCATGACCGTCCTGGTCTACGCGCTCAAGGAACGGGTCGCCCGGCTCGTCGCCGGCCTCGAGCACGCCGCCGCCACCGATCCGCTGACCGGCGTGCTGAACCGCGGGGCGTTCTCGCGGGCCGTCGGCGTCCACCATCGGGAGCGCAGCGGGCCGTACGCGGTCCTGGCGCTCGACCTCGACGAGTTCAAGTCGATCAACGACCGCTTCGGCCACGACGCGGGCGACCTCGCGCTGCAGCGCTTCGGGACGATCGCCGCCGCGCACACCCGGCCGGGCGACGTGCTCGCGCGGGTCGGCGGCGAGGAGTTCGCGCTGCTGCTCCCGGACACCGACGCCCACGCCGCGGCCCGGGTGGCGGAGCGCATCCGCGCCGCGGTCGAGTGGGGCACGACGGACCTGGAGTCGACCGTCACGGTCTCCGTCGGGCTGGCGCACGACCCGCTCGGCCTGCGCGCGACCCATGAGGTCCTGCGGGACGCCGACCGCGCGCTGTACCGCGCGAAGGCCGCGGGGCGCAACCGCGTCGTCGCCGCAGCCTGAGCGACGGACCCGTGATCATGTCGGCGATGGAGGCCGACGCCGTGCTGCTCGTCGACAAGCCCGCGGGCCGGACGTCCCACGACATCGTGGCCGAGGTGCGGCGCGGCCTGCCGCGGGCCCCGGGTGCGCCGCGGCCGAAGGTCGGCCACGCCGGCACCCTGGATCCGTTCGCCACGGGGCTGCTGCTCGTGCTCACCGGCCGCGCCACGCGCGTGCAGCGCTTCCTCATGGCGCTGCCCAAGACCTACGTCACGCGCGCCCGGTTCGGCGCCGTCTCGACGACCGGCGATCCGGAGGGCGAGATCCTGGAGACCGGCCGGGTGCCGGCCGAGCCGCTCGTGCTGCCCACCGGCGTGGTGCGCCAGCGCCCGCCGGCCTACAGCGCGATCAAGGTCGCAGGGGAGCGCGCCTACGCCCTGGCCCGCCGCGGCGAGGCGGTCGAGTTGCCCGAGCGCGACGTGGTCGTCCACCGCTTCGAGCGCCTCGGGCCCGACGAGTTCGCGATCGAGTGCTCCGCCGGGACCTACGTCCGCTCCCTGATCGCCGACCTCGGCGACGCCTACTGCACCGAGCTGCGGCGGACGGCGATCGGGCCCTTCGACGTCCGGGAGGCGGGCCGGACCATCCCGCTCGGGGACGCGCTGGCCGCCGTCATGCCCGTGCGCGGCCTCGCGGGCGACGACGCCCGCCGCGCCGCCCACGGCCTCGCCGTCGCGGGCGTGGCGGACGCCGACGGGCCGCTGCTGCTGAGCGACGACGACGGACCCATCGCCGTGGCCGAGGCGCGGGACGGCGGGCTGCTCAAGCCGATCGTCGGCTTCCGCGGCTAGGAACCGGCGGGCGGGTCGCCGCCGTCCGGCGGCGGGTCGTCGGGCGGCGGCTCGACGACGGGGTTGTCCACGGTGAACGGGAGCGTGAAGACGCCGCTGCCGCTGCCGGCGGGCTTGGTCCCCTTGGCCTTGGTCTGCAGGAACAGGCGATGCGGTCCGTTCGCCAGCCGCGTCGTGTCGATGTGCACGACCTGCCAGCCGGTGGTCCGGTCGGTGGGGATGACCATGCCCGCGTCGACCGGGTCGGCGTGGAAGTGCGGGTCGACGGTGACGAAGCCGCCGTCGAACGTGCCCCGCTTGTTCGTCGGCTTGTCGAACTTGACCTGCACGTCCCAGACGCCGCTCTTGGGCGTCGGCTTGACGTCGGCCCACCTGGTCCACACGTTCAGGTACTCCACGCCCGAGTACCACCCCGCGGCGCCCGTGCGCTCCTTGGCGCTCCCGGGCGCGCTGCACTCGTCCTTGCGCGGCGCCGAGGACTTCACGAGGTAGCACCAGCGGGTGGTGTTGTAGTCGCGCTGCCCGTCGCGGGTCCTGGTGTCCGCCGTGAGGCGCAGCTCGCGCCAGCCCGAGTTCTTGAAGCGCTTGGGATCGATCGTGAGCGGGACGCTGAGGCTGCACTGCTCCGTGGCGCAGGAGACGCTCTGCTTCACCGCCTGCACGACCGTCGAGCCGTCCGACCAGCGGGTGGCGACGAGCTGCGAGGGGTTGTTGTGGAGCTGGACGAGCGCGTCGATCTCGAGCGGCGCGTCGAGCGTCGAGTACAGCGGCGGCAGGCAGGCGCCGAGATGCACGTGGCCCGACATGCCGGACATCGGCGCGCCGGCGAGCGGCTCCCACCAGGTCTGGGTCTCGTAGCCCTGCGCCCCGTCCTGGCAGGCGGGGTAGGTGCCGAGCGGGCTCGCGGCCTCGACGGCGGGGGCTCCCACGGCGAGGGCCGCCGGCGCGAGCGCGAGCGCCAGGGCGGTCTTGAGTCTCATGGGTCCCTCCATGTCGGACCAGACGGGTGTGCGGTGCGGGAGTGAACAGCTTGTGAAGGGCGCGGTGGGGCCCCGCGCGCGCGGAACCCCCCGCTCGGGGTGGGGATCCTCGACCTCCGCGGGGGACGGACGGACGTCCGCGGGACGGGGCACGGCCCACGGGTCCGTAGGATCGTGCCGGTGAGCAGCGCCCGAGTCGTCCGCCTGGCCGAGGCCGTCCCGCGTCCCCGCCGAGTCGCCGTGGGGACGTTCGACGGCGTGCACCTCGGCCACCGCAAGGTCATCGCGGGCGCCGACGCCGTCCTGACCTTCGATCCGCATCCGGTCCGGGTGGTCGCCCCGAGCCAGGCTCCGCGCCTCATCACGACCCTCGAGCGCAAGGCGGAGCTGATCGGCGAGCTCGGCGTCGCCGAGCTGGTCGTGGTCACCTTCGACGACGAGTTCGCCGCCCGCAGCGCGGAGTCGTTCGTCGACGACGTCCTGGTCGGCGCGCTGGGCGCCACGCACGTCTCGGTGGGGGAGAACTTCCGCTTCGGCCACCTCGCCTCGGGTGACGCGGGGGTCCTGCAGGCCGACGCGCGCTTCGAGGCGCGCGTCGTGCCGCTGCTGGAGGTCGACGGGGAGGTCGTCTCCTCGAGCCACATCCGCGGCCTGCTGCTCGGCGGCGCGGTGGAGTACGCCGACCAGCTGCTCGGCGCGCCGTTCACCCTCACGGGCGAGGTGGTCCGCGGGGACCAGCGCGGCCGGGAGCTCGGGTTCCCGACGGCCAACCTCGTCCCGCGCGACGGCTACGTCACGCCGGGGCACGGCGTCTACGCCTGCCGCGCCCGGACCGCGGACGGCCGCACGCACGCCGCGGCGGTCAACGTCGGCGTCCGCCCGCAGTTCGTCACCGGCCGCGGCGAGCTCATCGAGGCCTACCTGCTCGACTTCGACGGGGACCTCTACGGGACCGGGCTCCGGCTCGAGTTCGTCAAGCGCCTGCGGGGCGAGAAGCGCTTCGAGTCCGTCGACGTGCTGGTCGAGCAGATCGGCCGGGACGTCGGCCAGACCCGTGCGCTGCTACCCTGATCGACCGCACATGACGACCCTTTCAGCAGAGCGCAAGCAGGAGATCATCGCCGAGTTCGGCGCCAACCCGCAGGACACGGGGAACACCCGCGTCCAGGTTGCGCTGCTGACCCAGCGCATCAACGACCTGACCGAGCATCTCCGCGGGAACAAGAAGGACCACCACTCGCGCCGTGGCCTGCTGATGCTCGTCGGCCAGCGCCGCCGCCTGCTGAACTACCTCGAGAAGAGCGATCTCGAGGGCTACCGGGCGCTCATCAAGCAGCTCGGTCTGCGGAAGTAGGGGGGAGATCGGCTTCGCCGATCGCCTTGGGGACTCTCGCTGCGCGAGACCCCCCGGGCGGAGCAGGGCCACCGCCGGCGGCGCTACGGTTTTGCGATGAGCATCATCGCTCCCGGCACACGGGTCCCTGACCTCAGGCTGACCCGCTCCGACGGCGAGCCGTTCACGCAGGACGACCTGCAGGGCAGGACCACGGTCCTCGTCTTCTACCCGTTCGCCTTCAGCGCCGTCTGCACCGACCAGCTGCAGGTCTATGAGGAGGTCGTCGGCGACATCCGCGCCCAGGGCGCGGAGATCTACGCCGTCTCCACGGACGCGCCCGACGCCCAGCAGGCGTTCAAGGACAAGCTCGGCGTGTCGATCGAGCAGCTCTCCGACTTCGAGCCCAAGGGCGAGACGGCGCGGAAGCTCGGCGCCTACTTCGAGCCGGGCGGCATGACGAACCGCGCGCTCGTGGTCGTCGGCCCCGACGGCGTCGTGCGCTGGAGCCACCTCGCGGCCAACCCGGGCGAGCTACCCGGGGCGAACCTGATCTTCGACGGGCTGGCGGCCGGCGCCGCGGCCTGAGGGCAGCAGCGCGGGCACCGTCCGCGCGCGGTGGTCGAAGATCGCCCCGACGTCGCGGGCGACGAACAGCCGGTGGGCCAGCTCGCCGAGCGGCCCGAAGCCGACGGCGTACCGGACGGTGTCCGTCATCACCGTCCCGCCCTGCGGCGCCGGCGCGAAGCTGTGCGTGTGGTGCCAGAGCGCGTAGGGCCCGCGGACCTGCAGGTCCACGAAGCGGTGCGGCGGGTCCCACTCCTGGATCGACGTCAGCCACCTGACGGGCGCGCCGTGGATCCGCAGCCGGTACTCGATCAGGGCGCCCGGCTGCATCCGGATCGGGCCCGGCGTGATGACCTCGAAGCGCAGCAGCGGCGGCGTGATCGCCTCGAGGTTCCGGGCGTCGGCGAAGAACGCGAAGACCTCCTCGGCCGGGCCGTCGAGGCGCTGCTCGCGGTGCAGGACGTGCGTGCGCATGGTACCTCGGGGTACGGCGGCGCATGGCGCCGGGGATGACGGGGCTACGCTCACCGCGGATGAGCCAGCTCGGCAGCGCACCTGTCCCGCCCCTGCGCCCCGACGACCACGTGCGCGGCCGGGACAGCGATCCGCTCCTCGTCGTCTACGGGGACTTCACCTGCCCGCGCTGCGCCCTCGCCTGGGAGCGGCTGCGCGACCAGCCGTTCCGCGTCGCGTTCCGCCACTTCGCCCTGCGCGCCAAGCATCCGCGGGCCGTCGCGCTCGCCCAGGCCACGGAGGCGGCGGCCCGCCAGGGGGCCTTCTGGCCCATGGCCGACGCCCTCTGGACCGACCAGGGCCACATCGACGATCCGCACCTCTGGCAGCGCTGCGCGACGCTGGGCCTGGACCTGGACCGCTTCGAGGCCGACCGCCGCGACGAGGCGACCGCCGACCGGGTCCGGCGGGACGTCCGCGACGCCCTCCGCGCCGGCGTCGCGGCGACGCCCACGCTGTTCACGGCGGGGGTGGCGACGGGGCATCCCGGGCCGCCCGACGCGGCGTTCCTCGCGTCCGTGGCTTCCTGACGGCCGCGCGCGTGGCTCGCGTCACCTGTGCGACAATGGGAGTACTTCGGATACCGACAGAGCTAGAGCAAACACCGCGCCCGGCGGGTCCGATGACCGGGCGCCACGAAGGGAACACCACATATGAGCAGTGACGCCGTGACCACGGTCACCGTCGAGATCGCCGGTTCGGAGATCTCCTTCGAGACGGGGCGGATGGCCAAGCAGGCCTCCGGAGCCGTCGTCGTCCGCCAGGGCGACACGATGGTCCTGTCCACCGCGACGGTCGGGAACCTCCGCGACGTGGACTTCCTCCCGCTGACCGTCGACGTCGAGGAGCGGATGTACGCCGCGGGCAAGATCCCCGGCTCCTTCTTCAAGCGCGAAGGCCGCGCAGGCGAGAAGGGCACCCTCACCGCCCGCATGATCGACCGCCCCATCCGCCCGCTCTTCCCCAAGGGCTGGCACTTCGAGACGCAGCTCGTGAACATCACGCTGAGCGTCGACCACGAGCATCCCTACGACATCCTCGCGATGAACGGCGCCTCCGCGGCGCTGATGATCTCCGAGGTCCCGCTGCCCACGCCGGTCGGCGCCGTCCGCATCGGCAAGATCGAGGGCAACTTCGTCGTCAACCCGCCCGAGGAGTCCCTCTCCGACGGCACCTCCGACCTCGACCTCGTCGTGGCCGGCACCGACGAGGCCATCCTCATGGTCGAGGCCGGGGCCAACATGATCCCCGAGGCCGAGATCCTCGACGCGCTGGACATCGCGCACTCCGAGATCCGGAAGATCTGCGCCGCGCAGCGCGAGCTGGCCGAGAAGGCCGGCAAGCCGAAGATGACCATCGAGGCACCCGAGGTGCCCGCCGACCTGCTGGAGCAGATCCGTGCCTCGCACGGCGCGCAGCTCGACCAGGCCACGCAGGTCTTCGACAAGCTCGAGCGCCAGGACGCGACGAAGGCCGTCGAGGCCGCCGTCATCGAGCAGTACTCGGGCGACCCGTCCTCCGAGATGTACCCCCTGGCGCGCGCCAACGCCCAGGCGGCGTTCGACAAGCTCGAGAAGCAGACGATCCGCGAGCGGATCGCCCGCGAGAAGAAGCGCCCGGACGGCCGCGGCGAGCGGGAGATCCGCCCGATCACGATCGAGACCTCGGTCCTGCCGCGCACCCACGGCTCCGCGCTGTTCACCCGCGGCCAGACCCAGGCGCTCAGCGTCGCCGCCCTCGGCACGCTGAAGGAGGAGATGCGCCTCGACACCCTCGGGCTCGAGACGCGCAAGTTCTACTGGCACCACTACAACTTCCCGCCGTTCTCGGTCGGGGAGGCCGGCTTCATGCGCGGCCCCAAGCGCCGTGACATCGGCCACGGTGCGCTCGCCGAGCGCGCCCTCGTGCCCGTGGTGCCCTCCACGGAGGAGTTCCCGTACACGATCCGCGTCGTGTCGGACATCCTCGAGTCCAACGGCTCGTCGTCGATGGCGTCGGTCTGCGGCTCGTCCCTCTCGCTGATGGACGCGGGCGTGCCGATCAAGGCGCCGGTCGCCGGCATCGCCATGGGCCTCATCAAGGAGGGCGACGACTACACCGTCCTCACCGACATCGCCGGCGTCGAGGACCACCTCGGCGACATGGACTTCAAGGTCGCCGGCACCGCGGACGGCATCACCGCCCTGCAGATGGACATCAAGATCACGGGCGTGACGTTCGACATCCTGCGCGACGCGCTCGCGCAGGCCAAGGAGGCCCGCCTGTCGATCCTCGGCAAGATGGCCGAGGCGCTCCCGGCGCCGCGCGAGCAGCTCTCGCCCTACGCGCCGCGGATCTCGCAGATCAAGATCGACACGGACAAGATCGGCCTGCTCATCGGCAAGGGTGGCGAGACCATCCGCGGCCTGAGCGACGAGTTCGACTCCCAGATCGACGTCAACGACGAGGGCCAGGTCCTGATCTACTCGGCCAACGGCGAGCTCGCCGACGCGCTCGTGTCGCGGATCTCGCAGATGACCAAGGAGGTCGAGGTCGGCGACGAGTACACCGGCAAGGTCGTCAAGACGACCACGTTCGGCGCCTTCGTCGAGCTGGCCAAGGGCAC
>JAXDGY010000098.1:0-27720 GCA_034664785.1 Solirubrobacteraceae bacterium
CGGGAGAGGAGGTCACCGCGGAGGAGCTCGGCGGCGGCGACGTCCACGCCCGCACGTCCGGCGTGGTCGACCACCTCGCCGAGGACGACCTGCACGCCCTGGAGATCGTGCGGACCATCGTCGCCACGCTGCCGGCGCAGGGTCCCCCGCCGTGGGAGCGGCGCGCGCCCGTGCCGCCGCGGGAGGACCCGGACGGGCTGCTCGACCTCGTGCCGCTCGACACCCGCACGCCCTACGACGCGCGCGACCTGCTGCGCCGCGTCGTCGACGCCTCCGAGCTGCACGAGTTCAAGGAGCTCTACGGGACCACCGTGGTCTGCGCGTTCGCGCACCTCGACGGCCACCCCGTGGGGGTGATCGCCAACAACGGCATCCTGTTCAGCGAGTCGTCGCTGAAGGCGGCGCACTTCATCGAGCTGTGTGATCGCCGCGGCATCCCGCTGCTCTTCGTCCAGAACATCTCCGGGTTCATGGTCGGCAAGGACTACGAGGCGGGCGGCATCGCCAAGGACGGCGCGAAGCTCGTCACGGCGGTCGCGTGCGCGCGGGTCCCCAAGCTCACGCTGATCGTCGGCGGGTCCTTCGGCGCCGGCAACTACGGCATGTGCGGGCGCGCCTACTCGCCGCGGTTCCTGTTCCTGTGGCCCAACGCGCGCATCAGCGTCATGGGCGGCGAGCAGGCCGCGACGGTGATGACCGAGGTCGGTCAGCCGGAGACGGGCGCCGCGCTGCGCGAGCAGTACGAGGAGCAGGGTCGTCCGCTCTACTCCACCGCCCGCCTGTGGGACGACGGCGTGATCGACCCGCGCGCCACGCGCGACGTCCTCGCCACGGCGCTCGCCGCCTGCGCGCACGCCCCGCTGGAGCCCGTGGGCTACGGCGTCTTCCGGATGTAGGAGCGGGAGCGCTCCAGCAGCGCCACGAAGCGCCGCGCGAACAGGTACGCGTCGCCCGGCCAGCGTGCCGAGAGGTAGCGGCCGTCCTCCATCACGAAGCCCGGGCGGTCGTCGTCCGCGGTGCCCCGCCGCACCGTCCGCGGGCCGGCGTCGAACTGCGCGGGGTCGTCGAGCGCGGCGACCACCTCATCCTGCACGTAGGCCGGCGAGGTGCGGTAGTAGCGGCCCAGCCGCCACGCCGAGACGAAGAACGCGCTGCGCTCCATCGTCTTGGGCAGGCAGGTCGTCCGTGAGCGGGCCAGGACGCTGCGGCCCGTCGACGGGTCGCGCGTCCTGGCCAGGACCAGGACGCCGTGGCAGATCGCCCCGACGGGCCGGTCGAGCGCCCAGAACGCGGCGACCTGCTCCTGCAGCAGCGGGCTCTCGAGGTACTGGCGCATGCCGGGCGCATGGCCGCCGGCGAGCACCAACCCGTCGAACGACCCCGGGTCCAGGTCCGCCCAGGCCGACGGCTCGCGGAACTCGGGCGCCTGCTCGAGCTCGCGGTAGAACTCGACGGGCTGCGGGTCCGCGCCGAGGTGCCCGAACAGCACGCCCGTCAGCAGCTTCGGGTCGCAGGCCGGCGCGCTCCCGCCGCGCTCGGTGGCGAAGGCGACCTCGTGCCCGGCGTCGTGCAGCACGCGCCACGGGACCGCGACCTCGGTGGTGTCGAAGTCGTGGTCGGGCAGTGGCATCAGGACGCGCACGGCGCTCCCTTGTGCATGCGCCGATCCTCCCGGCCCCGGGGTGCCGGGCGCAAGCGTCCGATCACCCTGGAGCACCCCCGGGCGGCGTACACTGGGGACGGAGGTTTTGCCATGACCGCGCTGGGCTTTGCGCTCCTGCTGATGGGCGCCATGCTGGTGGTCGCCGAGGCCCACGTCCCCGGCGGGATCCTCGGGGTCGCGGGAGGTCTCGTGCTGGTCGCGGGCGGCCTCATGCTCATCGGTGCGCTCGGCGGCGGCGCGGTGCTCGCGGTCCCCGTCGGCGTCGGGCTCGGCGCGGCCGCCGCCGGGTGGGCGCTCCTCGTCACGCGGAAGGCGGCGGCCGCGCGGCGCGCGCGCATCCGGTCCGGCTCGGAGGGGCTGTGCGGCCAGGTCGGCGTGGTGCGCGCGTGGAGTGAGCCCGCCGGGCAGGTCTTCGTCGATGGCGCGCTGTGGCGCGCCCGCAACGGGTGGGCGGACGACGACGCGGAGGCGCTCCGCGAAGGCGATCCCGTCGTCGTCGAGCGCGTGAGCGGCCTCACGCTGTCCGTCCGCCGCGCCGAGGAGTGGGAGCTCATCACATGATCATCGCCCTGGTCGTCGTCCTCATCTGCCTCGTGGGCACGGCGCTGCTGCTCGCCGGCGTGTCGGTGCGCGTCCTGCGCGAGTACGAGCGCGGCGTCGTCTTCCGGCTCGGCCGCGTGACCAGCCAGCGCGGCCCGGGCCTGATCTTCCTGCTGCCCGCGGTCGATCGCATGGTCCGCGTGAGCCTTCGCACGGTGACGCTGCAGATCCAGGCGCAGGAGGTCATCACGCGCGACAACGTGCCCGCGCGCGTCACCGCCGTCGCCTACTACCGCGTCATCGACGCCACGCGGTCGGTGATCGAGATCGAGAACGTGGTGGCCGCCACCTCGCAGATCGCGCAGACGACGCTGCGCTCGGTGCTGGGCAAGGCCGAGCTCGATGCCCTGCTGTCCGAGCGCGAGCGGCTCAACGAGCACCTGCAGCAGATCATCGACGACCAGACCGAGCCCTGGGGGGTCAAGGTGACCACGGTCGAGATCAAGGACGTCGAGATCCCGCCGGCGATGCAGCACGCCATCGCGCGCCAGGCCGAGGCAGAGCGCGAGCGGCGGGCCAAGGTCATCAACGCCGAGGCCGAGTTCCAGGCCGCCGCGCGGCTCAGCGACGCCGCCGACGTGATCAGCCGCAACCCCGTGACGATCCAGCTGCGCTACCTCCAGACCCTGATCGACGTGGCCAACAACCAGAGCTCGACGATCGTGTTCCCGCTGCCGATGGACATCCTGCAGCCGTTCATCGCGGCCGCGCGGGAGCGGGCTGCCGAGAACGACGGCGCCGATCGCGAGCGCCTCGACCGCGCCCTCGGCACCGTGCGCACGGCGCTCGGCGCGCCGGAGAGCGAGCGCATCGGGGGATCGGGCGAGCTCGGTGCCACGGCGAGCGAGCGCGGCGCGGCGTCCGGCTCGCTCGGCGCGGCGGCAGGTGACCACGAGCTCCTGGACGCCGGCGTCGGGGAGACGGCCGGGCGTCGCGATCCGGCGGGCTAGCGTCCGGCCCGTGCAGCAGCGCCGCCTCGGTCCCGGCACCTCGGTGCCGGTCGTCGGCCTCGGGACATGGCGGACGCTCGACCTCCCGCCGGACGAGCAGCCGCGCGCCGACGCGGTGGTCGGCGCCCTGCTGGAGCACGGTGGGCGTCTGGTGGACTCCTCTCCGATGTACGGCCGGGCGGAGGAGCGGCTGGCGGCCGCGCTGCACGGGCGCCGCGAGCGGGCGGTCGTGGCGACGAAGACGTGGACGCGCTCGCCCGACGCGGGCCGGGCCCACTTCGACCGCCAGCTCGCGTGGTTCGGCGGGCGCGTGGACCTCCAGCAGGTGCACAACCTGCTGAGCTGGCGCGCGCACCTGGACTGGATGGAGGAGGAGCGCGCGGCCGGGCGCATCGGCCTGCTCGGCGCCACGCACTACAGCCCGGGCGCGTTCGCCGAGCTGGCCGAGGTCATGCGGTCCGGCCGGATCCAGGCCGTCCAGGTGCCCTACAACCCCGACGAGCGAGAGGTCGAGGCCGAGCTGCTGCCGCTCGCGCAGGAGCTCGGCCTCGGCGTGCTGGTGATGCGCCCGCTGGGCAGCGGCGGCCTGGGGTCGGGCCCCCCTGCCGCCGAGCTTCAGGCGCTCGGCGTGCAGACCTGGGCCGAGGCTGTGCTCGTCTGGGCGCTCTCCGACCAGCGGGTCACCGCGGTCATCCCCGCGACGGGGGACCCCGCCCACGTCGCCGCCAACGCCCGCGCCGGCGAGCACCCGGGCTTCGTGCCCGACGAGCGCGCGCTCGTCGAGCGCTGGTGGCGCCGGCGGCGAGGATGAGTCCCGCCCGCGCTCACGCCGCGGCCTCGGCCCGAGCGACCTCGCGCGCGGGCGCCGCGGCCGGAGGCCGCATGACGACGACCACCACCGTCAGCGCGAGGGCGAGGAACACCGCGGAGCCGGTCAGCGCCGTCCCGACCCCGTGCGCCAGCTCGTGCCGCGCCTCCAGCTGGGGCGACGCGCCGCCCGGCCCGTGGTGCGCCGCGGTGCGCTCCGCGGCGGCGAACACCGTGACGAGGATCCCGAGCCCCAGTGAACCGCCGAGCTGATGGGCGACGTTGACGAGGCCGGAGGCCGCGCCGGCGTCGCGCTCCGTCACCCCGGCGATCCCCGCGGCGGTCAGCGGCGTCAACGCCACGCCGATGCCGGCCCCGAGCAGCACGAGCGGCAGCGCGATCTGCGGGAAGTACGGCGTGCCCTCCGTGATCCGGCTGAGCCAGGCCATCCCGACGAGGGCCACGAGGAGTCCTCCCATGAGCAGCCTGGTGCTGCCCACGCGCAGCGCGATCCGCGGCACCACGCGCACCATCGCGAACATCACGGCCGACATCGGTAGGAACGCAAGGCCCGCCTGCAGCGGGTTGAAGCCCCGGACGCCCTGCAGGAACTGGGTCAGGAAGAAGAAGCTCGCGAACATGCCGCTGACGACCAGGATCCGGGCGACGTAGGCGCCGGACCGCTCGCGGCTGGCGAACAGGTGCAGCGGCGTGATCGGCTGCTCGGCCCGCCGCTCGGTCAGGACGAAGGCGGCCAGGAGCGCGGCGCTCGCGGCGAACGACGCCAGGGTGCCGCGATCGCCCCAGCCGTCGGATGCGGCGCGGACGAAGCCGTAGACGAGCGCGGTCATGCCGAGCGTGGACGTCGCGGCCCCGGCGAGGTCGAAGCGGCCGGCGTGTCGCGGCGTCTCGGGCAGGATGCGCGGCGCGAGCCAGACCAGCGCGATGCCGATCGGCACGTTGATGAACAGGCCCCAGCGCCAGGACACCCAGTCGGTCAGCATGCCGCCGAGCACGAGGCCGACGCTGCCGCCGGCGCCGGCGACCCCGCTGTAGGCGGCGATCGCCCGGGTGCGCTCGTGCCCTTCGCGGAAGCTGATGGTCAGCAGGGCGAGCGTGGACGGCGCGGCGACCGCGGCCCCGACGCCCTGCACAGCCCGCGCGGCGAGCAGCCACGTCGCCGACTGGGCCAGGCCGCCGAGCAGCGACGCCGCGGTGAACAGGGCGATGCCCGCCACGAAGGTCCGGCGGCGGCCGAGGATGTCGCCGGCGCGGGCGCCGAGCAGCAGCAGGCCGCCGAAGGTGAGGGTGTACGCGTTCTGGACCCACGACAGATCGGTGGGCGAGAAGCCGAGCGCGTGGCGGATGTCGGGCAGCGCGGTGATGATCACCGACACGTCGAGGACGATCATCAGGTAGCAGGCGAGGATCACCCCGAGCACCAGTCGCGGGTGCGGCGGGCCGGCCGATCGGGGCGTGAAGCGGCGTGCGGGGGCGTGCTTGATCAGCGAGGACGTCGTCATGGCAGCGAGGGACCCTTTCGGGCGAAGCGGGCGGGCGATAAAGTGGAGGCGTCCTCCAGAACGTGATGTGGAGGGTGCCTCCGGATACTATACGGAGGGTACCTCCGCTTTGCAAGCGGATGAGGAGATCCGTTCCATGACGCAGGCCAAGCCCGATGCCGCCGTCCTCGCGCAGCGGCCCAAGCGCGCCGACGCGCGGCGCAACTACGAGGCGCTGGTCTCCGCGGCGCGCGACGCCTTCGCCGAGGACGGCACGAAGGCCTCGCTGGAGGACATCGCGCGGCGCGCGCAGGTCGGCATCGGCACGCTCTACCGGCACTTCCCCACGCGCCAGCACCTGCTCGAGGCGGTCTACGTCGACGAGGTCGAGGCGATGTGCCGCTCGGCCGCCGACCTGGGCGACCTCCCGCCGTGGGACGCGCTCGTGGAGTGGCTGCACCAGTTCGTGAGCTTCGCCGCCACCAAGCGCGCGCTCGCCGAGGGAATGCTCGCCTCGGTCGACCAGGACGCCCAGGTCTTCCGCTCCTCCCGCGAGGCGATCAACACCGCGGGCGACGCGCTGCTGGGGCGCGCCCAGGCGGCGGGCGTCGTCCGGCCCGACACCAGCTTCACCGACGTCGGGCGCATGGTCAGCGGCATCGCCGGGATCCGCACCGCCGAGCCCGAGCAGATCGAGCGGATCCTCGACGTCGCGCTCGACGGTCTGCGCTACCGGCCGGCAAGCGCGTAGGGCTAGGCCGTCACGGGCTCGGGTCGTGGTGCACCGTGGGCTCGTGGGCCAGGATGGCGCCCTGGCGCAGCAGCTCCTCCTGCACCTCGCTGGACGGGACCTGCCGCGGCAACCGCCCGGAGCGGGCGGCCAGGGCGCCGCAGACGCCCGCGGCCTGGCCGGTCGCCATGGCGATCGGCGTCACGCGGTAGGACGAGTGGGCCTCGTGTGTGCCCGAGATGCAGCGTCCCGCGGTCAGGATCCGGTCGACGCCACGGGGGATCAGGCAGCGCAGCGGGATCTCGTAGCTGCCGCCGTCCGGCAGCCGGCGCAGCATCGTCCCGCGCCCTCGCGGGTCGTGGATGTCGATCGGGTAGGACCCGCGCGCGATGACGTCCTCGAAGCGGCGCGCGCGCAGGACGTCGTTGGCGGTCAGGACGTAGTCGCCCAGGATCCGCCGCGACTCGCGGACGCCGACCTGCGTGCCGCTCTGGACGGCGTAGCTGCGCTCGAAGCCGGGGACGCGCCGCTGCAGGAAGCGGGCGACCTGGTCCATCTGGCGGCGGGTGACCCACTCGGCGCGGGTGAGGTCGTGGACGTCGGTCCCCCGCACGCCCGCGACGCGGGTGCTGTTGACGCTCAGCTCTCCCTCGTGCGGGGTCGCGAAGAAGAGGATGTCCTCGCGCGGCAGGTCCAGCTCGCCCGCCTCGCGGGCCTGCTCGATGAGCTCCCAGAGCCCGTACACGCCGCGCCACTGGTCTGGGCGCTCGGCGACGTACGCCCCGAAGCGACCGCGGTCGAAGCCGACCATGCGGAACATCAACGTCATCGGCTGCGTGAGCCCGTCGCGCTCGCGGCCGATCTCGTACTCCGCGCCGGCCGCCGCCGCGACGTCGCCGTCCCCGGTGGCGTCGACGACGACCGGCGCCGTCAGCACGAGCGGGCCGGACTTGCCCTCGAGCACGACGCCCGCCCCACTTCCGTCGTCCTGCACGATCCCGGAGGCGGTGACGTGGAGCAGGTAGCGGACGCCCGCGTCGTCGAGGAGGTCGAGGAACGTGAGCTTGTAGATCTCGGGGTCGATGGGCACCGTGTAGCCCGTCTCCTCCGATGGCGCGAGCGCGCCGCCGCGCCGCAGCAGCTCGTTCATGAGGCGTAGCAGCGTGCCGGCGATGACGGGGTCGCCCTCGCCGTGGTCGGTGGGCAGCAGGCGCAAGGGGTCCTCGACGCCCTGTCCGCGGGCTCGGCGCACCTCGTTGTGCCACGACATGAGCGGCATGACGAGCGCCACGGTCGCGTTGCCGCCCAGGAAGCCGTAGCGCTCGGCGAGCACGACGTCCGCGCCGGCGGCGGCCGCGCCGACCGCCGCGCCCAGGCCTGCCGGCCCGCCGCCGACGACCACCACGTCCGCGTGCCCCGCCACGGTCGCGCGGCGCGGCGGAAGCAGCATGGTCGTGAGGTCGTCAGGCTTCTCGAGCGGCGGCGGCATCGGTCCGGAGCAGCTCGGCGGTCAGGGTGGTCGTTCTGGTCGCGGCCTCGCGGAGGCCCGGGAGGCGCCCGGCGACGCAGCGCTGCTGCTCCACGCGAAGGTCCCACAGGCGGTCGATGGCCGCAAGGAGGTGGCCCGCGTGCGTGGCCGTGGACGGCTCGGGCCCCGGGAGCCCGATGGAGTCGAGGAACGAGCGGACCTTCGACGCGTACGGCAGGGCCGCGACGGGGACCCCGGCCGACGCGGCGAAGATCAGGAAGTGCAGCCGCATGCCGATCGCCATCTCGAACTGCCCGATGATGGCCCGCAGCTCCGGCGGGTCGTAGGGGCCCCTGAGGACGGTGGCGCACTCCGGGCGGGCCATCTCGCCGATGACGCGGTGCGCCTCGCCGATGTCCCCCCGCTCCATCGGGACGAAGACGGCATGGGCGTCGAAGCGCTCGACGATGAAGTCCGCCGCCGTCGCGAGCAGCGTGTGGAACGGGTGACCGTCGCTCTCCGCCGACGCGCCGCCGCGCTCGCGGACCGACAGCCCGACGAGCCGCCGCCCGTCGCCGAGGTCGTCCAGCGCCGAGTGCTCGACGAGCGCGGGCTCGAGCAGGAGCGCCGGGTCCGCGGTCACGACGACCTCACGCTCGACGCCGATCTCCTCGAGCAGCCGGCGCGACGTCGCCTCGCGGACCGTCACGAGCTCCATGCGGTTGAGCACCTCGGCGACGGCCATCCGGTCCGCGGGCCGCTCCAGCGGGCCGGCGCCGATCGCGTAGGTCGCGGTCGGGACGCCGACCTTCTGCGCCGTGCGCACCACGTGCAGGTAGCTCTCGGCCTCGCGGTCGTACAGCAGCCCGCCGCCGCCCAGCAGCAGGAGGTCCAGCCCGCCGAGGCAGTCCACGAGCTCGCCGCGGCTCGCCTCCCGCGCGGCCACGACCTGATCCACCACGTGGTGCGAGCGCGTGTGCCCGGGGTCGCGGGAGAAGACGACGATCCGCGCCCCTGGGATGGCCGCGCGCAACTGCGCGATCACGACGGTGAGGATGGCCTCGTCCCCCGTGTTCAGCCCCCCATAGGACCCGGCGAGCCCGATCGTGGGTAGGGACAGGTCGCGTATGGCCACGACAGTCACGCCTCCGGCCTACCCCACCGCGAGGCCGCGTGCTCGCCGGCCGTTCAGGAACAACGTCCCGCGAGGGGGATGCGCCGGTCGTCAGCGCGGCCCGAGCGCGCTGAACCGGTCCTTCGCCCCTTCGAGCACCTTCGCCGGCACGCCGCCCACGACCGCGCCCGGCGGCACGTCCCGGACCACGACCGCCCCGGCGCCGACGACCGCGTCGTCGCCGATCGTGATCGGTCCGAGCACGACCGCGTTGGCGCCGACACGGACCCGATCGCCCAGGACGGGCGGGCTCCCGCGATCGTCGTAGCCGATCGTGACCTGCTGGGCGACCTGGCAGTCGGTGCCGATGCGCTGGGCGGTGATGACGGTGGCGAAGCCGTGCATCAGCATCAGGCCGGGTCCGACGTCGTCACACGAGATGTACATCGCCGGCTCGCCCTTGTACACGGCGGCCAGCGCGACCGAGACGAGCTTCGAGACCGGGCTGCCGAGCCGGAGGCGGTGGTAGAGGATCGTCCGGAACGGCCTGTGCCGCACGACCGTGACGAGGTCGCGGAAGGAGTACGACTCCGGCAGCGGCAGGTCGAGCCGGGGCTGGAGCTGACGCCGGACGTCGCGAGCACTCGCCTCGCCGCCGAGCCGCACCGCGACGATCAACGGCGCGTGGACCAGCGCCCTCAGGGCGAGCAGCAGGGCGCGCATCGCCGGAAGCTTGGCACGGACCGCCGTCGGCCGGGCCCGTTCAGCAGCCGTCGACGCCGCAGCTCTCGCCGCCGGCGACCACGGTCACCGGCGAGCGCGCAGCCCACCCCTGCCGCAGCAGATCGAGCAGCACCTCGGAGGGCTGGGCACCGGAGGCGCCGATGGCGCGGTCGATCACGAAGAACGGCACGCCGGTGATCCCGAGCGACGCGCCGGTGCGCTCGTCGTCGCGGACGTCGGCGGCGTGGCGGTCGCCGGCCAGCAGGTCGCGGACCGCGGCCTCGTCGAGCCCGACCTCGACCGCGAGGCGGGTCAGGACGGCATGGTCCCCGACGACCTCGCCCTCGGTCAGGTAGGCGCGGAACAGCCGCTCCTCCATCGCGTCCTGCAGGCCGCCGGCCTTCGCGAGATGGATCACCCGGTGGGCGTCGAACATGGTGCCGCCGCGGGCGAGGTCAAAGCGGAAGTCGAGGCCCTCGGTGGCCGCCACGTCGGTCATGCGCTGCTGCATCTCGCGCGCGTGCTCGACGGTCGAGCCGTACTTCGCGGCGAGGTGCACCGCGCGATCGCCCTCGCGCTCGAGCGGCGCGTCCGGGTCCAGCTCGAAGCTGCGCCAGGTGACGGTGACCTCGTCCGCGTGCTCGAACGCGGCCAGCGCGGCCTCGAAGCGGCGCTTGCCGATGTAGCACCAGGGACAGGCGATGTCCGACCAGATCTCGACGTGCACTGCGGCCTCCATAAGTCGTTGCTACTGCAACTACAGCGTAGCGCGCCGACGGGCGCCGCTACGCTCCGCGGCCGGATGCCCCCTCCCCTCGATGCGGTCTCGGTCGTGGTGGTCAACCACGACGGCGCCGAGGTGCTGGAGTTGCTCCTCGAGAGCCTCGCCGCCTCCGAGCACCGCCCGCTCGAGGTGATCGTCGTCGACAACGCCTCCACGGACGGCAGCGTCGCGCTGCTCGCCGCGCGTGCCGACGTGCACCTCGTGAGCAGCCCGGTGAACCTGGGCTTCGGGCGCGGGTGCAACCTCGGCGCGCAGCACGCCCGGGGCGACCTGCTCCTGTTCGCGAACCCCGACCTCCTGGTCGAGCCGGACACGGTCGGCGCGCTCGTGCGCGGGTTGCGCCGCACGCCCGACGCCGCCGTCGCATGCGCGACGCTGCTCGAGCCGGGCTACGACCGCCACGTCAAGGAGCCGCGCAGCCAGGAGACCGCCGCGATGGCCGCGGCGCTCATGCTGGTGGACGCCGCCCACTTCGCGAGGATCGGCGGCTTCGACCCGTGGATGTTCCTCTACTGGGAGGACACCGAGCTGTGCTACCGCAGCTGGCTGGCGGGCCGCAAGGTGCTCAAGGTCTGGGACGCCGTCGCCGTGCACGAGCTCGGCGGGACGGGCGGCGGCCACCGCTTCAGCGGCGAGCAGATCAAGAACGGCCTGTACACGCACCTCAAGACGCGCGCGTGGCGGGCCGTCCTGCTCTTCGGGGGCCGGATGGCGGCCAAGACGGTGATCCGCGGGATCGGCCGCCGGGACCCGGGGGTGCTGCGCGCGTGGACCGTCAACGCCGGCGACCTCCGCTCCACGCTCGCCAAGCGCCGCGCCGTGCGCGGGGCGGCCACGCCGGAGGACCGCGCGCGCCTGGAGCGGCTCGGGGGCGAGCACGCCTACTGGACGCGGCGCGCGTGGCTGAAGGCGGCGCTGCGGAGCCTGCGCACCCGCCTGGCCTCCTCGCGCTGACCGGGCCAAGCACTCAGGAGCCGTTCAGGTCACCTCGTCCATGGTTCCCGGCCATGTCGACGACGACCACGACAACGCAGCGACGGGGCATCGATCGAGCAGGTGTCGTGAAGATGCTCAGCAAGGTCCCGGAGGTCACGCTCTACTTCTGGATCATCAAGATCCTGGCCACCACGGTGGGCGAGACGGCCGCGGACTACCTGAACGACACCCTCGGCTTCGGCCTGTCGAAGACGACATACGTGATGACCGCCCTGCTCGTGATCGCACTGGTCTTCCAGTTCCGCCTGCGGAAGTACGTGCCCGGCGTCTACTGGCTGGCCGTCGTGCTCATCAGCGTCGTCGGCACGCTCATCACCGACAACCTGACCGATCACTACAACGTCCCGCTGCAGACGACCACCATCATCTTCGCGATCGCGCTGGCGATCACCTTCGCCGTCTGGTACGCGAGCGAGAAGACCCTCTCGATCCACTCGATCATCACCACCAAGCGCGAGGCCTTCTACTGGCTGGCCGTCCTGTTCACGTTCGCCCTGGGCACCGCCGCCGGCGACCTCACGGCGGAGAAGCTGGCGGTCGGCTACTGGAAGTCGGCGCTGATCTTCGGCGGGGTGATCGCGCTCGTGTACGTCCTGCACGTGCGCTTCCGGCTCAACGCCATCCTGGCCTTCTGGGTCGCCTACATCCTGACCCGCCCGCTGGGCGCGTCGATCGGGGACGAGCTGTCCCAGTCCCGCGCCGACGGCGGGCTCGGTCTCGGCACGACGGTGACGAGCTTCATCTTCCTGGCCGCGATCCTCGCCGTGGTCGTCTTCCTGAGCGTGACCAAGCGCGACCAGATCGAGGTCGAGGTGCCGGCCGGCGCAGGCGCCCCCGCCCCGGCCAGCGCCTAGGCCGAGGGCGCCTGCGCCTTCGACCACTCGGCCTTGTGGATGCGCTTCGTCGCCTGGTAGTCGGCGAGCGCCTGCGGGGAGTCGACGTCCCCGAGCGTCGGGTGCCACGGCACGAGCTCCTGGGCGGCGTCCACGCCGAAGCGCTTGGCCAGGACGGAGCCCAGGGACTTGACCTTCATCTCGCCGAACCCGGGCAGGCCGGCGAGGTTGGCCCGCAGCGCCTCGGCGTCGGGCGCATCGGTCCACACGCGGGCGGCGTCGCCGTCGTAGTGGTCGCGCAGGTGCACCGCCAGGTCGTGCACGCGCTGCGCCATGGACCCGGGGAAGCGGTGGATCGCCGGCTTCTCGCGGAAGACCGGCTCGAGGTCGGCGGACGCCAGCGTCGCGGCGTCCAGCGCGCCGAGGCGCTCGCGCAGGGCAAGCGGCCCGGCGAACGCCTTCTGCACGGTGACCTGCTGGTCGAGCGCGAAGCCCACCAGCAACGCCAGCGGGTCGGAGGCGATCAGCGCGTTGGCCTCGTCGGACTCGGTGAAGTACAGGCGCTCGGGCACAGGCCGATCGTATCCGCGCGCACCACGTGCGGCGACCGTCCACCCGCCGCCTACGGCGTGGCCGGCACCGCGCGCGGCGCCGCGTCGCCGAGGCGCAGGGCCAGGGCGGCCGCGAGCAGCGCCGTCCCCGCCGTGACCGTGAACAGCGCGCCGGCGTGGCCGGTGCCGTGCCCGAGCAGCACCGCGAGCAGCACCGAGGACACGATGCTGCCCGTGTAGCGGCCGGAGGAGAACAGCCCGGAGGCGACGCCGGCGTCGCGCGGGTCGACGGCCTCGACCGCGGCGGCCTGCAGCGGCGCGTTGGCCAGGCCGAGCCCGATCCCCGCGACCAGCAGCGCGGCGGCCAGGCCGGCGGGGGACGGCGCGCCGCCCATCGCCGCGAGTGCGGCGGTGGCCACGGCGAGCAGGACCAGACCGCCGACCGCGGGGATGCGGTGGCCGCGCCGGTCGGCCAGGCGCCCGCCCAGCGGCGCGACGGCGACCATCGCCACCGACAGCATCGCCAGCGCGAGCCCGGCATCGGTCGTCGACCAGCCCGGGCGGTGCGACAGCACCACGGGGACGGCGAGCAGCGTCGCGTACATCGACAGGTTGCTCAGCCCCACCGCACCGGTCGCTGCGGCGAAGGCCGGAACCCTGAGCGGCCGGGTCCAGTCCCGCCGCCCGGCCGCGCCGCCGGCGGGGAGCGGCCCCGCCGCGGGCAGCGCACGCAGGGTCAGGACCGCGGCGACGGCGACGACCGGGACGTTGACGAGGAAGATCGAGCGCCAGCCGAGCCAACCCGCAAGCGCGCCGCCGAGCGGCGGGCCGATCGCGGCGGCCGCACCGACGGCGGAGCCCAGCAGGCCGAAGCCCGAGGCCCGGCGGCCGTCGGGCAGCGTGTCGCGCAGCAGCGCGATCGCATTGGGGAAGACGAGCGACCCCGCCACCGCCTGCCCGAGGCGGGCGGCGACGAGGACCGGCAGGGACGGCGCGACGCCGGCGACCAGCGAGGCGGCCGCGAACGAGCCCAGCCCCCAGAGCACCACCCGGCGGCGCCCGTGGCGATCGCCGAGGCGCCCCGCGAACGGGCCGAGCACGGCCATCGCTACGACGTAGGCCGTGACGAGCCAGGTGGTCGCGGCGACGCCGCTGCCCAGGCCCGACGCGATGTCGGGCAGGGCGACGGCGAGCATCGTGGAGTTGAGCGGGAGCAGGGTCCCGCTCAACGCCACGGCGGCCAGGACGGCTCGGTCAGAGGATGCGGACGACGCCCGCGTCACCGTCGACCTCGATCCGCTGGCCGTCGGCGATCACGCGCGAGGCCGCAGCGGTGCCGACCACCGCCGGGATGCCGTACTCGCGGGCGACGACGGCGCAGTGGCTCAGCACGCCGCCGGTGTCGGTGACCACGGCGGCCACGGTCGCGAACAGCGGCGTCCACGGGGGCGCGGTGGTCTCCGCGACCAGGATGTCGCCGGGCCGCAGACGCCCGGCGTCGGCGATCGAGCGGATGATCCGCGCGGTGCCGCGGACGCGGCCCGCCGACCCGGCGGCGCCATGCAGCTCGCCCTCGACCTCGGCCTCGGCCGGCGGCGCGCCGAAGAACTTCGCCACGAAGCGGCCGAAGGCGTCGTCCGGCGGCGGCAGGGTCGGCAGCGTCCCGAGGACCGCGGGCGGCTGCAGCGCGCGCTGGCGCTCCATCGCTGCCGCCCGGCGCTCGACGACGGGCCGCAGGTCCGCGCCCGGCGCGGCCAGCGCGGAGCGGAGCTCGTCGGGCTGCAGCATGAGCACGTCCTCCGCGCGGACGACGGCGCCGTCCTGCACCAGGCGAGCGCCGCACGCGAGCAGCACGGCGCGGAAGTGGTGGATCGTCATGTTGTCGATCCAGAAGTTGTGGTCCTCGGTGAGGACCGTCGCGATCTGGGCGGCCGACAGCATCGCCTCGAACTGCCCGATGATCGCCGCGGGGTAGCCCGCCAGGCGCTCGCGCGCCTCGGCGATCGCCCGGTCGCGGCCGACGGCGGCCAGCTGCGTCATGACGTCCGGCGCGTCGGCGTCCGAGCGGCGGGCGAACTCGCGCAGGGTCTCGATGGCCGGCGTCGGGTCCTCCGTCCAGCTCGGGGCCGTGATGGTCCACTTGTCCGCGCGGCGCCCGTAGCGCTCGAGGTACTCACGCAGGTCGGCGAGGAACGCCCGGCCCTCGGCGGTCGTCCCCAGGGTGGCGGGGACCTCCGCGGACGGGGTGTCCTCGAGCACACGGCGCACCTCGTCGCTCGCCAGCGCACGCCGGCTGAGCTGCCACAGCTCCTGGCCGACCTCGACGGTCATGTTCGGCAGGCCCTCGAGCAGCTTGTAGGAGTCCAGGGGGCCGCTGTCGGGGAAGAGCCCGCGGTAGAGCTCGTCCCACTCGCTGATGGCGAGGTAGACGGGCAGGACCGTCACGAAGTGCAGCTCCCACACCCGGCGCAGGCGCGTCCAGGTCTCCTCGAGGTGGGCGGCCAGCTCGGAGCGGGAGGCGCCCACGAGGTCGAAGGCGTCCCACGCGGCCAGGTGCTCGGCCACCTCGGGCAGGACCTCGTCGTCCCACAGCTCGGCCAGGCGCCCGACCACGCCCTGGATGGCCTGCTCGGCGCGCCCGCCCAGCGCGGCCATCTCCTCGGGGGTGCCCTGCACGGGCACCATCGCCTGGTAGAGGTAGCCGTTGACGGACCGCACCTCGACGCGCTCGATGGGCGCGGAGTAGGCGCGAGCGCCGTAGCCGAAGCCGGGCCCCAGCGTGCGCTGGAGCATCGCGGCCTCCATCGGCGCGAGCGGGTCCGGGAAGTGCATCGGGTCCTGCTGCCAGAACAGCTTGGCGTCATCGGCGTGCTGCTGCCATGCGACGGGGAAGCCGGGTCGGACGGTGCTCCCGGGCGCCTTGGTCTGCGTGGGCGTCATGCTGCCTCCTGGGTCAGGGTCGTGATCGGGCGGCACTGCAAGAGGTGGAGCTCGCCGGCCGACCACGCGAGCTCGAGGTCGACGGGGACGCCGAGGTCGCACTCCAGGCGCAGGGCCAGCGCCGCGGCCTCGCGCGCCTGAGCGTCGTCGAGCGAGGGCAGGCGGCGCAGCGGGACCGGCACGTCGACCTCGCGGCTGCCGCCCGGCGTGCGCACGGTCATCCGCCGCTTGTCGGCGATCGTGCGCCGGCGCACGTCGAGCGAGGGGCGCGCGATCGCCCACTCGTCCGGCGTGACCGTGCCGCCGACGATGCTCTCGCCGAGGCCGAGCGCGGCGTTCACGAGCACCTCGCCGGCGTAGGGCGAGACCGGGTTGACGCTGAAGACGACGGCCGCCGCATCGGCGGGCACGAGCAGCTGGACGAGCACCGGGAGGTCCGTGGTCGGGGCCTGCAGCCCGTTCGCGCGGCGGTAGGCCAGCGCGCGGGGCGCCCGCCCGGAGGCGCGGCAGGCCTCGAGCGCCTCGAGGACCGCATCGATGCCCTGCACGCCGAGGACGGTCTCGTGCTGGCCGGCGAAGGAGGCCTCGAGGCCGTCCTCGTCGGTGGCCGACGAGCGCACGGCCACGACGGGCTCGGGCGTGCCGGCGCGGGACGCCAGCTCCTCGTAGGCCGCCTCGATGTCCGCTTCGGGCACGCCGTCGGTGACGACGAACCCGGGCGGGACGGGATGGTCCGTGGCGAGGGAGGCGAGCGCGGCCGCCTTCCCGCCCACGCGTCCCGGGTCGCCGGCGGCGGCGTCCTCGAACCAGAGGACCTGTGAAGAAGTCGTGATCGTCGCGGGCACGGCGCACACCGTGGCGGAGCGGCGATCGGGTCGCGAGGGAGGTGACGCTACTTGTTCCGGTGCGGTTCACCGCACCGATACTGGTGCCCCATGTCGCGGTTCCCGCGCCGCGCGCCCGTCACTCCGGCCGGTGGCTGACCGCCTCGACGTTGTTGCCCTCCGGGTCGAGCACGAAGGCGCCGTAGTAGGAGGCGTGGTACTGCGGCCGCAGGCCCGGCGCCCCGTTGTCGCGCCCGCCCGCGGCCAGCGCCGCGCGGTGGAAGGCGTCGACGGTCGCGCGGTCGGGGCTGGCGAAGGCCACGTGCAGCGGGGCCGACGTCGGGCGGTCGGAGATCCAGAAGTCCGGCTTCCCGTCGACGCCGAGGCCGACGCCGTACGGCCGGTCCATCAGCACGGCGTAGCCCAGCGGCGCCAGCGCGCGCTCGTAGAACGCGCGGCTCGTGGCGAGGTCGGAGACCCCGATGTTCAGGTGGTCGAGCATGGTGCGCGACGCTAACGCCGCCGGGCCCGCGCCGTCTTGGACGAATGTGACCGGTCAGCGCGGCGCGCGCCTGCGGCGGTTGATCCAGACCGCACCGGCGGTGAGCACGGCGAGTGTCCCGATCCACGTGATCAGGCGCTCGTCCGACGACGGTTGCATGGTCTCGGGCAGCTCCATGGGTGGGACGGTACGCCTCTCGGACGCGCGCGGGGGGCGCCGGCCGAGGCGTCCTTGCACTCGGTCACGCGTGCTCCAGGAGCTCCCGGATCTCGGGTGGCAGCTGAACCATGACGTCGTCGAGCTCGCCCGCGGTGACGTGCCGGCGCAGGACGCGGGTCACGGCCGCCGCCGCCTGCTCCGCCGCGCCCGCGTCGGCGAGCCCTGCACCCGCCGTGAAGCGGGTCAGGAACGCCTGGCGGTCGCGGATCTTCTCCGGCTGGTGGCCCGGGTCGAAGCCCTCGTAGAACACCCCGCGCAGCAGATGCGGCAGCTGGGCCGCGAGCTGGGCGGACTCGTCGATCGTCAGCCGGTCGCGCAGCAGCTGGAGGTAGGCCTTCAGGACCCGCCAGGCGGACTCCCGGTCCTCGGTGCCGAGCTCGTCGGCGAGCTGGGCGACCCACTCGTTGGTCTTGTGGACGGTGCGGTCGATGCTGTCCACGCTGCTGACGGACATGACGCCTCCGGTGATCACGTGTGCCCGCTCTGGGCTAGGCCGGGCCGCGGCGGGGTCAAGCCGCCGCGACCGCCGCTGCGCGGCCTAGACCATGAGGTGCTCCTCGGCGATCGTCAGATCCACGAAGCGATCCCAGCGCTCGCCGATGCGCCGCGCCATCGCCTCCTCGTCGGCGCGGTTGTCCCTGGCGACGACGACGGTGGCCTCGTCGCCCGCCCGGCGCGCGAACCGCTCGAGCAGCTCGTAGGCCGCGATCTCCATGTGCTCGGTGGCGTAGGCGTCCCGAGCGAAGCGCTTCGGCTTGTCCGTCTTCGGGATGTCGGCCATCCCCTTCAGGAGCGCGGTCACGACGCCCCCGAGCTCCTTCACCGTCGAGCTGCCGCGCCCCATCGCGTCGAGGCGCTCGCGGAGCCGCTGCTCGTGGCGCGTCGTCTCCTCCCTGTGGCGCTCGAACTCACCGCGGATCTGGCCGTCGTCGATCTGACCGATCATCTCGTCCAGCATCCGGAGGACGCCCTGCTCCATGGCGAGCGCGTCCTCGACGTAGTCGCCGAGCTTCTCCTGGAGTGAAGACATCACCAGCTCCTTTCGTCGGGTCTGCCGCACGAGCGGGGCCGGGACGGCGGCTCGCGCGAGCCAACTGGGTCCTCCGACCCGGGGGTACGACGTGTCGCCGGTCACGCAAGAGGTCGTCGGCCGCGTCCGGTGCAAGGATTCCCTGCGGCGCCATTGCCGCCGCGACCACCGGGCCTAGTCGCCCGACCGTGGCCCGGATGCACGAAGCCGGCTCGGCGGCAGGACCGCTGATCGTCTGCTATGACGGCTCGCCGGAGGCTGAGGACGCCCTTGCCTACGCGGCCGAGGTGCTGCCGGGATGGCGAGCCGTCATCGTCAGCGCCTGGAAGCCGATCGTCGAGGAGGCGCTGTCCACGGCGGCAAGGCCGCCGGTCGCCGACCCCGTGGAAGCAAACAAGGCCGAACGCCGGTCGGCGGAGCAGGTCGCCGCGGAAGGGGCACGCCGTGCGTCGAAGGCAGGCCTGCAGGCCAAGCCCCTGACGGTCGAGGCCGACGGGCCGCTCTGGGAGGCCATCGAGCTGCTCGCCGAAGAGCGCGACGCCAAGCTGATCGCCTGCGGGACCAAGCGCAGCGGTGTGAAGGCGGCGCTGCCCGGCAGCCTCGCCGGCGCGCTCGTCACGCACGCCAGCCGGGCGGTGCTCGTGGTGCCGTCGGCCACGGCGGCCGCCGACCGCCGTCGCGACATCCAGGAGGAGCGAGCCCAGCGCCGGACCCTGGCGGGTCGGGTGGCGGAGGCGGCCAAGCGCGCGAAGCCGACGACCTCCGCCTCCGCTTCCCACGGCCGCGACAGACGGCGCTGAGCGCCCCCCGGCGCCGCGTCATGCCCCGGCCCGGGCGCCGATCGGTGACGCGCCGTGGCCGGCCGGCGGGCGGCCCGTCAGCCGCTCGATGAGGCCGAGGTAGTCCAGGAGGTTGCGGACGCTCAGGAACCGGTCGCGGACGCGCTCCCGTGCGCGCGCACCCATGCGTGCCGCCTCCTGCGGATCGGTCAGCAGCCCCGCGATCGCCGCGCCGAAGGCGGCCAGGTCATGCGGGTCGTCGAGCAGGATCCCGGTCTCACGGTGCACGAGCTGCTCCTCGATGCCGCCGACGCGCGAGGCGACGACCGGGCGGCCCTTCCACATCGCCTCGGAGACCGTCAGGCCGAAGCCCTCCGCGAGGCTCTTCTGGGCGACGATGCCGGCGTGCCGCTGCAGCGCGTTCACGATGATGGCGTTCTCATCGGCGTCCTCCATCGGCAGCGACGCGAGGTGGATCCGCGCGCGCTGCTCGGGCGGCAGCTGCGCGCGGAGGGCGATGGACTCGTGGAGCAAGCGCAGCCCCTCGGGATCGTCGGCGACCGCTCCCACGTTCGGGCCGGCGTAGACCAGGTGGGCGCGGGTGTCGGCGGGCACGTGCTCGGCGAAGCCGCGGATGACCCCGAGCGGATCCTTGAGCGCATCCCAACGCGAGACCTGCAGGACCAGGGGGACGTTGCCGGGCACCGGCGCGTCCTCCACCATCTGCGCGCGGCGCTCGACCCTTCCCGGCGTGCCGTCCTGACGGCGGAAGAGCACGGGGGTCGAGCTCTCGCCGGCGAGCACGCCGCTGGTGCGCAGCACAGCAACGACCACGTCGGGCGCGAGGTCCTGGTTCTTCGGCGCGAGCGGGTCGATCGACGGCTGGATCACCGCGATGCGGTCGCGATCGAGTCCGTCCCAGGCGAAGGCCTCCCGGGAGAAGACGTAGGCGTCGGCCGGGAGGATGTACGGCCGCAGGAACGCCCAGGCCGCGCGCGCGACGTCGTTGGGGTGCTCGATGCCGACGTGGCACCGCCAGATCACGGTGGCGCCGGCAGCCTTGAGGGGACCGATCAAGCCGGCGGGCTGGGGGTCGTGGACGATGACGACGTCGCCCTCGTGCACGCGGCCCTCGACGTCGGCGAGGTCGTCCGCGAGGGTCCGCTCGTAGACCGCCCGGGCGACGTCGTCGAGCACGCCGCCGTCGCCCGGGGCGCCGTGCAGGTGATTGTGGATCCGCTTGGTCACGGTGAAGAACTCCGGGGTGCCGTCGATCACCAGCCAGCGGGCGTCGACGCCGGCCCCGCGCGCGTAGGCGATCAACGGTCGCAGCAGCTCCACCACGCCGCCGCCCCGCGCGGTCGAGTTGATGTTCCAGACGACGTGACCCTCCAACAGCTCGTGTGCCTCGCGGGCGCCGCGCTCGAACTCCTCGAAGCGCTGGGGGGAGAGCACCGAGCGGAACCGCTCGGGGTTCATCGATGGGATCTCGATCTCTTGCATGCATCATCGGATAGGCCGCTCACCAGCACTTGAAACCGCGAGGGCCGGACCTACCTGCACCGCACCACCGGAGCCAACTCAGGAGCGGTCGACGTGACCGACCAGCGCCGCAGACCCGACGACTTCCCCCATGCCCACAACGTCGTAGCGCAGACGGCGCCGCACACGTCGGACGGTGGCCGCGCAGAGCAGGTGCGGCGGATCGCGATGCTGGCGCCACCATGGATCCCGGTGCCGCCGCCGGGGTACGGCGGGATCGAGGAGGTCGTCGCCCTGCTGACCGACGCGCTGGTCGAGCGCGGCCACGACGTCGAGCTCTTTTGCGCGCCCGGCTCGCAGTCGCGCGCGAAGGTGCGTCCCCTGCTGCCGCGCGCTCATCCCGAGTCCATCGAGCGCTCGCTGTTCGAGGCCGACCACGTCGGCCTGGCGTTCGACGCGTTCGACGCGGAGGCCGCCGCCGGGCACCCGTTCGACGTCCTCCACGATCACTGCGGCTACACCCCGTTGGCGATGGCCCAGCGCGTCTCGCTGCCGCTCGTGCACACCGTCCACGGGCCGTTCGACGACGACAGCTCGCCCTTCTACGCCCACCACGGGCCCAAGGGCGACATCGTCTGCATCAGCCACTCGCAGGCGGGATTCGCACCGGAGGGCCTCCCCGTGACGGGTGTCGTGCACAACCCGATCGACGTCGACGCCTGGCCGGTCGGGCTCCACAAGCAGGACTACCTGCTGTGGCTCGGCCGCTTCGTCCCTGAGAAGGGCCCGCAGCGGGCCATCCGCGTCGCCCAGATGAGCGGCCGTCCGCTCATCCTCGCCGGGACGGTGCAGCGCGGCTACGAGCGCTTCTTCTCCACGCAGATCGAGCCCGAGGTCGACGGCGACAGGATCCGCTTCGTCGGCGAGGTGGGCGGCGCCCGCAAGCAACAGATCTTCGCGGACGCGTTCGCGTTCCTCATGCCCATCCGCTGGCCGGAGCCGTTCGGCATGGTCATGGTCGAGTCGCTCGCGGCAGGGACGCCGGTCCTGGCGTTCGACCAGGGCGCCGCCCCGGAGATCGTCGAGCACGGCCGCAGCGGATTCCTGGTCCAGGACGAGGTCGAGATGGCCGCGGTCGTGGACAAGGCCGGGGAGATCGACCCGCTGGCATGCCGACGGTCGGCGGAGCGCTTCTCGCCCGACCGCGTGGCCGCCAGGTATGAGGCGATGTACGAGATCGCCGTCACTGCCGGCCGCGGGCGCGCCCACGAGACCCTCAGGACCGGTGCTCCGGCTGCATGAGCGGGCCGCTCGCGCCACGCAGCCGCTCCCTCGGCGACTTGTGGTCTGGGCTGTGTCGGCGTCGCTGGGCGGGTTCGCCGTGGGTTACAACCTCGGCGTCATCGCCGCGGCTCTGCTGTCGGTCCGTGGCGACTTCGCGCTGAGTGACTTCGAGCAGGGAGCCCTTGCGAGCGTGCTGCCGCTCGGCGCGCTGGTGGGTGGCCTGACGACGACCCGTCTCGCCGACGCGCTCGGCCGACGCGGCACGCTGCTCCTCGCTGCCGCGATCTTCCTCGCGAGCAGCGCGGTGGCCGCGACCGCCGGCAGCTACGGCGTGCTGCTCGCGGCTCGCGCCGCCGCCGGAGTGGCGGTCGGCGCCACGTCCTCCGCAGTCCCGCTCTACCTGTCGGAGATCGCTCCCTCCGGCGTTCGCGGCCGCCTGGTGACGATCAATCAGCTGATGCTCACCCTCGGCATCCTCGTCTCCTACTGCGTCGGGCTGGTGTTCGACAGCTCAGGGTCATGGCGGGCGATGTTCGCCGTCGGCGCCGTCCCGGCTGCCGCGCTGCTGGTCGCGATCCTCCGTTCACCCGAGACGCCGGTCTGGCTGGCCGCACACGGCCGCGCCGAGCGTGCGCGTCAGGTGATCGAGCAGGTGGCGGATCGTGACGAGGCGGACCGCCTGCTCGGCGGCGCGCCGGACGGGGACCGGCGCGGATCTCAGGGGGTGCGCGGCTCGGCGATCCTGCGATCGGCGGCTCGCCCGGCGCTGGTGATCGGCGTGACGCTCGCGGTCCTGCAGCAGTTCTCCGGCATCAACACGATCATCTACTACGGCCCGACGATCATGGAGAAGACGGGCCTCAGCGCGTCGAACTCGATGGTGTCGGCGATCATCATCGGTCTGGTCAACGTCGCGGCGACCGCGGTCTCGTTCCGCCTGGTGGATCGTCTCGGGCGCCGGCCGCTGCTCCGCATCTCGCTGCTGGGCATGGTCGTCTCGCTGACGCTGCTCGGCGTGTCCTTGGAGTCGTCGCTCGGGGCGGCGGGCAGCTGGTTGTCCCTGTTCTGCATCCTCGCCTTCGTCGCGTCGTTCGCGATCGGCATGGGTCCGGTGTTCTGGCTGCTGATCGCCGAGATCTTCCCGCCCGGTGCCCGGGCCTCCGGCGCGAGCATCTCGACCGCCGTGGTCTGGTGCTCGAACTTCGCCGTCGGACTCGTCTTCCTGCCCCTCGCGGGCGCCATCGGCCAGGGGCCGACGTTCTGGGTCTTCGCGGGCGTCTGCGTCGTCGCGCTGGTCTTCGTGGAGCGCCGTGTCCCGGAGACGAAGGGGCGGCCGCTTTCCGACATCGCCGCGGACCTCGACCGCCGCGTCCTTGCCGGCCGGTGATGCTTGCGCGACGCCTATGGCCCCACCCAGCTCATCGAGAGGTTCGACTCGATGTCCGGGCCGCCACCGAGCTCGAGCGGGCCACCGGAGTTCTGCTGGACGACCAAGGCGACGGTGTCGAGGACGCTCATCAGGTACTGGGCGGTGATCGCCTGGACGGTGTCGCCGCCCTTGACCGCCAGCTGCTGGACGAAGGACACGTTGGTGACGCCGTTGACCTCGAGCACCGCGGTCCGCCACCCGACCGGATTGGCCTCCCACTCGAAGCTCGCGGTGATGACGTACAGCCCGGCCGTCCGCGCGGTCAGGCGCGCCGCGTCCGTCTCCGGGTCGTGGATGTCGTCGGTGTCCCACACGGCATCGTCGAACGCGACGGGAGTGAACGCCGACGGGGCGATCGACTGCGGCGCGAGCATGCGCACGCGGGCGCGCGGGATCGGTCCCCTGCCGATCACGCCACTGGACCTAGGTCGCCGGCGGCCGGCCACAAGGCGCGCGGATGGTTGGGATCATCGCCACGCGGCTTGCCTCCCACCCGAACCGCCCTACCGACCGGCCCAGGAACGATGGTCGGGCAGATCGAAAGGCGGTCGTGCGCATGGCGACGATGACAGGGCGGCGGTTCCGCGATCGCTCCGAGGCGGGCCGCCTGCTCGCCGAGCCGCTGCACAAGTACGCCGGCCGGGATGACGTCGTGGTGCTGGCGCTCCCGCGCGGCGGCGTGCCCGTCGGCTACGAGGTCGCCCGCGCGCTGGACGCTCCGTTCGACGTCTTCCTCGTCCGCAAGCTCGGCGTCCCGGGTCGCGAGGAGCTCGCGCTCGGCGCGATCGCGACGGGCGGGATCCGCGTGGTCAACACCCAGTTGATCGAGCGCTTGGCGATCCCGCCCGAGACGATCGAGGCCATCGACGCCCAGGAGCGGCGCGAGCTCGAACGCCGCGAGCGCGCGTACCGCGAGGGCCGGCCGCCGCCGGACGTCGCAGGGCGGACGGTGATCCTGGTCGATGACGGGCTCGCGACGGGCTCGACGATGCTGGCGGCCGTGCACGCCGTCCGGCAGGACGACCCGGCGACGATCGTGGTCGCCGTGCCGGTCGCCGACCCGGACGTGTGCGACGCGCTGCGGGACGTCGCGGACGAGGTCGTCTGCCTGAGCACGCCGCAGCCGCTGCGCGCGGTCGGCGCCTGGTACGACGACTTCTCGCAGACCAGCGACGACGACGTCCGCCGGCTGCTCGCGCAGGCCCGCCAGCCCGCGCCTGCTGCCGGGCCCAGCAACCTCAGCGCGCTCACGGGGTCGGACCGCGACTACGACCCGCTGCTGCAGCGTGCCGCCGCGGCGCGGCACGTGCTGATCGGCGAGGCGTCGCACGGTACGCATGAGTTCTACCGGGAGCGCGCGGAGATCACGAAGCGGCTGATCACCGAGCAGGGCTTCACGGCCGTGGCGGTCGAGGCCGACTGGCCGGACGCCTACCGCGTCAACCGGTACGTGCGCGGCGAGAGCGACGACGCGAGCGCCGACGAGGCGCTCGGCGACTTCCGGCGCTTCCCCGTGTGGATGTGGCGCAACGCCGACGTGGCCGAGTTCGTGGGCTGGCTGCGCGACCACAACGACGCGCTGCCCGAGGGCGCGCCGAAGGTGGGCTTCTACGGCCTCGACCTGTACAGCCTCTACACGTCGATGGAGGCGGTGGTGGCCTACCTCGAGCAGGTCGACCCCGAGGCGGCACGGCGGGCACGCGAGCGCTACGCGTGCTTCGACCAGTTCGGCAGGGACCCGCAGATCTACGCCTACGAGGCCGGCATGGCCGGCGCCGAGCCCTGCGAGCAGCAGGCCGTCCAGCAGCTCCTCGAGCTCCGCGACATCGCCGCCGCCGTCGGCTCCGGCGGGGGCATCGAGGCGGACGGGCACTTCTACGCCGAGCAGAACGCGCGCCTGGTGGTCAACGCCGAGGAGTACTACCGGTCGATGTTCCGCGGCGGCGTGCAGAGCTGGAATCTCCGCGATCAGCACATGGCCGAGACGCTCGAGCACCTCGCCGCGCACCTGGAGCGCACGACCGGGACCCCGGCGAAGGTGGCGGTGTGGGAGCACAACTCGCACCTCGGCGACAACCGCGCCACCGAGCTCGGGCAGGCGGGCCAGCTGAACGTCGGCCAGCTGGTTCGGGAGCGTCACGGGCGCGATGCGCTGCTCGTCGGCTTCACGACGTACACCGGGACCGTCACCGCGGCGACCGACTGGGGCGGCCCGGCGGAGCGCAAGCGGGTCCGCCGCGCGCTTCCGGGCAGCTGGGAGGAGCTCCTCCACGAGCAGGGCAGCCCCGCGTTCCTGCTGGATCCCGGCGAGCTGCACGGCCGCCGGCTCGAGCGCGCGATCGGCGTCGTCTACCGGCCCGAGACCGAGCGGATCTCGCACTACTTCCACGCGCGTCTGGCCGAGCAGTTCGACGCCGTGATCCACGTCGACGAGACGCACGCCCTCGAGCCGCTCGAGCGCACCAGCGAGTGGGAGGCCGGCGAGCTTCCCGAGACCTACCCCTTCGGGGTCTAGCGGGAGCGGGCGGCGAGCCATGGAGCGCGGGACCGCCACGCAGGCCGGGCGCGCCGTCGAGATCCCCGCCGACGGCGTCCGGCTCGCGGGCGACCTCGTCGTGCCCTCCGGCGCCCGCGGCGTCGTGGTCTTCGCCCACGGCAGCGGCAGCGGGCGCTTCAGCCCGCGCAACCGCGACGTCGCCGGCGTGCTGGTCGGCGCGGGGCTCGCCACCCTCCTCATGGACCTGCTGACCTCCGGCGAGGAGGCCGTGGACCTGCGGACACGGCAGCTGCGGTTCGACGTCGATCTCCTCGGGCGGCGGGTGATCGCCACCCTCGACTGGCTGGGCGCGGACGCCACGACGAGGGACCTCCCGGTCGGCTGCTTCGGCGCCAGCACCGGCGCCGCCGCGGCGCTGATCGCCGCGGCCGAGCGGCCGGCGCGCGTGGGCGCGGTGGTCTCCCGCGGCGGGCGTCCCGACCTCGCCGGGGAGGCGCTCGGGCGCGTGACCGCGCCGACGCTCCTCATCGTCGGCGGCAACGACGTCGACGTCCTGCGGGTCAACCAGGCGGCGATGGCGGCCCTCGCCGGCGAGGCGCGGCTCGAGGTCGTGCCGGGGGCGACGCACCTGTTCGAGGAGCCGGGCGCGCTCGAGCGCGTGGCGACCCTGGCCCGCGACTGGTTCGTGCAGCACCTGGACGGCCGTCGCGACCAGCGCGGCGCTTGATCGCCGTCAGGCGGGCGCCGCGCTCCTGATCGCGGTCTGGATCGCGGCCGCGACCTTGGCCGGGCCCGGGCTGTCGCCGAGGACGAGCGTGTAGTGGTTCGTGTCGGGCACCTGCTCGACGTCGATGTGCGGGTGGTCGGCCGCGAAGGCGTCGAGATAGTCGTCCGGGATCACCGAGCGGTGGTCGTCGAGCGGGCCGCGGGGCGCGCGCAGCAGGCGGATCGGCGCGCGGACGCGCGTGACGGCCTTGCGCGTGACGCCGTCGAACATGAGGTCGAACCCGTCCGCCACGACCGCCGCTTCGCGCACGACGCAGCGCGCGGCCCGTCCGTCGTGGGCCATGTCGTAGCGGGCGTAGGCATCGACGTCGTCGTCCCACGCCCGCGTGAACGCCGGGTGTGCGCGCCAGCCCGCGAGGTACTCGTCCGCGGACCCGCACGGCGTCTCCCCGCGCCCGGGCGTCGGGTCGGCGGCCTCGGGCTCCCCGTCGGCCCCGTGGATCGGAGCGGGCCGGGGCAGGCCGCCGTCGAGCAGCACGAGCGCGGCGGCACGGTCGGGCCGCTCGGCCGACAGGCGGGCGGCGACGTGCGCGCCCATCGAGTGCCCGACCACGACGGCCCGCGCCGCGCCGACGTGGTCGAGCACGGCGGTGAGGTCGTCCACATGGGCGGCGATCCCGTAGGGAGCGGGCAGCGTCGCGCTGCGTCCCCGCCCCCGCAGGTCGGGGGCGATCAGGCAGGTGTCCGCGCACCCGTCGAGCTTCCGCGCCACCGTCCGCCACGCCATGTGCGAGGCCGTGACGCCGTGGACGGCGAGCACGACCGCCGCCGCCGTCTCCGGCGGCGGCCCGGCGCAGGCGACATTGAGCGCGCCGCCGGCGACGGGCACCTCCAAGCGCGCATCGAAGGGATCGCCCATGTCGCACTCCTCGTCGTGGGGGCCGTTCCGCCGCGCAGCATCCGGCGACGGAGCGGCCGGGTCAGCTGGCCGTGCTGCCAGCGCCCGCCGGACGCCGGGACCGCGGTCAGCGGCGCAGTCCGGTCGCGCCCACCGATCCGTGACGGTGGCGCGCGTAGGTCGCGTGCACCCATTCCCCGCCGGGACGCGCCTCGAGCTCCTGGCGCAGCTCCTGCAGCGGCGCGGCCAGCGTCGGCGGCGCGTAGTCCTCGAGCTCCAGCGCCCGAGCGCGCTGCTCGTCGTCGGCGGGGTACAGGGCCGGCTCGGGCGTGTGCTGCTCCAGGGCCGCGATGATCGCCGTCGAGTCCCCGATGCGCCGGCCGTCGAGC
>JAXDGY010000099.1:0-7965 GCA_034664785.1 Solirubrobacteraceae bacterium
GCGCAGCAGTACGAGCGCCTGAAGGACCTCGCCGAGGACCCGCACGGCATGTACGACTGCACCCACTGCTTCAAGTGCATCGAGGCCTGCCCCAAGGGCGTGGCCCCGATGAGCCAGATCATGCGCCTGCGCCGCCGCGCCGGCAACGACCACCACATCGTCGACCGCAACAACGGCGAGCGCCACGAGTCGGCCTTCGTCACCCTGGTCCGCCAGGGCGGCCTGCTGCACGAGGCCGAGCTGCTGCCCCGGTCCTACGGCGGCGACTCGTGGTTCGGCAAGTTCGCCCCCAAGGCCGGGGCCGAGCTGGTCAGCTCGCTGCCCGCCATCACCCGCGCGCTGCTGCGCCGCAAGGTGACGCCGAAGGCGGCGCTCATGCCCCACAAGATCCCGAAGGACGCCCTCAAGGAGGTCCAGGCGATCTTCGACCGGATCGAGGGCAAGGACGAGCGCTACGAGCTCAACCTCTACATCTCGGGCTACGACGAGGAGATCGAGGGCGCCGGCGAGGCGAACGTCGGTGCGGTCGCCGGCGGCGGGGAGGACGGCGCGATGGCGTCGGCCCCGGGCCCGAACCCCGAAGGAAGGACGAAGGAATGAAGGTCGCCTACTGGCCCGGCTGCGTGAGCCGCGGCTTCACCCCCGAGCTGCACGGCTCGGTGGCCAAGGTCGCCCCGCTGCTGGACATCGAGCTCGTCGAGCTCGACCGGGCGTGCTGCACGGGTGCCGGCGTCATCGCCGAGCACAACCAGGAGCTGGCCGACACGCTGAACGGGCGCACCTTCGCGCTCGCCCAGCAGGCCATGCGCAACGACGGCGCCGAGCTGATGATGAACATCTGCTCGACGTGCCAGGGGGCGCAGTCGGAGTCCCAGGAGCGCCTCGACGCCAGCGCCGAGTACCGCGCGCACATCAACGAGACGCTCAAGGCCGACGCGGACGTCTTCTACGAGAAGGGCATCTCGAACAAGAACTTCCTCTGGCTGCTGGTCGAGGAGATCGGCCTGGACGCCCTGAAGGCCAAGGTCAAGCGCCCGCTGACGAACCTGAAGGTCGGGCCCTTCTACGGGTGCTACATCGTCCGGCCGGTGGACCGCCTGGGCATCAGCCACGAGCTGCCCCGCGACACGTATCTCGCGCAGGTCATCGAGGCGCTCGGGGGGACGGTCATCGACTACGCCGGCTCGCACAAGTGCTGCGGCTTCCCGATCATCACGATGAACAAGAAGGCGTCCCTGGCCCAGGCCGGGCGGCACCTCGGCGACGCCGTGGACGCCGACGCGGACTGCCTGGTCACGCCGTGCCCGCTGTGCCACCTGAACCTGGACCTCCAGCAGCCGCTGGCCGAGAGCCAGGTCGGCCGCGAGCTCAACATGCCGGTGCTGCACCTGCCCCAGCTCGTCGGGCTGGCCCTGGGCCTGGAGCCCAAGGAGCTCGGCATGCAGCGCCACGTGGTCAAGCCGACGTCGGTCATCGACTGGTCGACCACGGTCGTCGCGGGCGTCGGCGCCGGCGAGGGCGGCTGGTAGCCCCGGCTGTCACATCTCTGCCGGACCGCGCGCGCCCACTGGGCGCGCGCCGTCGTTGACGGGCGCGCGGCGCGTCAGGCCAGATGCCCGAGGCGCTCCTCGGCGAGGCGTTCTGCGGCACGGGCAGCGGCGAGGTGCGCGGCGCTGCGCCGGCCCTCGCTGCGGTCGGCGCGCTGCTGCTCCTCGGCCGCCAGGGCGAACAGCCCGGCCGTCCCGAGGGCCTCGAGGCGCTCGCGCACCGGGTCGGCCTGGGCGTCCAGACGGCGGCGCACGCCGGTCAGGCGCCGCTGCAGGCGCGCCAAGTCGTCGTCGAGCGGATCGTCGGATGCCATGTTCCACGCCCATGGTGCCGCATGCCGCGGACCCCGGGGCGCCGCATGTTGGACTTCTGCTCAGGCCGCGGCCGGGACCGCGTCCGCGGCGTGGGCGCCGAGGAGGTCCTGCTCGACGACGAGCTCCGCGAGCTGGACGGCGTTCAGCGCCGCGCCCTTGCGCAGGTTGTCGGCGACCACGAACAGCGCCAGGCCGCGCTCGTGGCCGGGGTCGCGCCGGATGCGCCCGACGTAGACCGGGTCCTGGCCGTCGGCGTCGATGGCCATCGGGTAGCGGCCGCCCGCGGGGTCGTCGACGACGACCACGCCGGGCGCGGCCTCCAGCAGCTCGCGCGCGCGCTCCGGGCTCAGCGGCTGCCGGGTCTCCACGGTGACGGCCTCGGAGTGGCCGTTGACCACGGGGACGCGGACGCAGGTCGGCGACACCCGGATCGACGGATCCGAGAGGATCTTGCGCGTCTCGTTGATGAGCTTGCGCTCCTCGTCGGTGTGGTCGTCCCCGGGCGGGAACGAGCCGGCGTGCGGCAGCGCGTTGAAGGCGATCTGGTGGGCGTAGGAGGACGCGGCGGGGACGTCGGCGCCGTGCAGGACGGCGTGGGCCTGCCCCAGCAGCTCGTCGACCGCGGCCTTGCCCGTGCCCGAGACGGCCTGGTAGGTCGCGACGACGAGGCGCTCGATCCCGGCCTCGTCCTGCAGCGGCTTGAGCGCGACGACCATCTGCATCGTCGAGCAGTTCGGGTTGGCGATGATCCCGTGGTGGTCGCGCAGCGCCTCCGGGTTGACCTCGGAGACCACGAGCGGGACGTCGTCGTGCATGCGCCACGCGCTCGAGTTGTCGATGACGACCGCGCCGCCGGCGGCGAAGCGCGGCGCCCACAGCTTGGACGTCGACCCGCCCGCGCTGAACAGCGCGAGGTCGAAGCCGCGTACGCCGTCCTCGGTCAGCGGCTGCACCACGAGGGTGTCGCGGATGGTCTTCCCCGCGGAGCGCTCGGACGCGAACGGGACGACCTCAGCGATGCGGTCGCCCTCCCAGAACGGGCGCTGCTCGAGGAGGTCCAGCAGGACGCCGCCGACCTGGCCGGTGGCGCCCACGACGGCGATGCGGAGGCCGCTCATGCGAACTCCCCGAAGGGCTGCTCGGGGCGGATGGTGTCCGGGCCGGACAGCTCGAAGGCGCTGTGCAGCGCGCGCACGGCATCAGGGACGCGATCGCCCTGCACCACGCAGGAGATGCGGATCGCCGAGGTCGAGATCATCTCGATGTTGATGTCCTGCTCGCCGAGCGTGCGGAAGACCTTGGCGGCGACGCCGGGGTGCGACTTCATGCCGGCGCCGACGATCGAGACCTTGCCCATCGCCGGGTCGGCGATGACCCGGATGGCGAACTCGTCGGCGATCGGCGCGAGGGCGACCTCGGCGGCCGCGACGTCGTCGCGCGGGACCGTGAACGACATGTCCGCCAGCGCGCCCTCGGAGACCGGCTCGTTCTGGATGATCATGTCGATGTTCACGTTGGCGTCCGCGAGGGCGGTGGTGACGCGGCCGGCGATCCCGGGGGTGTCCGGGACGCCCAGCAGCGTCACGCGGGCCTCCCCCGTCGAGTGCGTGACGGCGGTGATCAGTGGGTGCTCCATGGTCTCCTCCTCGCTGACGACGACCGTGCCGGCCGCATCCTCGAAGCTCGATCGGCAGTGGATCCGCACGCCGTGGTTGCGCGCATACTCCACGCTGCGCAGCTGCAGCACGCCGGCGCCCGAGGCCGACATCTCGAGCATCTCGTCGAACGAGACGACGTTGAGCTTGCGGGCGTCCGGCACGATGCGCGGGTCGGCGGAGAAGACCCCCGCCACGTCGGTGTAGATCTCGCAGACGTCCGCGCCGACGGCCGCCGCGAGCGCCACGGCGGTGGTGTCGGAGCCGCCGCGGCCCAGCGTCGTGACGTCCTTGGCGGTGGAGACGCCCTGGAACCCCGCCACGAGGACGATGTTGTCCTCGCCCAGGGCGGCCATGATCCGGTCGGCGCGCACGTCGAGGATCCGGGCCTTGGTGTGCGAGGTGTCGGTGACGATGCCGGCCTGCGAGCCGGTGAGCGAGATCGCGCGGTGGCCGAGGTCGTTGATCGCCATCGCGCACAGCGCGCAGGAGACGCGCTCGCCCGTCGACAGCAGCATGTCCATCTCGCGGGGGTCCGGGTGCGGCGAGACCTCCTGGGCATCGGCGATGAGCCGGTCGGTCTCCTTGCCGCGGGCGCTCAGGACGGCCACGACGCGATGGCCCGCCTCGCGCTTGGCCACGATGCGCGCCGCGGCGCGCTTGAGGCGCCCGGCGTCGGCGACGGACGTGCCGCCGAACTTCATGACCACGGTGGAGGACATGCGACGGCGAAGTCTACGAGGCAGCTTCGCCTGGAGGCTCAGCTGCCTTCAAGGACGAATCCGGCAGAGCCGTCTTCGTCCGCGCCGTGGCGGGGTGGAACCCTAGATGGCGCGGCGGCCCGCGAGTGCGCGGCCGAGGGTGACCTCGTCGGCGTACTCAAGGTCGCCGCCGACGGGCAGGCCCGAGGCCAGGCGGGTGATCGTCAGGTCCGGGTGGACCTCGCGCAGCGCCGTGGCGATGTGCAGGGCGGTTGCCTCGCCCGTCGTCGTCGGGTTGGTGGCCAGGACGACCTCGGTGATGCGAGGGTCCTGGTCCGCGACGCGCGCGTACAGCTCGGCGATCTTCAGGTCGTCGGGGTCGATGCCGTCGATCGGCGACAGCGCGCCGCCGAGCACGTGGTAGCGGCCGCGGTACTCGTGGGTCCGCTCGACCGGGACGACGTCCCCGGGCTCCTCGACCACGCAGATGACCGTGGCGTCGCGGCGCTCGTCCTGGCAGATGCGGCAGCGCGGCTCGTCGGCGAGGTTGAAGCAGATCTCGCACAGGCCGACGCGATCCTTGACCTCGCGGATCGCGTCGGCGAGCGCCAGGGCGTCGTCGCGCTCGGCGCGCAGGAGGTGGAAGGCCAGGCGCTGGGCCGTGCGCTGCCCGACTCCGGGCAGACGGCCGAGCTCCGTGATGAGGCGCTGGACTGGCGGGGCGTACAAGCGGGACTAGAACATCCCGGGCGGCAGGCCCAGGGAGCCGGGGTCGAGGCCGCCGGTGAGGCCGCCCATCTTCTTCGCGGCCAGCTCCTGGGCGGCGCGCAGGCCCTCGTTGACCGCGGCGAGCACCATGTCCTGCAGGAGCTCGGGGTCCTCGGGGTCGATCGCCTCGGGATCGATGGTGATGGCCTTGACCACCTGGTCCCCGGAGACGGTGACGGTGACCATCCCGCCGCCGGCGGTCGCGGTGACCTCCTCGTGCTTGAGGGCCTCCTGGGCCGCCATCATGTCCTGCTGCATCTTCTGGACCTGGCGGAGCATCTGGTTCATGTTCGGCTGGGGCATGGCTAAGGCTCCCGTGAGGGGTCGGGGTCATCGTCGGGCACGATCTCGGTCGCGTCGAACTCGGCCTTGAAGCGGTCGACCCAGTCCTCGCCGGTGGCGGCCGCGGGGCCCGCGCCGCCGGCCGGGTCGGGTGCGTCGAGCGTGGCGAGGTCGACCGTCTCGAAGAGGATGCGCGGCTGGACGCCGGTGAGCGTGCGCACGGCCTCGACGAGGATCGCCTTGCTCTCGGCGTCCTCGCACTGGCGGCGGTGAAACGCCCCAGAGCGGTCGAAGGCCAGGGTCACGTCGCGGCCGTCGGCGCCGAGCGGCCGCGCCTCGGCCAGGCACGCGGCCAGCAGCGTGTGCTGCTCGCGGACGCCGTCGAGCACGGCGGGCCAGATCTCGAGCACGGCGGCGAGGTCCAGCGATCCGGCGGCGGCCGGCGCGCGGTCGGGGGCGGGCACCACCGGCGTCGGGGACGCCGGCGCGGGCCGCTCGGCGACCGCCACGGCACTCGGCGCGTGGGCGGGCTCGCCCCCGGCCTCGGCCGCGACCTCCGGCGGCTCGGCGGGCGTCGAGGGAGCGGGCGCCGGGGCGGCCATCGTCGGCTGCGGCGGCAGGCCCGGCGGCGGGGCCGCCGGGGCGGGCGCGGGGGCGGGCACCGGCACGATCGTGGGCGGCGCGGCGCGCGGGGCCTCGGCCAGCGCGCGCTCGAGCCGCTCCAGGCGGCCGAGCAGCGCGCGCGTGGAGGCGTCGACCTCCGGCGTGGCGGCCTTGACCAGCGCGAGCTCGAGCTGCGTGCGGGCGTCCGCCCCGTCCTTCGTCGCGCGCAGCGCCAGGGCGAGGCCGTCGAGGACGCGGACGACGTCGCCGCCGCTGAGGCGGCCCGCCTGCTCCGTGAGGCGCGCGTCGCGCTCGGCGGTCACCGCGATCTCCGGCGGCACCTCCCCCAGCGTCTGCACGACCATCAGCTCGCGCGCGTGCGCCTCGAGGTCGGTCAGGAAGCGCGACACGTCGCGCCCGGTGTCCACGAGCCGCGCGATCGCGTGCAGCGCCGCCCGCGCGTCGTGGGCGGCCACGGCGTCCAGCGCGCCGAAGAGCAGGTCGGCATCGGCCACGCCGAGGACCGCGAGGACGTCGTCCACGACGATCTCCGGCCCCGAGTAGGTCACGAGCTGCTCGAGGGTCCCGAGCGCGTCGCGGAAGGACCCCGTCGCGTGGCGGGCCAGCAGCGCCACCGCGTCCTTCGGGATGGCGATCGACTCGCGGTCGGCCACCCGCTGCACCACGGACCCGAGCTGCTCCACCGTGGGGCGCGTGAAGTCGAAGCGGTGGCAGCGGTCGACCACCGTCGGCAGGACCTTGTTGGCCTCGGTCGTGGCCAGGACGAAGATCGTCGACGGCGGCGGCTCCTCGAGCGTCTTGAGGAACGCGTTCCACGCCTGGGGCGACAGCATGTGCGCCTCGTCGAGGATGTAGACCTTGTAGCGGCCGGAGACCGGCGCGAAGGCGACGGCGTCGCGCAGGGCGCGGACGTCGTCGACGGAGTTGTTGGACGCGGCGTCCATCTCGATGACGTCCAGCGACGTGGCCGCCGCGATCGACCGGCACGACGGGCAGACGCCGCAGGGCTCGACGGTGGGCCCCGTGCGCGGCGACTCGGGGGTGCCCGAGCAGTTCAGGCAGGCGGCCAGGATCTTGGCCATGGACGTCTTGCCCGTCCCGCGCGACCCGACGAAGAGGTACGCGTGGTGGAGCTTGTCCTGCTGGACGGCGTTGCGCAGCGTCCGCACCACGTGCTCCTGGCCGACGACGTCGGCGAAGCTGCGGGGGCGGTGGCGGCGGTAGAGCGATGGGGCCGTGGACACGGTGCCGGTCCAGTGTGGCACAAGCCACGGCGCCCGCCGACGGGCCCCCGCACTAGCCTCCCGAGCCGCATGGCCCGCGCCCGCCTCGCCGCCGGGCTCGTGCTGCTCGCGGCGGCGCTCTGGCTCGTCGTGGGCCACGGGCTCGTCAACTACGACACGCTGTACACGCTCGTCTGGGGGCGCGATCTCGCGCACGGGATCCTCCCGGACTACGACATCGCGCTCGCTCCCACGCCTCATCCGCTGGCCACGCTGCTCGGCGTCGTGCTGACCCCGCTGAGCGATGCGTCGAGCGGCGGGGTCCACGGCCAGGCCGCCACGTCGGCGATCCTCGTCGTGGCGTTCCTGGCGCTCGCCGCGCTCGGCTGGGTCGTCTACGCGCTCGGCGCGGCGTGGTTCCACCCCGCGGTGGGCGTGCTGGCAGCCGCGATCCTGCTCACGCGCCGGCCCGTCCTGGACTTCGGCGCGCGGGCCTACGTGGACATCCCCTACCTCGTGCTCGTCCTCGGCGCGCTGCTCGTGGAGACCAGGCGCCCGCGGGCCGGCGCGCCGGTGCTCGTGCTGCTGGCCCTGGCGGGGCTGATCCGCCCCGAGGCGTGGCTGTTCTCGGCCGCCTACGTGGTGTGGCTGCGCGAGTGGCGGCTGCTGCCCCTGGCCGCGGCGGGCCCGTTGCTGTGGGCGCTCGGCGACCTCGCGGTGACGGGCGACCCGCTGCACTCCCTGACCGGGACGCGCGACAACGCCGAGGCGCTGCAGCGGGTGACCGGGCTGGGCGAGGTCCCGCTGACCGTGCCGCGGCGCATCGGGGAGATCCTGCGCGAGCCCGTGC
>JAXDGY010000100.1:0-12798 GCA_034664785.1 Solirubrobacteraceae bacterium
TTTTTTTGCCCGCCAAGTGAGCGATCGCTCACACACTCACTCCGGGAGGAGCAGGATCGCATGACCCCCACCAAGCCCCGCGCCGGCTGGACCCTCGCGCTCGTGTCCGTCGCGCTGTTCATGACGACGCTCGACAACCTGGTCGTCTCCACCGCACTGCCGTCGATCCGCGCCGACCTCGGTGCGTCGATCGAGTCCCTGCAGTGGACGGTCAACGCCTACACGCTCTCGTTCGCGGTCCTCCTGTTGACCGGCGCCGCCCTCGGCGACCGCTTCGGCCGGCGGCGCATGTTCATGGTCGGCATCGGCGTCTTCACCGCGGCCAGCCTGTTCGCCGCCCTCGCGCCCACCACGGGGACCCTCGTCGCCGCTCGCGCCGTGCAGGGCCTCGGCGCCGCGCTCGTCCTTCCCCTGACGCTCACCCTGCTGTCCGAGGCCGTCACCGTCGAGCGCCGCGGCCTGGCCCTCGGCGTCTGGGCCGGTGTCAGCGGCCTCGGCGTGGCGCTCGGCCCGCTCGTCGGCGGCGCCGTCGTGGAGGGCATCTCCTGGCACTGGATCTTCGGCCTGAACGTCCCGGTCGGGCTCGTCCTGATCCCGCTGGCGCGCGTCCACCTGACGGAGTCCTTCGGCCCGGACCGACGCCTGGACCTGCCCGGGCTCGCCCTCGCGGGCTTCGGCCTGCTCGGCGTCGTCTTCGGCATCGTCCGCGGCGAGGCGCTCGGCTGGACGTCGACGACCGTGAGCGGGTCCATCCTCGCCGGCCTGGCGCTGCTGGCCGCCTTCGTGGCATGGGAGCGTCGCGCGACCGCGCCGATGCTGCCGATGTCGTTCTTCCGCTCCCGCGGCTTCAGCGCCACCAACGGCGTGTCGTTCGCGATGTTCTTCGGCGTGTTCGGCTCGATCTTCCTGCTCTCCCAGTACTTCCAGACGGCGCAGGGGTACTCGCCGCTGGAGGCGGGCCTGCGGACGCTGCCGTGGACCGGCATGCCGATGCTGGTCTCCCCCATCGCCGGCGCGCTGAGCAGCCGGATCGGCTCGCGGCCGCTGATGGCGTCCGGCCTGGCGCTGCAGGCGATCGCCATCGCCTGGCTCGGGATCCTCGCCGACCCGACGACGTCTTACGGCTGGTTCGTCGCGCCGTTCGTCCTCGGCGGGACCGGCATGGCCCTCGTGTTCGCCCCCTCGGCCAACGCGGTGCTCTCGAGCGTCCGCGCCGACCAGGTGGGCAAGGCGTCCGGCGCCACGAACGCGATCCGCGAGCTCGGGGGCGTCCTCGGCGTCGCGGTCCTCGCCAGCGTGTTCAGCGCCCACGGCTCCTACGTCTCGCCCCAGGCCTTCACCGACGGCCTCGGCGCGGCGATGCCGGTCGGCGCGGCGGTGCTCGGGGTCGGCGCGGTCGTCGCGCTGCTGGTGCCCCGCGGGCGCGCCGCGCAGGCAGCGGTCGAGGCCGGCGAGCCGGCCGAGGGCGGGCGGTCCGTGGCCGCCCTGGCCGCCTGAGCGCCCTCCACGCCGCCGGACGACCGAGGGCCCCCGCCGGGTGGCGGGGCCCTCGTCGTGCTGCGAAGTCAATGGACCGTGCACCTGACCTCGAAGTGCGTGCGCCGGGACGCTCTCGCCTGCGAGCGGCTCCGGCCCGGGAACCCCCACTGCGCCCGCCGGTGACCGCTTAAGGCTGCTTCCTTCCGGACCTGACCTGGTTCACGAGCCGACGTCGCGTGGGACCCGGGCCATCAGCACCGTCGCAGACGCGCTGACCCCGCGACCGCACCCCTCAGACTGGGATTCGGCCTCGCTAGAGCGGATTGCGAGCGACAGGGCACCGCTACCTCCCCGCCTAGCACGGTCCAGGCCATAGCCTAGCGCCGCGTGGCCTCGTGCGGTCGCTACGGGGTCTGCGAGGGCGCCGTCGTCGCAGGGGCCGTGGTGGCCGGGGCGCCGACGACCGTCGGCGTCGCGGGCGCGGACGCGGGGCTCGGGCTCCCGCCGCCCCGGGCGACGAGGACGGCGAGCAGGACGGCGACCGCGACGGCGAGCACGACCGCGGCCACGATCGCGACGTCGGGGCCGGAGCGGCGGTTCAGCGCGGTCCCGCACGCGGGGCACAGCACCGCGTCGTAGGCGACCGGGTTGCCGCACACGGGACATGGCCGCACGGCGACCGGCGTGCCGTCGGGCGGGAGGGAGGGCGTCGCCATCGCCGCGGCACGCTACCGCGCACGCCGGGCCCGGCGCGGGCGGGGGTGGGCTACAGGAACGCCGCCAGGCCGGATGTGTCGACGCCGGGGACCGCGAGGGCGCGCACGAGCCGCTCGGCCACGAGCTCCCACGTCAGCAGCGCCGAGTGCGCGAGGCCGAGCTCGCCCGCCTCGCGCGCGCCGTCGCCGGCGCCGAGACGGCGCATGGCCTCCAGGATCGCGGCGTCGTCGTCGGGGTCGACCACCGCGCCACCGGGGCCGATCGACGTCGCCGCGCCGCCGTGGGCGCCGCCGACGGACGGGATGCCCGCACTCCCGGCCTCGATGAAGACCTGGCCCGCCGGCTCGTGCCTGGAGGGCATGACGAAGCACGTCGCGCGGTCGAAGAGCGCGGCGAGCCGCGCCTCCCCGTCCGGGTCGTCGAGCGCGATCGTGCCGTGCCCGGTGACCCCGGGCGCGTCGAGCGGCGGATGGCCGCCGACGACGTCCAGCGTCGCGCCGGGCTGCTCCTCGCGCAGCCGCGCGAAGGCCCGGAGCACCGCGGGGCCGTTCTTGCGCTCCCAGGCGAAGCCGACGAAGAGGAACCGCGGCACGGTCCAGTCGCGGTGGGCGGGCGGCGCGAGGCGGCGCACGGCCCCGAGGCCGACGACGTGCACCTTCCCGGGCGGGACGCCGAAGTCCTCGACGAGGGAGGCGGCCGCCCAGTGGCTCATCGCGCAGCAGGCCACGGCGCGCGCGTAGACGTCCGCGGCGCGGGCGTCGTGGTTGCGGTGGTCGGCCGGCCGGGTGCCCACGTGGTGCGGCCAGTCGAACGAGCGCCGCGCGAGCTTGGAGGTCGCGTCCTCGATGGTCACGTAGCGCGTGCCGTGCGGCAGCCGGTACTCCGAGCCGTGCTGGACGACTCCGTCGAGCGGCTCCGCAGCGCGCAGCGCCCGTGCCAGCCGGCGCTCGCGCGCCACCTGCACCGGGCGCCCGAGCTGCGCGCCGGCGCGCTCCCGGGCCGCGGTGGCCCGGGGGGCGCGGAGGTCGGCGGGACGCAGCCGGGCGAGGATCGCCGCGCGCAGCAGCCAGGCCTCGGCCGGCGGGGTGCCCGCGATCGCAGGCGCGTCCACGCCGAGGCTGCGCAGGGCGGCCAGCAGCGACGCCGGGGCGCCCGAGTAGCCGGCGGGGTCGGTGGGGTCGCCGGCGGAGGCGAGCCCAACGCGCAGGCCGTTCAGCTCAGCCACGGGGCCCGCGGCGCACGATGGCGGTCGTCTCGGCGGGGATGAGCACCACGTCGAGCCGCACCTTGACGACCGGGTCGGTCGCGACGACAGCGGGATCTTCTGCAGGCCGATCGCGCCGGGCGCGCGCGGCGCTCAGCTCAGGTCGAGCACGGGCTGCGGCGGCGGGATGGTGCGCTCGTCGCCGTAGGGCACGATCGCCGTCCCGACGGCGAAGAACTCGATGACATGGCTGCCCCAGCCGTGGTTGCCCTCCCGCAGCTGGACGCCGACGATCCCCTCGGCCTGCACGGCCTCGGCCTCCGCCTGCATCCGCTCCATCGCCAGCTCCCGGGCGTCGTAGAGCGCCTGGGTGAAGTTCGGCAGCTCGACGTTCTGCCCGGCCTGGCGCATGGATTGGAACATCCCGCGGTGAGCCACGTGGTAGACGCATGAGCCCATGACCATTCCCACGGGGCGGTGGCCGGAGCGCAGCAGCGTCCAGAAGTCCTGCCCGGAGAGATCCGAGGTGAACGGCCGGCCGTTCGGCGCCCGGTGCAGGTCGCCGTCGCGGTGGCGGATCGCCGTCCCGATGGCGAGGAACTCCGCCATGTGCTCGCCCCAGTCGTAGCGGCCGACCTCCAGCCGCACCCCGACGACGCCGTCGGCGCCGAGCTGGTCGGCCTCCTCCTCCATGCGGGTCATCGCCAGCTCCCGCGCCCCGTACATGGCCTGGCTGAGGACCTGCATCTCCTGCGACTTCTTCCAGCTGGACTGCTGGTAGCCGATGTGGAAGATCGACGACCCGACGACGAGCCCGAGCGGGTCGAAGCCGGCCTCCTTGACCAGGAGGAACTCGGCGACGGAGAGATCGGAGGTGAACAGGCCGCGCTTGTTCTGCTCCAAGCGCTCACGGCCGACCTCGGGCACGCCTTCGAGGGAGGTGGGGTCGTAGCTCATCGGGTCGGGGCTCCTTGTCGGACGACGAGTGAAGGGACCGGTGGCGTCGACGGCCCGTGGCCACTGATCGCCGTGGCCAGCACGTGCGCGGTGACGATGAGGTCGCGATGGCGGACGTTGCCGGCGCTCTCCCACTCGCGGACGGCGATGTGGACGTCGAGCTGGGCGCCGACGAGGCCCTCGGCGCCGAGGGCCTCCGCGTCGCGCGTGGCGCGGCCCAGGACCTGCTCGCGCGCGGTGTAGACGCCCTGCGTGAAGTCGGTCAGCTCCTGGTTGGCGGTCCCCATCTGCCAGCCGCTCATCAGCCGCTGCGTCGCGGCGCCCGCCGAGACGTAGGTGACCGAGGTGGCGGCGACGACCCCCACCGGCCCGTAGCCGGCACGGCGCAGCAGGGTGAAGTCCGGCGCCGAGAGGTCGCTCAGCCGTGGGTTCGCGCGGGTCTTCTCGGTTCCGTCCGGCAGCCGCACCGCCGTGCCGTTGACGACGACCTCGATGGCCTGGTCGACGAAGGCGTGCTCGCGCCGCTCGAAGGTCACGTCGACGACGGCATCGGCGCGCGCGAGGGCCGCCTCCTCGGTCAGCCGGCGCAGCGCACGGCGACGGGCCTCGTTCCACGCCTCGGTCAGCCCGCGCAGCTCGACGATGCGCGCGCCGCTGGACCAGCCGGAGAACGGATAGGACTGCCAGCCGACCTGGTGCACCGACGAGCCCATGACCTGGCAGATGGGCTGCACGTCCTGCAGCCGGGTGAGCGCGAAGTCCGCGACCGACAGCCCGGAGGTGAAGAACCCGTCGGTGCGCCCGGCCAGCTCCGCGATGCGCTCCTCAGCGGCGAGCGGGACGCCGCCCCGCTCCACGCGCACCACGTCCTCCTCGCGCCGGGCGGCCGCCTCACGCGCTTCCTCGTCCGGGCCGTCGTCGCCGCCGCGGCCGAACCCGAACAGGGGCATCGTCAGCCCACGAGCTTCTGGAGCGCCGCGCGCGCGGACTCGCTGGTCTGGGCCTCCTCGCGGAGCTCGTCGGTCAGCCCGCTCACCCAGGCCTCCAGCTCGAGCGCCTCGCGCTTGATCACGACGCCGCGGACCTCCTGCTCGCGCGCGGCGTCCACCACCGCACCGTTGACGCGCAGCGACCAGCAGGAACCGCCCAGACGGACTTCGACCGCCTCGACGGGCTTGTCCTTCGAGAAGATCCGGCGCGACCGGCGCTCGACCCGCGTGCGCTGCGGCAGCGCCCCCTCGAGCTTGGCGGCCAGGACCTCGACGTCGCGCGCGAGCTCTGCGCTGTCGGCGCGCAGGCCCGCGGCGTCGAGGTCGAAGGCATCGGGCTCGCGCATGGGTTTCGAGCGTAGCGCGGCCCCGTGCCGACCTGGCCGGGGCGGCGGCCGACGGCCGCCGCCCCGGGGGTCTTCGGCCTTACGGCTTGACGAGCACCGGCTTGCCACGGGCGGACAGCTGCCGCGCGCGGTTGCCGAACGACGTCACGCCGAGCGCCCTGGCGGTCTGGCCGCCGGCCGGGGCCGCCGTCGCCGCGGGCTGCGGCTGCGGCTGCGCGAACGGCACGTCCTGCTGGCACCTCGTGCCGGCGTCGGGGAGCGTCCCGTCGAACAGGTACGCCTCGACCGCCGTGTCGATGCAGGCCGAGTTGCGACCGTAGGCCGTGTGGCCGTCGCCGGCCATGGTCAGCAGCCTGGCGTTGCCCAGGTCATGGACCAGCGACTTGGCACCCCGGTACGGGGTCGCCGGGTCGTAGGTCGTCGCGACCACCAGCGGCGTGTTCGCGCCCGCCGGGATCCGGAAGGGCCCGGAGTACCGGCCGTCGGGCTTGACACCGAACAGCCCGTAGTTGAGCTCCACGTATCCGACGTTCCACCAGGCATGGTCGAAGGTGTCGTAGGCCCGCTTGCCGAGCTGGAAGTACTTCCCGAGGTCGGCGTGCGAGTACTTCTGCTCGATCGCGCCGATCAGGAAGTACCGGTCGGTCCCCGGGTCGTAGGTCCCGTCGGGGTTGCGGCCGAGCGCCGAGTCCGAGTCGTAGCGGATCATCGACCCGTCACCCGCCGCCGCCGCGGCCAGGTCCTGCGCGATGTAGGGCCAGTACTGCTTGGCGTACAGGTTGTAGGACGTCGCGTTGATGATGTCGTCGCCGGTGACCGGCCGCGGATCGTCCGTGTACCCGTCCGCGGGGATCGGGTTGGCGTTGGCCTTGTCGACGAGATCGTCGAACGCCGCGCCCGGGTCGCTGCCGCCGAAGCCCATGCACGCGGTCTGGTCGGCCGCGCAGGCCTGGAAGAAGCGCGTGAGCGCCCGCTCGAAGCCGCCCGTCTGGGCCAGCAGGTCGCCGTGCGGATCGTTGATGTACGCGTCGGCGTCCACCGGGCCGTCCAGCACGACATGCCCGAGCTTGCCCGGGAACAGGCTGGCGTAGGTCGCGCCCAGGAACGTCCCGTACGAGAAGCCCAGGTAGTTGAGCTGCGGGTCGCCCACGGCCTGGCGGAGCAGGTCGAGGTCACGGGCCACGTTGCCCGTGGTGACGTAAGGCAGGATCTTCTGGTTCAGCGACGTGCAGCGGTCGACGAACGACTTGTCCTTGGTGAGCAGCGCCATCGGATCGGTGTCCGGCGTGGCGTAGGGAATCGAGTACAGGCCCTGGGTCTCCTGGTTGACGTCGCAGCTCAACGCGGCGTCGCTCGTGCCCGTGCCCCGCGGGTCGAAGCCCACGATGTCGTAGCGCTCGTTCAGCGTGGCGTACAGGGAGTCGGCCGTCCCGCGGACGAAGTCGACCCCTGAGGCGCCCGGGCCGCCCGGGTTGGTGAACAGCGACCCGATGCGCTTGCTCGGGTCCGTGGCGACCTTGCGGATGAGCGCGACGTGGTAATCGCCCTTGCTCCTGCTCGAGTAGTCGAGCGGCACCGTCGCGGTGGCGCACTGGAAGCCGTCCTGACAGTCCTGCCAGTCGAGCTTGGGGACCGACGACTTCGCCTGTGCCGCCGGCGCCATGACCGCTGCTGCGGCCACGGCCACGATCGCTGCGCGAACGCACCGTCGTACTGATGTCATTGAACCCTCCCGGGATTCGCGGACGCCCCGCTGGTCGGCGCGTCCGGTGATTGCCCAGATCCCTATCAGGTGTCGCATCGTGCTGCACCCGTCCTCTGGGCCGCGAGCGCCGCGGCAGCGCGAGGTGAGCGTCTCAGGCGATGGGTGCGGGGCGACCGAGGTGGTAGCCCTGCACGAAGTCGACCCCGGCGTCGCGCAGGACGGCCAGCGTCGCCTCGTCCTCCACGCCCTCGGCGATCGTCTGCATCCCGAACCGCGCGGCGATCCCGACGATCGCGTCGACGACGCGGCGGTCGGCGTCGCTGCGCGTCAGATCGCGGATGAACTCCTGGTCGAGCTTGAGGAAGTCCGCCGGGAGGTGCTTGAGGTAGGTGAACGACCCGAAGCCTGTCCCGAAGTCGTCGAGCGCCAGGCCGCAGCCGATCTCCCGCAGGCGCCGGGCGAACGCCCGTGCGCCGGCGAGGTTGGCGACGGCCATTGTCTCGGTCAGCTCGATGACCAGGTGCGCGGGATCGGCGCCGGTGACCGCCAGCGACTCGGCGAGCTCGTCGAGCACCTCGGTGCGCCCGACGGAGTGACCGGAGAGGTTCACGTGCACGTGGCGGCCGGTGGCCGCGACCTCGACGCCGCGGCGCAGCACCCAGCGGTCGATGTCCCCGATGAGGCCGAACGACTCGGCGGTCGGCAGGAACGAGCCGGGCGGGACGACGGCGCCGTCCTCGTCGAGCATCCGCACGAGCAGCTCCTCGTGCACCGCCTTGCCCGTCGCCAGGTCGACGATCGGCTGGGCGTAGAGCGTGAGGCGGTCCTCGCGCAGGGCCGCCCGGATGCGCTCGACCCACGTCAGCGAGGCGCCGGCGCGGCCGGCGTAGACCGAAGCGCGCGCCCGCCCGGCGTCCTTGGCCTCGTAGAGCGCGATGTCGGCCGCGACGAGCAGGTCGCCCGCCGTGCCGCCCTGGCCGCCGGAGAAGCAGGTGACGCCGACGCTCGCGCTCATCTGCACGCCGACGGGGCGCGCCCGCTCGATGCCGGCGATGAGGCGGTCGGCCACGGCGCGGGCCGCCTCCGGGGCGGCGTCGGGCAGCAGCAGGCCGAACTCGTCGCCGCCGAGACGGCAGAGCACGTCGTCGGCGCGGGCGTGCTCGCCGAGGACGCCCGCGACCGCGCGGATGAGGTCGTCGCCGACGGCGTGGCCGAAGCAGTCGTTGACGAACTTGAAGTGGTCGAGGTCGAGCAGCAGCAGCGCGGCCTCGCCGCCGTCGCGCTCCAGCCGCTCCGCGATGAGCTGCTCGAAGCGCCGCCGGTTGTGCAGCCCCGTCAGGTCGTCGCGCTCGGCCTGGGCGCGCAGCTGCTGCTCCAGGCGGCGCCGCTCGCCGACGTCCGAGACGACCACCACGGCGCCGGTGACCTCGCGGTCGCGCCGGATCGGCGCCGTGGTGAACGCGACGGGGACCGGGCTGCCGTCCTTGTGCCAGTAGAGGTCGTCGGCGACGCGCACGCTGTCGCCCCGGGCCAGCGAGCGCTGGACTGGGCAGGCCTCCCACGGGTACGGGGAGCCGTCCGGTCGCGAGTGGTGGACCAGGGAGTGCAGCCGGCGACCCAGGAGCTCGTCGGCGCCGAACCCGAACATCTGCTCGGCGGCGGGATTCGCGAACGTGATGCGGCCGTCACGGTCCACTCGGAAGATCCCGTCGCCCGCGGCGGCGAGGATCTCGAGGTTCTCCTTGCGCAGCCCGGCGGCCTCGTGCTCGGCGCGCCGCAGCGAGCTGATGTCCTGGAGGTAGCCCGCCAGAGCGGTGATCGCGCCGTCGTCGCCGCGGACGACCTCGCCCCAGGCATGGAGGTCGGCCACCTCGCCGGAGACGGTGCGCGCCCGGTACTCCCAGGTCTGGCCCCCGTCGCCCTCCAGCGCCCGCGCGAACGCCGCCTGGACCCGTGCGCGGTCGTCGTCGTGGATCGTGTCCAACAGGGTCCGCACGCCGGCCGGCTGCCGGTCCTCGCACACCCCGAAGACGTGCTCCACGCCCGAGGACCAGGTGAAGCGGTCCGTGGCGAGGTCGTACTCCCAGGAGCCGATGCGCGCGAGCGCCTGCGTCCGGGCCAAGGACGCGCGGCTCGCGTGCAGCGCCTCGGCCGAGCGCCGCCGCTCCGTGACGTCCTGCACCTGGCTGATGCCGTACACCGGGCGCCCGTCGGCGTCGCGGACGACGGCGGCGTGGACGTGCGCCCAGATCCAGCTGCCGTCCGCCCGCAGGAAGCGCTTCTCGAGCTCGTAGCGGTCGCTGTGGCCCGCCTGGACCTCGTCGAGGAGGCCGAGGTTCTGCGCGAGGTCGTCGGGGTGGGTGAGGTGCTGGAAGTCGGTGGCGAGCAGCGCGGCCTCGCTGTGGCCGAGCATGGCGATGAGTGCGGCGTTGACCCGCAGCAGGCGCCCCGCCGAGTCGGACTCGATGCTGACGAGCGCCATGCCGACGGGCGCGAGGTCGAAGACCTGCGCCAGGCGCTCCTCGCTGGCCAGCAGCTCCTTCTCGGTGTCCAGGCGGGCGGTGATGTCGCGGATGAAGGCCGTGGTGACACCGGTCGCGGGGTCGGGACGGGTGATCGTCAGCTCGACCGTCAGCGTCGACCCGTCCGCGCGGACCGCCGGGAGCTCCAGGCGCCGGCCCATGAGCGGCCCCGGCCGGCCATCGGCGACGCGCTGGATCCCGGCCTCGTGGCGCGCGCGGAGGGCCTCGGGGATGATGAGCTCCGCCAGCGACCGGCCGAGGGCCTCCTCGCGCCGGAAGCCGAAGATCTGCTCGGCGGACGGGTTGAACTCGATGACACGCCCGCCGCGGTCGACGGAGATGATCGCGTCGAGGGCGACGTTGACCAGGGCGTCGCGGTCGCCGGGGGCGCGCAGGGCCGTCACGTCGCGCCCGCCGAGGGCGTGCCCGCCCTCGGGCAGCGCCAGCGCGCTCCAGCAGATCCAGCGGTGCCCGCCGCCGCGGAGGAGCATGCGGCAGGTGAAGCCGTGCCCGCCGCCCTCGCGACCGATGACGGTCATGAGCTCGAGGGCCAGGCGCTCGCGGTCGTCAGGATGGGCGAGGTCCAAAAGCGGCCGCCCGGGCAGCTCGGACGGCGCGAAGCCGAGATCCCGCTCCCATGCCGCGTTGGCCCAGCGCAGCGTGCCCGCCTCGTCGATCGCGCACAGGAGATCCTGGGCGACCTCGAGCATCGAGCCCGTCACAGAGTGCCCAGCGGCGTCCACACCACCTTCATCGTCCTGGCGCGTCGGCGGTTGAGAGCCGGCCCGGCCGCGGTGGCGTCCAGAGGGACGGTCTGCGGTCCGGCCGGTATGCTCGGAGGCCCGTCAGGCGGTCCCCGATCGTCGCGACGAGGGCGCGTAGCTCAGTGGGAGAGCGCTCGCTTCACACGCGAGAGGTCGCAGGTTCGAAACCCGCCGCGCCCATCACGACGGACCCGCGCGTACCAGGCAGGGTCCGCCGTTTTCGCCCATGGCAGCGCGGGAAGAGACCCGTACTACGCTGCGTAGCACATGACCGGGCTGGGCGGCACCCGCGCGCTGGTCACCGGCGCCACCAGCGGCCTCGGGCTGGCGATGGCCCGAGCGCTCGTGGACGCGGGCGCGCGCGTGGCCATCACGAGCCGTGACGCGAAGCGCGCTGCGCAGGCCGCCGCCGACCTGGGCCCGGGCGCCCTCGGCCTGGCGCTCGACGCCCGTGACGAGGGCGCCGTCGCCGCCGGGGTGGCGGAGGTGCGCGAGCGCCTCGGGGGCATCGACCTGCTCGTCAACAACGCGGGCATCGGGATGCGCACCGTCAACCCCCGCTTCCTGTCGGACCCGCAGCCCTTCTGGGAGGTGGCCCCCGGCGGATTCCGCGACGTGCTCGAGACCAAGGCGACCGGCTCGTTCCTGATGGCGCGCGCGGTCGTGCCCCTGATGCTCGAGCAGGACGGCGGCCGCATCGTCACGATCTCGATGAACGAGGCCACGATGACGCGGCGGGGCTTCGTGCCCTACGGCCCCTCAGGTGCGGCGGTCGAGGCGCTGTCGCGCGTGATGGCGGCCGACCTGGCCGACAGCCCGGTGACGGTCAACCTGCTGCTCCCCGGCGGCGCCACCGACACCGGGATGATCCCCGACGACACGCCCGCCGAGGCCCGCGAGCGGCTGCTCGACCCCGCGGTCATGGGACCGCCGATCGTCTGGCTCGCCTCGCCGGCGGCCGCCGGGGTCCACGACGAGCGGATCGTCGCCGCCGAGTTCGAGCAGTGGCTGGCCGCTCGATGAGCACCGGTGTTCAGAGCGAGCCAGATCACCGATCCGACGGGCCCCATCTGCCACAGTGGCAGCGATGTCGCGTGATGTCCTGACACCTGAAAGGGGACGGATGAGCCGCTTCCAGGGCAACGGCGTGGTCGTCTCCGGCGCCGCGCAGGGGATCGGGCTCGGGATGGCCGAGCGCTTCCTCGCGGAAGGGGCCGGCGTCGTGGCCTTCGACCGCGACCAGCCGAAGCTCCAGCAGCAGGCCGCGCGGCTGGGGGAGCAATACCTGCCGTTCGCCGGCGACGTCTCCCTGCACGCCGACTGCAGCGCCGCCGTGGCCGCGTGCGTCGAGCGCTTCGGCGCGATCGACGTCATGTGCGCGCACACCGGCATCGCCGAGCCACTCCCGCTGCTCGACATGACCGACGAGCACTGGCACCGGCACCTGTCGATCAACGTCGACGGGGTGATGTTCTGCACCGTGGAGGCGGCGCGCGCGATGGTGGCCGCCGGGCGACCGGGCGCAATCGTCTGCACGACCTCGATCAATGCCTGGTTCGTCGAGGAGACCCACGCCGCCTACAACGTCACCAAGGCCGCGGTGTGGACGCTGATCCGCGCGGCGGCGATCGACCTCGCCCGCCACGGCATCCGCGTCAACGGCATCGCACCGGGCGTCGTCGACACGCCGCTCTCGGCGCTCGTCGTCCACAACGAGCACCTCGCGCCGGAGTACCTCCAGACGATCCCGCTCGGGCGCTTCGCGCAGCCGTCGGACGTGGCGAACTGCGCCCTGTTCCTGGCCTCGGACGAGGCCGCCTACGTGACCGGGCAGACGATCGTGATCGACGGCGGCCAGACGCTGGGGATCCCCGGCGATCTCGAGCAGGCCGCCGCGGACACCGGATAAGGTTGGGGCGGAGATGAGGACCGCGACCGCGGGGCTGCAGACGCGCTACGGCGACCAGATCGGCCGCGCGCGCAGCGAGGTGTCGACGCCCGCGCTGCTGCTCGACCTCGACAAGGCGAAGCGCAACATCGCCACGATGGCCGCGAAGTTCCGAGAGCTGCCGGCTGACCTGCGCCCGCACTTCAAGGCGCACAAGTCGCCGCAG
>JAXDGY010000101.1:0-10580 GCA_034664785.1 Solirubrobacteraceae bacterium
GGCCTGCACGACGTCGACGACGCCTGGCGGATCGCCACCGACGACCACCCGATCCCCTACAGCCCCAGCCTGGAGGACGCGTTCCTCCCGGGGGTCGACGCCATCGTCACGTCCGTGCGCTCCCGGCTCGGCGTGACCGATCGGACGACGGCCTGACGCCGGCGGCGGTGGGCCCGGGTCATCCCTCCTCCGGGCCCGGGTCCACCGCCTCCACTGCTCGGACGACCGAGGCGATGTCCGCGTGGCCGAGGCCCCGGGCGTCGGCGAGCGCGAGGCCCTGCGCCGCGGACCGCCCGGCGGGCAGGTCGAGGCCGGCCGCCGCGGCGAGCGCGAGCGCCAGGTCGACGTCCTTGCGCATGAGCTCGACGGAGAAGGCGACGGGCGTCTCGCCGGGTGCCTCGAACGCCGCGCGCTTGTAGCCCACGAAGGGCGAGGCGAGGGCGCCGGCGGCGAGCACGTCGTAGGCCAGCGCGCGCGCGACGCCCGAGCGCTCGGCGAGCACGAGCGTCTCCGCGATCGACTGGTTGGAGACGGCGAGCGCCAGGTTGAGGGCGAGCTTCATCGCCGCGCCCGCGCCGCTGGGACCGACGTGGATCTGCTCGCGCGTGAGCTCGCGCAGGACGGGCCGGGCGGCCTCTAGGACCGCGGCCTCGCCGCCCACCATCGCCACGAGGTCGCCCGACCGCGCGGCCGCGACGCTGCCCGACACCGGCGCGTCGAGGAACCGCACGCCGGCGGCCGCGCAGCGGCCGGCCGCTGCGCGGGCGGCGAGGGGGCCGATCGTGCTCATGTCGACGACGACCGCGCCGCGTGGCGCGGCGCGCAGCACGCCGTCGTCGCCGTCGAGCAGCGCGTCGAGCGCCGCGCCGTCGGCCACCATCGTCACGATCACCGCGGCGTCGGCCGCGGCCGCGCCCGGCGTCGGGGCGGCGGTCGCGCCGGCCGGGACCGCGGCCGGCCGGGGCGTCCTGTTGAAGACCGTCAGCGTGTGCCCGGCCGCGGCCAGGCGCCCGGCCATCGGGGCGCCCATGCGCCCGAGGCCGAGGACGGCGACGCGCGTCACCGGCGGCGGGCGTTCACGACGAGACGGCGGGCGCCGGGTTGCGCGGGACCCAGTCCCCGCCGAGCGCCACGTCGCCGATCAGGTCGTCCGACCGCGCCTGCCCGAGCACGTGGTCGCGCGTCGCCTCGGCCAGGGCGAGGATCCGCCGGGTGTCGTGGTCGACCAGCGCGCCGTCGCGCTTGACGACCCGGCCGGCCACCAGGATCGTGTCGACGAGCCCGGGGTGCGCGTTGTAGACGATCGCGCCCGTGGCGTTGTTGAGCGGGGACATCCCCAAGGTGTCCGTGCGGACGAGGATGACGTCGGCCTGCTTGCCCGGGGTCAGCGAGCCCACCTTGGACTCCAGCCCGCAGGCCCGCGCGCCCTCGATCGTCGCGAACTCGATCATGTCGCGGCAGGTCAGCGGGATGCCCTCGCCGTTGGCGAGGCTGCCGCCGGCGGCGAACAGCGCGTCGTTGTCGAGGCCGCGCTGGGTGCCCAGCGCCGTGCGCATCAGCCCGAACATGTGGCCGCCGGTCGAGGTGCACACGTCGATCGACAGGCTCGGGCGGATGCCGACCTCGAGCAGGCGTCCCGTCGCGGGCCAGCCGTGGCCCATCTGCAGCTCCACGTCGGCCGCCACCGATGCGGTGCCGCCGGAGTCGGCGATCATCCGCAGCTCGTCGTCGCCCAGTGTGCAGCAGTGCACGTAGGTCGTGCGGTCGCTGAGCAGGCCCTCCTGCTGCAGCCACTCGATCGGCCGCGTCCGGCCGAGCTCGCCGTCGCCGACGTGGACGGTGACGCGCAGGTCGAGGTCGTTGGCGAGCGCCCAGTCGCCGCGGGCGACGTCCTCGGTCGTGAACTGCGGCCCGCGGATGGCCAGCGCCATCGTGATCAGGCCGTCCTCGGAGTTGAAGTACTGATCGCGGATGCGGCGCGCGTCCTGGGGGTGCGGGCTCGTGTTGCCCGGCACCGAGCCCCACTGCTGGTTGCCTCCGCCGTGGGCGAACACGGCGCGGGCGCCCGAGTCGCGCAGGCCGGAGATCGCGCCGTCGGCGTGCTCGGGCGTCGCCAGGTTGTGCGACCAGTCCAGGAGCGTGGTGATCCCGGAGTCGAGCGCCTCGACGGTCCCGAGCAGGTTGCCGGCGTAGGTGTCCTCGGGCCGGTAGAACTTGCTCAGCCCGGTGTGCATGCCCCAGAGGTAGTGGAAGAGCGACCAGTCCGAGGCGATGTTGCGCCACGGCGCCTGCCAGGTGTGTCGGTGGGTGTCCACGAAGCCCGGCATGACGATGTGGTCGGAGGCGTCGATGACCTCGCAGTCCTCCGCGTCGATGTGCGCGGCGACCTCGACGATGCGGTCGTCCTCGATGAGGACGTCTCCGGGGGAGAGCTCCCCGATCTGCGGGTCGACCGACAGGACGGTCCCACCCTTGATGAGCACGCGATGCGCCATGGACCCCTCTTCCGATGATGCTGGGCTGAGGGCTTCGACGTTACGCAAGGGCTTGACGTCTTGTCAAGCAGCAATGAACGCCTCGTGGCCGCGGGCGGGCCCGTCGGGGGCCGCCGCTCAGCGCAGCGTGACGAGCGCGACGCCGCCGAGCAGCAGCACGAAGCCGACCACGCGGGTCGGGGAGAGCGCGACCCGGTCGAGGCCGAGCAGCCCGTAGCGGTCCATGACACCGGAGACCACGAGCTGCGAGGTGACCGTCACGGCGGCCACCCCGCCGGCGCCCAGGCGGCTGACGGCGAACAGCGCCACGGTCACGTTGAGGGCGCCGCACAGGCCGCCGACGAGGTACACCGGCGACACGTCGCCGGCGCTGCGCAGGTCGCCCACGCCGCCGGTCGCGGCGAGCACGACGCCGATCACGAGCGCCGAGCCGCCGAGCGAGATGAACGCCGCGCCGAGCCCCGTGACGTGGCGCCCGAGCTGGGCGTTGAGGGCGGGCTGGACGGCCAGCGACGCCCCCGCGGTCAGGACGAGGGCGACGACGGCGGCACGCGGCATGCCCGCGATCGTACCTGCGCTCAGTGCAGTGTTGCTTGACGCCGCCGGCGCGGCGGGGTCGCGGCGGGACGTCCCTCCGGGGGTGCGCCCGCGTCCCCTAGGGTTCGCGCATGTTCGCCGTCGCCGCCGTCCGCATCGACCCCGACGACCCGCTGGCCGGGCTCGACCTCGGGGAGCGCCCCGAGCCCGAGCCGCCCGAGGGATGGACCACGGTCACCGTCCGCGCCGCGTCGCTGAACCACCATGACCTGTGGTCGCTGCGCGGGGTCGGCCTGCCCGAGGATCGGCTGCCGATGATCCTCGGCTGCGACGCCGCCGGCGTCGACGAGGAGGGCAACGAGGTCGTCGTGCACGCCGTCGTCTCCGACCCGTCGTGGCGTGGCGACGAGACGTTCGACCCGAAGCGGGCGATCCTCTCCGAGCGCCACCAGGGGACGTTCGCCGAGCGCGTCGCGGTCCCGCGGCGCAACCTCGTCCCCAAGCCCGCGGAGCTGTCGTTCGCCGAGGCCGCCTGCCTGCCGACCGCGTGGCTGACCGCCTACCGCATGCTCTTCACGCGCGGCGGGGTGCGACCCGGCTCGACGATCCTCGTCCAGGGCGCCGGCGGCGGGGTGGCCACGGCCTGCATCGTGCTCGCCCGCGCGGCCGGCGTGCGGGTGTGGGTGACCAGCCGCTCGGAGGACAAGCGCGAGCAGGCGCTGGCGCTGGGGGCGGACGCCGCCTTCGAGTCCGGCGCGCGGCTGCCCGAGCGCGTCGACGCCGCCATGGAGACCGTCGGCAAGGCGACCTGGGGGCACTCGATCCGCTCGCTCAAGCCGGGCGGCACGCTGGTGATCTCCGGGGCGACGAGCGGGGACGCGAGCCCCGCCGAGCTGACGCGGATCTTCTTCCTGCAGCTCTCCGTCATCGGCTCGACGATGGGCACGCGCGACGAGCTCGACCGGCTCGTCCAGCTCTGCGCGACGGCCGGCGTGCGGCCCATCATCGACCAGGAGCTGCCGCTGGCCGACGCCCGCCGGGGGTTCGAGGCGATGCTCGGCGGCGAGCTCGTCGGCAAGGTCGTGTTCACGCCCTGAGGCACTAGGACTGCCTCTGCGCCGCCGCCGGCGACTGCTGGGCGTCCTCGGACTTCGACTCACGGGCCCTCGGGGCGGCGCGCTGCACCGTCTCGCACGACCCGTTCGGGGTCTCGGCCGTGGCATCGGTGATCACGTCGACCTGGTCGAGGATCGCGCGGTCTGTCCCGGGGCCGCAGGTGATGCGGTCGACCTCGCCGTCGCGGGTGCGGAAGACGTCGTCGCCCGGGCCGCCGTCGAGGGTGTCGCCGACCTGGTCGACCTCCCCGGCCGGACCGGGCTTCACGTCGCCGCGGGCCAGGGCCCAGAGCACGTCGTTCCCTTCGCCTCCGGAGGACGTGTCCTGGCCGCGGTTCGCGTAGATCACGTCGTTGCCCGCGCCGCCGTCCTGGACGTCGTCGCCCGTGCCGCCCGCCATCCGGTCGTTGCCGTTCTCGCCGAAGCTCCTGTCGTCGCCGGAGCCGCCGAAGACGCGGTCGCGCGAGTCGCCGCCGCGCAGCGTGTCGTTCCCCGCCGCGCCGAAGAGGACGTCGAAGGACGTGCGGTCGCCCGTGTCGTTCGCATCGCCCGTGACGGTGTCGTCGCCGGCGCCGCCGTTGAGCCAGTCGTTGCCCTGGACGCCGGCGATCACGTCGTCGCCCCGGCCGCCGAAGACGCGGTCGTTGCCGAGGCCGCCCGTGAGCTGGTCGGCGCCGGCGAGGCCGAAGATGCGGTCGCGGCCGGCGCCGCCGTCGATCTGGTCCGGGGCGCTCGTCCCCCTCAGGCGCTCGTCGCCCGGCCCTCCGTCGATCCTGGCCGCCGCTGCCGACGCCGGCACCAGCGCGAGCGCGGCGATGGCGGTGACGGTGGCCCTGGTCGTGGTGTTGCGCATGCTGGATCCCTCCTGCCGTTGGGTGGTGCTCGTGCACCCGTGTCGTCACGTTGTCCCGCCGGCGCCGCCCGCGGAGCGGGCGTCTCACGAAGTCCTCATCCACCGTGAGGGCTCCGTGAGAGCCGGGCGGGCCCCGCGGCCCCCGTGCGCGCCGCTGCGTCAAGCTGCGCGCATGCGCCGCCTCGTCGCCGTCCTCGCCGTGCTCGTCATCGGCGTCGCGGCGACCGCGCCGGCCGCGCTGGCCGTCCGGCGCATCGGCACCCCCGGCCCCGACCAGCTGACCGGGACGGCCCGCGCCGACCGCCTCACCGGCCGCGCCGGGGACGACCGGCTCGTCGGCCGCGCCGGCAAGGACGTGCTGCTCGGCGGGGCGGGCAACGACGTGCTCGCGGGCGACGCCGGCGCGGACGTGCTCCAGGGCGGCCCTGGGGCCGACACCTTGCTCGGCGGCGCGGGCAACGACGCCCTCGTCGGCGGCAAGGGGCCCGACGTCCTCCTGGGGGGCGCCGGGAACGACACGATCAAGGCCCGTGACGGCCAGGCCGACCGGATCTCCTGCGGCCCCGGGCGCGACCGCGTGCAGGCCGACGCGCAGGACGTCGTGGCGCGCGACTGCGAACAGGTGGCCCGTGGCTGAGACGCCGGCGGTCGCGGTGCGGCCGGTCGTGCTCCTGGTCGACGACGACCCCGGCATCCGGCGCACGGTCGGCGAGGGACTGGAGCTCGAGGGCTTCCGCGTCGTGCCGGCGTCCGGCGGCCGGGCCGCGCTGGCCGCGGTCGAGGCGGTCGTGCCCGCGGTCGTGCTGCTCGACCTGACGATGCCGGACCTCGACGGCCTCGAGGTCCTGCGGCGCCTCCGGGACAGCGGCGACGACGTCCCGGTCTGCGTCCTGTCGGGGCGCGACGAGGTGGACGACCGCGTCCGCGGACTGCAGGCGGGCGCCGACGACTACGTCGTCAAGCCGTTCGCCCTGGAGGAGATCGCCGCCCGGCTGCACGCGCTGCTGCGCCGCCGCCCGGCCGGGGCGGACGACACGCTCAGCGCCGGCGACCTCGTGCTCGACCCGCGCGCCCACAGCGCGCGGCGCGGGGGCCGCGACCTCGGGCTGACGCGGCGCGAGTTCGAGTTGCTCGGCGTCCTGCTGCGCCACGCAGGCGAGGTCCTCGACCGCGCGCGCCTGCACGAGGAGGTCTGGGGCTACACGTTCGACCCCGGGACGAACGTCGCCGACGTCTTCGTCGGCTACCTGCGGCGCAAGCTCGAGGCCGGCGGGGAGCCGCGGGTCCTGCACACGGTCCGCGGCGTCGGCTTCGTCCTGCGACCCTGACGGCCGATGCGCAGCCTGCGCGGGCGGCTCACGCTCGGCATCACCCTCGTGCTCGCCGCCGTCCTGCTGACCGCGGGCGGGCTCGTCGCGCGCTACGTCGACCGCTCGGAGCGCGCCGCGCTGGACGATCGCCTCCGGCGCACGGCCGAGCTGTCGCGGGCGACCGCCCTGGCCGCCGTCGAGCAGCAGCTGCCCGACAACGACCGGCGGCTGGACGCCGTCCTCTCGGCGACCGGGACGTCCCTGCGCCTGCTGCTCGGACGGGAGGTCCTGCTGGACACGGGCCGGCCGCCGCCCTCCCGCCCGCCGGAGGGCACGGGGCTGCGGACGTTCGCGGCGGACGGGCGGCGCTACCGGGCCTACACCACCACCCTGCGCGACCCGGCGCTCGGCGGCCTCGCGCGGCTCGAGGTCACCACGTCGCTGCGGGGCATCGAGCGCCGCCAGGCCGCTCTCGAGCTGCGGCTCGCCGGGCTCGGGCTGCTCGTGCTGCTGGCCGCGGCGGCCGGCGTCTTCCTCGCCGCCGACGTCGTCCTGCGGCCGCTGCGGCGGCTGCGCGCGGTGACGGCGAGCATCGTGGGCGACGAGGACCTGGCGCGCCGCGTGCCGGCCGACGACGGGCCGCGGGAGACGCGGGCGCTCGCGGGATCCTTCAACGCGATGCTCGCACGCCTGGGCCGCTCGGCGGCCGACCGCGAACGGGCCCTCGCGGCGACGCGCCGCTTCGCGGCCGACGCCGGTCACGAGCTGCGCTCGCCGCTGACCAGCGTGCAGGCGACGCTGTCGGCGCTGAGCCGGCACCCCGGGCTCGAGGCGGAGCGGCGGGCGGTCATGGTCGACGGGGCGCTCGATGAGCACGCGCGCCTGGTGGCGCTGCTCGACGGGTTGCAGGCGCTCGCCCGCGGCGACGCCGTGCCCGACCACGACCACGTCGACCTCACCGAGCTCGTCGACGGCGTCGCCGGCGCGGTCGCCGCGCGGCACCCGGCAACCGCGGTGGCGACAGACGCGCCCGAGGTCCCCGTCCCCGTCCGCGGGTGGGAGCCCGGGCTGCGGCTCATCGTGGAGAACCTCGTCGAGAACGCCGTGCGGCACGGCCGGGCCGAGGGCACCGTCCGGGTCTCGCTGACCGGGGCGCAGGACGGCGCGGGCCCGCTGCTGGTCGTCGAGGACGACGGGCCCGGGGTGCCCGCCGCCGAGCGCACGCGGATCTTCGAGCCGTTCGCGCGGCTGGGCGCCGCAGGCCGGCCCGGCTCCGGGCTCGGGCTGGCGCTCGTCGCCCAGCAGGCCCGCCACCACGGCGCGGCCGTGGCCGTCGGCGACTCGCGGCTCGGCGGCGCCCGCTTCAGCGTCGCGTTCCCGCCGGCGGCGCCGTGAGCCGCGCCGGGCGTCAGTCCGGCGGCAGGGCGGCGGCGAAGGCCTGCAGGCGCCGCGGGTCCCGGAGCGCCGGCCCGTGCCCGAAGCCGACGATCCGCGGCTCGAGCGCCGCCAGGCGGCGGATCGCGCGACGGTTGGCGACCGGGTCGATCGTGAAGCCCACCGGCGGCTCGTGGAGGCCGGGACGCCCGGTGATCGGGTGGCGCCCGAACAGGACGTCGCCGGCGATGAGCACGCCGTCGCCCTCGCGCCAGTAGGAGACGTGACCCGGGGAGTGGCCCGGCGTCTCCAGCACCCGGAAGCCGGCGACCTCGTCTCCCTCACGCAGCTCGCGGGCGACCGGGTGCCCCGGCCCGGCCCAGTGGCCGAGCTGCCAGGTCGTGATGCGGTTGACCGGGCCCAGCGGGCCGATGGCCCCGGTGCGCACCGCATCCGCCTCACCCGCGGGCGCCCAGAGCGGCAGTCCGAGGGCCTCGCAGAGGGCGGCGCTGGACCCCTGGTGGTCGGCGTGGGCGTGGGTCAGGGCGTGCGCGGCGACCGGGACGCCGCGCAGCTGGGGCAACAGCCGCCGGGCGCCGTGCCGGGTGGCCGCGTCGACGACGACGTCCTCCAGCAGGTGGACGTTGAAGGCGTCGCGCGGCCGCCCGTCGAGCACGTGGACGCCCGGGCCGAGCTGCCTCATGAGCGATGATGCGGTGAAGTATCCATACGGTGGCGCATGGTACTCGGCCGGACGCAGACGTCAATACGGGAGCGTATCCTGCCCGGGCATGGACTCCGAACCGCGGCACGACGCCCGGCGCCGCCTGCGGCGCGCGGACTGGGAGCGCGCCGCGCTCGGCGCGATCGCGCGCGGCGGCCTGAACGCGGTCGCCGTCGAGCCGCTGGCGCGCGAGCTCGGGGTGACCAAGGGCAGCTTCTACGCCCACTTCGCCACCCGGGACGACCTGCTGGAGGCGGCGCTGGCCCGCTGGGAGGCAGAGCACGATGCCGCAAGCCTGGCGGCCCTGGCCGCGGGGGACGACGCCCCGGCGCGGCTGCAGGCGCTCGTCGACGCGGCGGTGGCGTTCGCGGAGGGCGCGGGCCCGTCCCCGCACCTCGCGCTGCTCGGCGAGGTGCACGATCCCCGCGTGCGCGCGGCGCTGCAGCGGGTCAACGCGTCGCGGATGGCGTACCTCGCCGGGCTCTACGGCGAGCTCGGCCTGCCGCCCGCGCGTGCCCGCGACCGCGCGCAGCTCGCCTACGCGACCTTCCTCGGCCTGCTGCAGCTGGCGCGCGAGGGGGAGGGCGGCCGCCGCACCGTCCGCCAGCAGCGCGCGCTGGCCCGGGAGGTCGCGGGCGCGCTGCGGCCCGCAGACTCCTAGGGACCCGCGAGGGGCCCACGCCGGCCGGCCACGATCGCGCAGGCGTTCTCGTGGGCGAGCGCCTGGATGCTCCAGCGCGCGCGGACGGCGTAGCGGCCCTTCGCGGGCACCTGCAGCAGCGTGAAGCCGTCCGGTGCGCGCGAGACGCACGCGCCGCCGGTGGCCGCCCAGAAGGTCGTGTACCGGATCCGCACGAGCAGGGACCCGGCTCGCTGCGTGGCGACGGTGAAGCCGTCGGGCGCGAGGGCGGTGAGCGTGCCGCCGGTCACCAGCGGGCGCGTGTGCTCGACCGCGAACAGCCGCCAGTGGGGCGCGCGCCAGACCTCGCGCAGGAACGATGGCCGGCTGGCGAGCAGCGCCGCCTCGGTACGCCCCCAGCGCTCCTTGGGCGCGTCGCTGAGCGCGACGTACGAGACCCCGAGCCGGTCCAGCCAGCGGTCGTACGCCGCCGGATCCAGGTGGCGGCGGTAGAACAGCGCGTTGTAGCGCCGGTCGAGCTGCGTCTCCCAGCCGCGCGCCAGCGCCGCGTGGGGCGCCACGTACACGGACTCCCAGCGCGTCGACGTCGGGACGACCTCGATGCGGCCGACCGGCAGCCGGGCGAGATGGTCGATCAGCGGCTGGAAGTAGGCCGCGGTCGTCGCCCCGCTCGTGTCGGCCTTGACCGCCTCCGAGACGGGCGCCCACAGCTGCCACACCACGATCGCGACAGCGATCGCGGCGAGCCGGCCGCGGTGGTACCCCCGGCGGACGCCCAGCACGAGGACCGGGCCGGCGAGCAGCACGCCCAGCCGGGCGACGTTGCTGCCCATCGGTGAGGGGACGACGTAGGCGCCGGCGACTGCGGCGGCGTAGAGCGCGGCGCCGCGCCGCAGGGCCACGTGGCGCGGGTCGAGCGAGAGGAGGACCGCGATCGCGATCGCCGCCGCCGCGGCGGCTGAGCCGAGCCCGTAGGGCTGCGTGCCGCCCTCGGGGAACAGGAGGGACATCGTCACGGCGACCACGAGCGGCGCGGCCACGAGCTCGACGCGCCGCCGAGGGGGCAGTTGCCGGGCGCCCGCGGTCAGCGCCAGCGCGAGCAGCAGGCCGCCGACGGGACTCGCGGCGGCCGTCAGCATCGCGAACAGCGTTGCGACGCCCGCGCGGCGGTGCGACAGCGCCGCGACGCACGCCATCGCGCAGGTCACTCCGAGGGCGAACGTGAGGCGCCCGATGAACAGGTCCCCCGCCGCCGCACAGGCGAACCAGATCGCGGCCAGGCCGCGCCGGCGGTCGGCGTGCCGCCGCAGCACGTGGGCGAAGAGCGCCGAGGAGACGAGCACGGAGGCCACCCCGATGGTCCGCGGGCCGAAGACCGCGGCGAGCGGCGGGAACACCAGGCTGTAGCCGGGCACGTGGTGCCCGGCGAACCAGCCGTTGTCCCAGATCGCGAAGCCCTCGCGGGAGAACAGGTTCGCCCGGTAGACCGCCGCCGCGAGATCGGCCGTGCGCGGCGTGAGGACGAGCCACAG
>JAXDGY010000102.1:0-41430 GCA_034664785.1 Solirubrobacteraceae bacterium
GCGTCCTGGTCGACGATCGCCCCGCGGGCGGCGTTGACCAGCAGCGCGCCGTCGCGCATGCGGGCGAGCAGCGGCGCGTCGAACAGCCGGCGGGTGGCATCGGTCAGCGGCATGAGGACGACCACGACGTCCGCCTCGCCGAGCAGCTCGGGCAGCTCGCCGGTGGCGTGCGTCCCCGGCCGGGCGCGGCGGGCGACGCGGGTCACGCGCGCGCCGAAGGGCGCCATGCGCGCCTCCACGGCCGCGCCGATGGCGCCGTGGCCCGCGATCAGCACGCGTGCGCCGCGCAGGTCGCCGAGCTCGACGTCGCCGTCCTTCCAGCGGTGCTCGCGCTGGGCGGCCGTCCAGCGCGGGAGGTCCTTCAGGTCGGCGAGCACCACGGCCAGCACCCACTCGGCGACGGACTCGGCGTGGACCACCGACGCACTGGCGACCGTCAGCCCGGCGGGGACGCGGGGCAACAGCCAGTCCACGCCCGCGCTGAACGTCTGCAGGATCCGCAGGTCCGGGGCGGCGGCGAGCACCGCCTCCAGCCGCCTGGCGTCGATCTCGTCGGGGACGAGCAGCTCGACGCCGCCGAGGTCCGGTGCGCTGCCCGGCGCGTAGGTCGCGACCTCGAAGCCGTCCGGGAGGGGCTCGAGCGCCTCGCGCTCGGGGAGGTCGGGGACCATGACGCGCATCGCGCGGATGATGACGCGGGCATCATGGGGGCATGCTCGAGGTCCGGGACACGGACATCACGACGCTCGCCGTGGACGCGATCGCCAACGCCGCCAACACGCAGCTCCTGCACGGCGGCGGCGTGGCCTACGCGATCGAGCGGGCCGGCGGCGAGGTCGTGCGGCGCCAGAGCCGCGAGCGCGCGCCGATCGGGCTCGGTGAGGCGGTGGAGACCGACGCGGGGGACCTGCCGTGCCGCTGGGTCATCCACGCCGCGACCATGGAGCTCGGCGGCCCCACGAGCGCGGAGATCATCCGCCGCTCCACCGCGGCCACGCTCGCGAAGGCCGACGAGCTGGGCGCTCGCAGCCTCGCCCTCGTGGCCTTCGGCGCCGGCGTGGGCCGCTTCCCGCTCGACGATGTCGCCCGGATCGAGGTGGAGGAGGTGCGCCGGCACCTGGACGCGGGTGGCAGCGGTCTGGAGCGCGTCGTGTTCGCCGTCCACGGCGATGCCGCACGCGAGGCGTTCGAGCGGGCGCTGGCCACGTGAGCGCCGCGGGGCTGCCGGGGCCCACCCGCCCCGACAAGATCTCCATCTGGCCGGTCGAGGAGGACCGCTTCGGCATCGACGTCCTCTACACCGGCGCAGTCGGGTTCCGGCGCGCCGACCAGGTGCAGCGCCAGCTGGAGGACGCCGGCGTGGCGGCGCTGCTGCGCCAGGAGGGGGAGCGGGGCTGGATCGTGCGCTTCGGGCCGGTGCAGCGCGCGGAGATGCTCACGGTGCTCAACGGGTTCGTCTGGTAGGGACGGCGCCGCGCGATGTCCCCGCTGCTCCAGGCGGCGCTCAACGGCGATCGCGGTCCGGCCGACCACCCGGCGCTCCCGGTGTCGGCGGACGACCTGGCGCGGGATGCCGCCGCGTGCGTCGCGGCGGGAGCCGGGGCGATCCACCTGCACCCGCGCGACGGCGACGGATGCGAACGGCTCGAGGCGGGGGTCGTCGACGGTGTGGTCGAGGCGGTGCGGGCGGCGTGCGGCGTGCCGGTCGGCGTCTCGACGGGCGCGTGGATCGAGCCGGACCTCGAGCGCAGGCTGGCGCTGCTACGCGCGTGGCGGGCGCCCGACTACGCCTCCGTCAACCTCTCGGAGGAGGGTGCGGGCGAGGTCATGCGCGTCCTGCTCGACGCGGGCGTCGGCGTCGAGGCCGGCGTGTGGAGCGTCGAGGACGCCGAGCGCCTCGCGGCATCGGGCCTCGCCGGCGAGGTCACGCGGATCCTGGTCGAGCCCGTCGGCGGCAGCGCGGGGGCGGCCGCCGCCGTCGTCGCCGGCATCCACGCCGCGCTGGACAGGCACGCGCTCACCGCGCCGCGGCTGCAGCACGGCGACGGGGAGGCGACCTGGGTGCTGGTGGCGGACGCGGTCCGTCGGGGGCTGGACACGCGGGTCGGGCTGGAGGACACCGTCCTGGAGCCCGACGGCCGTCCGACCGCGGGCAACGCGGCGCTGATCGGCGCCGCCCGCACGCTCGGCGCCGGATAGGCGCCGGGCGCTTCAGCGCCGGTACGTCGTGAAGCCGTCGGCGCCGGACGGGGTCGCGGCGGTGTCGTCCGCGTGGCGCACCTCGGCGCCGCGCGGGCCCCGCCGCGCCGCGTCGAGGACCGCCTCGACCGCCTCGGGCGCCCCCTCCACGTGGAGCTCCACGCTGCCGTCGTCCTGGTTCTCCGCCCAGCCGGCCGCCCCGGCCCGCTCGGCGGCGCGGGCGACCCACGCGCGGTAGCCCACGCCCTGCACGCGTCCCACGACCGTCAGCCGCTTCGCGATGCGCCCACCCACGGTGCCACCTTGCCCGTTCCGCGGCCGATCGAGGCACGGGGCGCGGCGGTCGGGCGCCGGCCGCCGAACTCGGTTAGCGTCGCGCGATGGATCGACCGCCCGGGAGGCCGACGGCTGCTGGTGTCATCGCGGGTGCGTGCCTGGCGCTCGCCGCGTGCAGCGCGCAGACGGATCCGGCCGTCGTGTCCGGGCCGACGACGGCGCGCCTGGCGGCCCACGGGCGCACGGACGACTCGCCCGGCCACTTCTCGTTCCAGTACGCCCCGAGCGCGGCGCTGCTCGGCACCGCGGACGGCTTCGTGACGCCGACGCGCGGCCCGTTCCCGGCCCACACGCCGGCCTCCGGCGACGTGGCGTTCTCGGAGGGCGTCACCGCGCTGCGCCCGAGCACGACCTACGCGTTTCGCGTGTGCGGCGGCGACGCGCGGTTCACGACCGACGTCTGCGGCGCCACGCGGACGTTCACCACGCCCGCCGGGAAGCCCGCGGTGAACTTCGCCACGAGCACGGCGCTCCGCGACGGCAACGCGCAGATCGGTCAGCTCACCGTCGCGGACGTCGACCGGGACGGCAACCTCGATCTGGCCGCGCTGGGGGCCTCTGCCGTCGGGCCGGCACTCGCGGGGCCCGTCCTGCTGTTCCGCGGCAACGGGCAGGGCGGCTTCGCCGCGCCCTCCAGCGTGGGGTCCCGCGCCGACGGCGTGACGCCCGCGGCGATCACCTCCGGCGACTTCGACAACGACGGCAAGTCCGACCTTGCCCTCGGCGGATCGACCGCCGCGGGCTGGGCCTTGCTGCTCCTGCGCGGGGATGGCCGCGGCGGCTTCACCGCCGGCGCGCCGGTCGCCGTGGACGGCGCCGTGAAGCAACTCGTCCCGGCCGATGTGGACCGGGACGGGAAGCTCGACCTGGTCGTCGTGGCCGGTGGGCACGTCGTCGTGGCGCGCGGCACGGGCACGGGCGGCTTCGCGGCCTCCGGAGCCATCGACGCGGCCGAGGGTCCTGCGCGGGCCGCCGTCCGCGACATGGACCACGACGGGATCGCGGACCTGGTGCTCGCCACGTCGTCTCCGGCCGGGGTCTCCATCCTGCGCGGCGACGGCCGCGGGGCCTTCCTGGCCCCGCACCACGCGTCGACGCCCGGGGGCGCTCCGGTCGACGTCGTCGTGGCCGACTTCGACCGCGACGGCAACCGCGACGTCGCCGTCCCCGGGGCGATCCTCCGCGGCGACGGCGCGGGGAGCCTGCGCGCCGCGGTCGCGATCTCGGGCTCCCCCCGCGAGGCCCTCGTCGTGGCCGACTTCGACGGCGACGGCCGCTCCGACCTCGCAGGGGGGACGACGACGCCCACCCCCTCGGGCCGGGGGAGCCGGATGCGCGTCCTGCTCGGCAACGGCGACGGGACGTTCCAGACGCCCAACGACTTCGACTGCGTGCCGCAGAGCCCGTGCAGCGGGCCGTTCGGGGCCCGCTACGTGACGAGCGCGGCCGCGGACTTCTTCCACGACGGCCGTCCGTCGCTCGTCGGCGCGCTCGCCGTGGAAGGTGGCACCGGCCTGCCCCTCGCCATCATCACGGTCGAGCGCAACACCACCGGCGCCGCCGCTCCCTAGCGGCGCCGTCCGCGCCCGATCGGCCACCGATCGGGACACCCGTGTCAGTCCGTCCGCCCTGCGCGCGACTCTGACCGGCCGATGCGATTCCTGCACACCGCCGACTGGCACCTGGGCCGCACCTTCCACGGTGAGGACCTGCTGTCCCACCAGGCCGCGTGGGCGGACTGGCTGGTGGCGCTCGCGCGCGACGAGCAGGCCGACGCGATCCTCGTCGCGGGAGACCTCTACGACCGGGCGCTGCCGCCCGTGGACGCCGTCGCCCTCGCCGACGAGCTGCTCGGCCGCCTGGCGGAGCGCGCGCCGGTGATCGTCATCGCCGGCAACCACGACTCCGCCCAGCGGCTGCGCTTCGGCGCGGGGCTGCTGGCGCGCGGCGGCCTGCACCTGCGCACCGATCCGCTGGGCTGCGCGGACCCGGTGCTGCTCGGCGGAGTCGCCGTCTACGGCCTGCCGTACCTCGAGCCCGACCTGGCCCGGGGCCCCCTGGGCTGCGAGGAGCGGGGCCACGCGGCCGTCCTGGCCGCGGCCATGGCCCGGGTGCGCTCCGACGTCGCCCGCCGGCCGGCCGGGACGCGGTCCGTGGTGCTCGCCCACGCCTTCGTCGCCGGCGCGGCTCCGAGCGAGAGCGAGCGGGACCTTGCCGTCGGCGGTGCGGCCAGCGTCCCTGCGAGCACGTTCGCAGGCGTCGACTACGTCGCGCTCGGGCACCTCCACGCGCCCCAGCGGGTCGGCGCCAACGGGCGGTACGCGGGCTCGCCCGTCGCGTTCTCGTTCTCGGAGGCCGGCCACGAGAAGTCCGTGTGCGTCGTCGAGGTCGCCGAGGAGGTGGTCACGCGCGTCGTGGCCTGCCCCGTCGCCCGCCCGTTGGCCCGGCTGCGCGGGACCCTCGACGAGCTGCTCGCCGACCCGGCCCACCGCGCGGCGGAAGGCGCCTGGGTGCAGGTGACGCTGACGGATCCCGTCCGCGCGTCGGATGCGATGGAGCGGCTGCGCCGGCGCTTCCCGCACACGGCCGCGCTGCTCTTCGACCCGCAGGGCGCCACGGCGGGCGCGGACGGGACCTACGCCGCGCGGCTGCGCGGCCTCGACGACGACGGGCTCGTCGCCCGATTCGTCGCCGACGTGCGCGGCACGGAGGCCGACCAGGATGAGCTCGCGCTGCTGCGCGACGCCCTCGCGGCCCAGCGGGTGCGCGAGGCGGTGGCCTAGCAGCGTGCGGCTGCATCGGCTCACGGTCACCGCGCTCCAGGCGTTCGCGGGGACGCAGGAGGTCGACTTCGACGCGCTCTCCGAGGCGGGGCTGTTCCTGCTGCACGGCGACACCGGGGCGGGCAAGACGACGCTGCTCGACGCGATCGTCTTCGCGCTGTTCGGCGACGTCCCGGGGGAGCGGGCCGGGACGGGCTCGCTGCGGTCCGACCACGCGGCGTCCGACGTCCGCACCGAGGTCCAGCTCGAGGCGACGCTGCGCGGCCGCCGCGTGCGGATCACCCGGCGCCCGAAGCAGGAGCGGCCCAAGCTGCGCGGGGACGGCATGACGGTCGAGCAGCACGCCGTGACCGTCGAGGGGCTCGATCCCGACGGGAGCTGGCGGGTGCTCGCGACGCGCGCCGACGACGCCGGCCTGGAGCTCGAGCGCCTCCTCGGCATGAACCGCGAGCAGTTCTGCCAGGTCGTCCTGCTCCCGCAGGGCGCCTTCGCCAAGTTCCTGCGCGCCGGCAGCGACGAGCGCGAGGCGCTGCTCAAGAAGCTCTTCGCCGCGGAGCGGTTCACGGACGCCGAGGCGTGGCTGCGGCTCCGCCGTCAGGAGGCCGCGTCGGCGAAGTCCGAGGCGGCGGCCACGGTGCAGGGCGTGGCCGAGCGCATCGCGCAGGCCGGCGCCGCCGAGCCGCCCGAGGACTGGGCGGAGGCCCCGGGCATCCTGGAGGCCTGGGCCGACGGCCTTGCCGTGCCCGCCCGCGCGGAGGTCGTGGCGGCGGAGTCCATGCGGGACCGCGAGGCCGCGGTGCGCACCGCGGCGGCGGCGGCGCTGGCCGCCGGCCGGGAGCTCGCGGCACGTCGCACCCGCCACGCCGAGGCCGTCGCGCGCCTGGCCGGCTGGGAGGCGCGGCGCGCGCAGCGCGACGCCGCCGAGGCGGAGCTGCGGGCCGCCGGGCGCGCCGCGGGCCTGGAGGCCCTGCTCGGCGAGCTCGCCGAGCGCGAGGCTGCTGCTGCATCGGCGCAGGCCGCCGCCGAGACGGCGCTCGCGGGCCTCGGCGCCGCGGCCCGCTCGGCGCCCGACCCCGCCGGCCTGCAGGTCCAGGCCATCGAGCTCCGCGCGCGGCTGGGCGAGGCCCGCGGGCTGCGGGCGGTCGAGGACCGCGTCGCCGGTGGCGAGCAGGTGCTCACCGGTGCTCGCGGGGCGGTGGCCCAGGAGGCCGAGGCGGCACGCGAGGCCGGGGCGTGGCTGGCCTCCGCCGCCGTGCGCCGCGTCGACCTGTCGGCCACGGTCGAGCGCGCCCGCGAAGCTGCGGCGTCGCTTCCCGGCCTGCAGGCGGGCGCGCAGGGCGCCCGCACGCGCGCCGAAGCGGCCGCGCGCCGCGACGACGTCCGCCGCCGCCTGGCCGGGGTCGCGGAGGCGGCGCTCGCCGCCCGCGCCGCCGAGCAGGAGGCCCGCCAGGCCTGGCTCGACGTCCGCGAGGCGCGCCTGGCCGGCATGGCCGCCCACCTGGCCGCCGAGCTGCGTCCCGGCGAGCCGTGCACGGTGTGCGGGGCCGTGGAGCACCCGTCACCGGCGGCCGCGGGGGACGGCGAGACCGCCGACGCAGCCGCCGAGCAGGCGGCCCTCGTGGTCCTGGAGGCGCGGAGCGCCGAGCGCGAGGCGCAGGAGGCGGTGCGGGCGGAGCTCGATGCCGCCCTGGCCGCCGCGCTGGCCGTCGCCGGCGAGGATGACGCCGGCGCCCTGCGCGCGGCGGCGGTCCGCGGCGAGGAGCAGGTCGCGGCCGCCGTGGCCGCAGCGGCCGCGGGCGAGGGGGCCGCCGCCGCGCTCGCCCAGCTCGAGGCCGCGCAGAGCGCCCGTGAGGCGGCCCGCGCCACCGCCGAGCAGGCACGGGCACGCGGCGAGGCGCTCGTCGCCCAGCGCGAGGCGGCGCTGGCCGAGGACCGCGCGCTGCTGGCCGCCGGCCTCGACGGCGCCCCGGACGTGGCGGCCTTGCAGGCCCGCCTCACCGCGGCGGCCGAGGCCCACGAGCGCGCCGCGGGGGCGCTGGAGCGCGCCGTCGCGCTCCAGCAGGAGGCCGCGGCAGCCGGCGCCCGCGCCGCCGAGGCCGCCCGCGGGGCCGGCTTCGCCGACCTCGACGCGGCCCGCGCCGCGGCGCGCGACGAGGCCCGCCGCGAGGACCTCGTGGGGCGCCTGCGCGAGTTCGACGACGGTCTCGCGGAGCTGCGCGCCCTGGCCGCCGACGAGCACGGGCGCGCCGCCGCCGCCTCCCCGGAGCCGGACCTGGCCGCGCTGGAGGCGGAGTCGGTCGCGGCCGACGCCGCGAGCGCGGCAGCCGAGCGGGGCTGCGCCCTGGCCGCCCAGCGCGCCGAGGAGCTCACCGAGCTGCGCGGCACGCTGTCCGAGGCGGTCGCCGCGCTGCGCCCGCTGGCCGAGCGCGCCCGCCAGGTCCGCGAGCTCGCCCACCTCGTCGACGGCAGCTCGGCCGCCAACCGGCTGCGCATGCGGCTGAGCGCGTACGTGCTGGCCGCGCGGCTGGAGGAGATCGCCGCCGCCGCCTCGGGCCGCCTCGAGGCCATGTCCGGTGGCCGCTACACGCTGATCCACTGCGACGAGGGTGGCCGCGGGCGCTCCCGCGGCGGCCTGGAGCTGCGCGTCGTCGACGGCTGGACGGGGCGCGAGCGCGCGCCCGCGACGCTGTCCGGCGGCGAGACCTTCCTGGCCAGCCTCGCGCTCGCCCTCGGCCTCGCGGACGTCGTGGCCGCGGAGTCCGGCGGCGCGCGGCTGGAGACGCTGTTCGTCGACGAGGGCTTCGGGACGCTCGACGAGCGCGCGCTGGAGGAGGTCCTCGAGGTCCTCGACCGGCTCCGCGACGGCGGGCGGGCGGTGGGCATCGTCTCCCACGTGGCCGAGCTCCGCGACCGCGTCCACGCCCGCGTGCACGTCGTCAAGGGCCGCGCCGGCTCCCACGTCGTCCAAGCCACCGCCACCCCCGCGTAGCGGGCCACGCTCGCCGGGCGGCCGGACGACGGCAGACCGCCCGCGCTTGCCGGGCGGTCGGACGACGGCAGACCGCCCACGCTTGCCGGGCGGTCGGACGACGGCAGACCGCCCACGCGGACGAAGACGGCCCCCCGGGCCGGATTCGTCCCAAGGACATGAGCCGCCAGGCGAATGTCCCGGATTCGTCCAAGCACATGAGGCCCTGGCCGAATGTGCCCATGAGCCGCCAGGCGAATGTGCCACGCTCCGGGCGTGGACCCCCTCGAGCAGGACCTCGCCGACGCGGGCGGCACCGAGGCCCCTCGCGAGCGCGGCGGGCGCCTGCGCGGCCTGCTCGGGGCCGAGCTCGAGCGGGGCGCCGCCGAGCTCACGCGCAGCCGCAGCGGCTACCCGCACCCGGTGACCGTCGTGGTCGCCGCGGCCGGCGACGGGCTGGTCGGCGTCGCGCCGGTGTCGCCCGCCGTGCGCGCCGACCCGGACGCGGTCCCCGAGCGCGCGTGGCTGCTGACCGCGGCGCTCGTCGGCGCGCTCGTCGAGGCCGGTGCAGACGGCGATCTGGAGGCCGGTCAGCTCGGCGACGTCGCCCTGGCACTGCGCGTGACCGGCACCGCGGCCGACCCGGAGCTCGCCGCGCTCGCCTTCGACGAGCAGGTCGCCCCGGTCGACCGGCTGCGCGCCCGGGCGCTCGCCCTCCCGGCGCACGTGCTCGCCGAGGCCGCCGGCTTCAAGGCCCCGATCGGCGCTGCCCACCCGCTCGTCGTGGCCATGCACGTCGCGCGGCTGGGCGGCCGCCCGGCCGATCCGCGGTCGACCGAGGAGCACGAGGACGCCGTGCTCGCCCTGCTCGACGCCGCGGCGCCCGCCGTCTCGCGCCCCCACGACGATCCGGACCAGGGGCGGCGCATCGCCCGGCGGATCCTGCAGCGGCTCAACGGCATGGGCAAGTGGGGCGGCTACCACACGGAGTTCGCCCATCTGGCCCGCGGCTTCGCCGGCAACGACCGCGCGCTGGCGGAGGAGGTGGGGGAGGCCCTGATCGAGTCGGGGCTCCTGAGCGAGAAGCCGAGCGTCGGACAGCGGCACGTGTTCCTCAACCCCCGCCGCGCGGGCGACATCCACGCGCTCATCGAGCGCGGCGAGGCGCCGCAGGACCTGGTCCTCCCATAGAGTCCGCTTACGTGACCGTCTTCGACCAGATCGGCGACAAGCTCTTCACGGTGCGCAGCCTCGTGGACGCGGGGTTCATCTCCCCGACGCGGCCCGACAAGCTCGTGAGGGTCGCCCGCGTGCTGCAGCAGTGGGGCCCCACGCCCGCTGCCGGATACACGACCTCGGCCATCCGCTACCCCGACGAGCCGGCGATCATCGACGACCTCGGGACGCTGACCTTCCGCGAGGTCCACGAGCGCACCAACGCCCTGGCCCACGCCCTCGCCGCCCGCGGCGTGGGGGAGGGCGAAGGCGTCGCGATCATGGCGCGCAACCACCGCGGCTTCGTCGAGGCGGTCGTGGCGCTGTCGAAGCTGGGCGCCAACGCGCTCTACCTCAACACGATGTTCTCGGGGCCGCAGATCAAGGAGGTCTGCGAGCGCGAGGGACCCAAGGCGCTGATCTACGACGCGGAGTTCGCCGGCCTGTGCGCCGGCGCCCTCGAGGGCCGCGACGGCTTCGTGGCGTGGGTGGATCCCGGCGAGCAGGTCGAGGACCCGGTGCTCGAGGACCTGATCCGCGGGGGCGACCGCAGCGACGTCGCGCCGCCGAAGGAGAGCGGCCGCGTGACGATCCTGACCAGCGGGACGACGGGGACGCCCAAGGGCGCCGGGCGCAAGCAGCCGGACTCGCTGGAGCCGGCGGCCCAGCTCTTCTCGATGATCCCGCTCAAGGCGCGCGAGCGGACGCACATCGCCGCCCCGATGTTCCACTCGTGGGGCTTCCTGCACTTCACGCTCGGGATGGGCCTGTCGTCCACGCTCGTCCTGCGCCGGCGCTTCTCGCCCGAGGGGATGCTCGAGGCCGTCGACCGCGAGCGCTGCGCGGTCCTCGCGGTCGTCCCGGTGATGCTCCAGCGGGCCCTCGAGCTGCCCGAGGAGGCGATCGCCAGGCACGACCTGAGCTGCCTGCGCGTCATCGCCGCGAGCGGCTCCGCGCTGCCCGGCGAGCTGGCGACCCGCGTGATGGACCGCTTCGGGGACGTGCTCTACAACCTCTACGGCTCCACCGAGGTCGCCTGGGCGACGATCGCCACGCCGCAGGACATGCGCAGCGCGCCCGGCACCGCCGGCAGGCCGCCGCGCGGCACGATCGTGCGCCTCTACGACGAGCAGGGCCGTCCCGTCCCGCCGGGCGCCACCGGTCGCATCTTCATCGGCAACAAGATGGCCTTCGAGGGCTACACCGGCGGCGGCGGCAAGGAGAAGATCGACGGCCTGCTGTCCTCCGGCGACGTCGGCCACTTCGACGCGGCCGGCCGGCTGTTCGTCGACGGCCGCGACGACGAGATGATCGTCTCGGGCGGCGAGAACGTCTTCCCGCGGGAGATCGAGGACCTGCTCGCCTGCCACGACGACGTCGAGGACGTGGCGGTCATCGGCGTGGACGACGAGGCCTTCGGGCAGCGGCTGAAGGCGTTCGTGGTCCGGCGCGGCGACGCCGCGGTCACCGCCGACGACCTGAAGGCCCACATCAAGGCCAACACCGCGAGCTTCAAGGTCCCCCGGGACGTCGTCTTCCTGCCCGAGCTGCCGCGCAACGCCACCGGCAAGGTCCTCAAGCGGGACCTGCGGGACGCCTGACGTGGCGGCCCCGGCGCGGGTCCGCCTGCTGTTCGTCTGCATGGGCAACATCTGCCGCTCGCCCACGGCGGAGGCGGTGATGGCCCGCGAGGTCCGCGCGGCCGGCCTGGAGGACCGTGTGGAGCTCGACAGCGCCGGCACCGGCTCCTGGCACGTCGGCGAGCCGCCCGACCCGCGCTCCACGTCGGCTGCCGCGCGCCGCGGCGTCACGCTGCACGGGGCGGCGCGCCAGGTCGCACCGCAGGATTTCGAGCGCTTCGACCTCGTGGTGGCGATGGACCGGCAGAACGACGATGCGCTCCAGCGGCTGGCCCCGGACGCGGCCGCCCGGGACAAGATCCGGCTGCTGCGCGAGTTCGACCCCGAGGCGGTCGCGGCAGGGGACCTCGACGTCCCCGACCCGTACTACGGCGCCGGCGACGGGTTCGCCCGCGTGCTCGACGTCGTCGAGGCAGGCTGCGAGGGCTTGCTGCGGACCCTCCGGGAGGAGGGTCGGGTGTGAGCCTGGCCGCGGCGCTGTCCGCGGCCCTCGGGCGCCCGGTCACGCGCCTGCGGCCAGTGGCGGGCGGCGACCTCAACGCGGCCTACGCCGTCGAGCTCGCCTGCGGCGACCGGGTCTTCGTGAAGACCCATCCCGACCCCCCGCCGGGGAGCTTCGAGGCCGAGGCGGCGGGCCTGCGGTGGCTGGCCGCTGCGCGGGCGCTCCCCGTCCCGGAGGTCCTGGCCGTCGACGGGCGGATGCTCGCGCTGTCCTGGGTGGACCAGGCCCCCACCGCCCGGCTCGACGGCCCCGGCGAGGAGGCGCTCGGGCGCGGGCTGGCCGCTCTGCACGCGGCAGGGGCACCCGCCTTCGGCGCCACGGCGCCCGGGACCCCGCCGGCTCCCGGCGCTCCGGACGGCATCCCGCCGCTGCGGATCGGGCCGCTCGTCCTGCCCAACGATCCTGCGCCGACCTGGGGGGCCTTCTACGCCGAGCGGCGGATCGCCCCCCTCACCGCCCTGGCCCAGGACCGCGGCGCCCTGCCCACGGGCACGGCCGCGGCGCTCGACGCGCTCTGCGCCCGGATGGACGAGCTCGCGGGGCCGCCCGAGCCGCCCGCGCGCCTGCACGGCGACCTGTGGTCGGGCAACGTGCTGACCGCGGCCGACGGCCGGCCGCACCTCGTCGACCCCGCCGCCCACGGCGGCCACCGCGAGGTCGACCTGGCCATGCTGCGGCTGTTCGGCGGGCCTGCCGAGCGCTGCTTCGCGGCCTACGCCGAGGTGGCCCCGCTCGCCCCGGGCCACGAGCAGCGCGTGCCGCTCTTCCAGGTGCTGCCGCTGCTGGTCCACGCCGTCCTGTTCGGCGGGTCCTACGGCGCAGCGGTGGCAGCCAACATCGCCCGCTGTGGCTGACTTGGACGCGCCTGCGCAAGCTCTAACCTCGACGTCATGCCCGCTCGCACGGACACCTTCGACCTCGCTCCCCTGAAGCTCGCCGCCGGCGAGGCGCGGCGCATCGAGCTCGAGACGCCGCTCGGCCCGTTCGACCTCGGGGAGAGCACGTACGCCGTCAACCCGAATCCGGTCCCCGTCGTCCTGGACATCTCCCGGATGACGGGCCAGGGCTACGCCCTGCGCCTGCGCTTCTCCGCCGCGCTGGAGGGGCCGTGCATGCGTTGCCTCGAGCCGGCCGCGCCGCGCATCGACGTCGATGCCCGTGAGGTCGAGCAGCCCGGCGGCGGGGAGGAGCTCGACTCGCCCTACGTCGTCGGCGAGCTGCTCGACGTGGCCCAGTGGGCCAACGACGCCTTCGTCCTGGCCATGCCGGTGCTCGTCGTCTGCCGCGAGGACTGCGCCGGGCTCTGCCCCGAGTGCGGCGCCAACCTCAACGCCGAGCCCGGCCACGCCCACGAGCGCCCGCCGGATCCGCGCTGGGCCAAGCTGCGCGAGCTCAAGCTCGAATGACTACGGCAGCCCGCGCACGAGCGTGACGTGCTCGAGCCCGGCGCCCGGGCGCGCGGGGCCGGCGTCCCGCCAGCCGCGGGCCGCGTAGAAGGCGCGCGCGGGCGACTCCGCGGGCGTGACGAGGCGGGCCCGCCCGGCGCCGGTGGCGGCCATCGCCGCGGTGGCGGCGTCCAGCAGCGCGCCGCCGACGCCGGTCCGCCAGTGGGCGGGGTGCACGTACAGCGCCGACAGGTGCGCGACGCCGGGCGTGCCCGACGGGCGCCACGAGGTGACGCCGGTGACTGCGCCGTCCTGGTCGCAGGCCACGAGCGTCCCGCGGGCCGGGCCGTCCGCGAGCCGTCCGGCCCAGCTCGAGCGGATGAGCGCGAGGGCCGGGGGTTGCCAGCCGGGGGGCGCCCAGTCCCGGAACGTGAGGTTCCCCGCGTGCACGACGGCGGCGACGGCCTCGAGATCCTCGGGCGCCGCCGGTCGCAGCCTCACAGGAAGGCCCCCGACGGGAGGTAGGGCGCCATCGGCCCGGTCTGCCCCCGCACGAACACCGGGCCCTCGGGGGAGAGCGCGAGCCCCAGGTCCAGGACGAGCCCGATCGCCCACTGGTTGTCCGCGGTCATGAAGTCGACGTGCACGGAGGCCCCCTGGGGGGCCGTCGCGAAGCACGAGAGCGTGAGGTCGCGCGCCGCGGCCTCGCTCGTGGCGGCGACGAGGACGGGCGAGCCGTCGCGGTGGGCGGCCCAGCCCTCGCCCGGCAGCACGAGGACGCCGGAGCCCATGGCCGGCAGGGCGTCGACGTCGACGCCGTGGGCGGCGCCGCGCACGTGGCGCGAGGCGCGGTCGATCGTCGCGCGATCGGCCTCGGAGGCCAGGTCGGCCGGTCGCGACCGCAGGCCGGCGGGCAGCCGGTCGCGGTCCAGCATCCCCGCCGCCGCGACGCAGGGCAGCAGCGTGAAGCCGGCGCGCGCGTACCGGCGCATGGCCGCCGGATGCTCGGAGGACAGGATGATCGCGCCGCGCGCCCCGTCGGCGTAGTCCAGCGCGGGAGTGAAGAGCCGGGTGCCGATCCCCTGCCCGTGGCGGTGCGGGCGCACCCCGAGCAGCGACAAGCCCCAGACGCCCTCGCGGATCAGGGCGAGGGCGACCCCGACGATCTCCCCGTCCGCCGCCTCGGCCACCCAGGCGCCGCCGGGGTCGGTGGCCAGCAGGTGCGCCATGCGGGCCCGCCCGCGGGGCGCCCGGACCTCCTCGTCGGGCCTGAGGTCCGGGGGGACGCCGCCGTGCAGGGCGCTCCAGGCGACGACGTCGGCCGCGGGGACGTCCTCGGCGCGCAGCGGGCGGATCATGACGGCGTCGGCGGGGTGCATCCGGCGTGCAAGTCAAGCATGACCGCGATGCACTACCCTCCTACGTCCGCCATGGCCGTCCCCAAGCAGAAGCAATCCCACGCGCGTACCGCTCAGCGCCGCGCCCAGCACAAGATCGCGGCACCGTCCTACAACGCGTGCCCGCAGTGCCACAGCCCCCGCCGGCCCCACCGCGTCTGCCCGACCTGCGGCTTCTACGGCGGCCGCGAGGTCGTCTCGCCGGATGCGGGCGGCCACGGGCACGACCACGACCACTAGGAGCGCTCGGGCGCCGCGGCGGCCGCGCCGCCGGGCCGCCGGCTCCACCGCTCGGTAGCCTTCGTCGATGCCCGCAGCCACGATCGCGGTCGACGCCAACGGCGCCGACCTCGGCCCCGCGGAGGTCGCCGCGGGCGCCGTCATCGCCGCCGCGACCGGCGTCCGCGTCGTGCTCTTCGGGCCCGTCGGGGAGCTGTCGGACGCCGTCGGCGTCCCCGGCATCGACATCGTCGACGCCCCCGTCTCGATCGCCAAGGCCCCCGATCCGGCCAGCGCCGTCCGCTCCACGCCGGAGGCGTCGATCGTCCAGGCCGCACGGGCCGTCGGCGCCGGCGAGGCCGACGCCCTCGTCAGCGGCGGCTCGACCGGGTCGGCGCTGGCCGCCGCGCTGTTCAACGTCAAGCGCGACCGCGGCATCCACCGCCCTGCCCTCGCGGTCCCGCTGCCGGTCCCGGGCCACACCGTGACGTTCCTGGACGTCGGCGCCAACGCGGACGTCCGCCCGGACCACCTCGTCCAGTTCGCCTTCATGGGCGCGGGCCTGGCCACCGCGGTCCTCGGCGTGGCCGACCCGCGGGTGGCGCTGCTGTCCAACGGCGAGGAGGCCGTCAAGGGCAACCAGCTCGTGCGCGAGACCCACGCGCTGCTCGCCGAGCGCGCCGCGGCCGGCGGCCTGAACTTCGTCGGCAACGTCGAGGGCAACGACCTGACCGGGGGTCGCGCGGACGTCATCGTGGCCGACGGCTTCAGCGGCAACGTCGCCCTCAAGACGATGGAGGGGACCTCGCAGGCGACGCTCCGCGCCGTCCGCGCCGCCGCCCTGTCGTCCCCGAAGGCGCGGCTCGGCGGACTGCTGCTGCGCGGGGCCCTGCAGGGCTTCCGCGACCAGATCGACCCGGAGGCGTCGGGCGGCGCCTACCTGCTCGGCCTGCGCCGGCTCGGCGTGGTGCCGCACGGCCGCTTCACGCGCCGCGGCTTCTCGCAGGCCATCGTGCTGGCCGCCCGCGGCGTCGACCAGGACGTCGTCGGCCGCACCCACGCGGCCCTCCAGGACGCCGGCGCCCTGCGCGGCGCACCGTCCGACGCGGCCCCTAGCGTCTCGACGCCATGACCCGCGACGAGGTCTTCAGCCTGATCCAGTCCCACCTGGCCGACGAGCTCGACCTCGATCCCGCGCGGGTCGACGAGACCACGCGCTTCAAGGAGGACCTCGAGGCCGACTCGCTCGATCTCTACACGCTCGTCCAGGAGCTCGAGGACTCCTACGGCGTGAAGATGAGCGACGAGCAGGCCGCGCGGATCCTCACGGTGGGCCAGGCGATCGACTTCGTCCTGGACCACCAGCCCGCCGGCGATCATCCCTAGGACTCTGCGCACGCTGACCGCACTCCTGGAGGACCTCCCGCCCGCGCTTGCGACGCAGGTGTTCACCCATGCCTCCTGGACCGAGCGCCGCTCGGACTCCTACGCGCGCCTGGCCTTCCTGGGCGACAGCGTCCTGGGCCTGGCGATCACCTCGCACCTCTACCCGCGGCTGGAGGCCGAGCGCTACGGCGCCGGGCGGCTGACGAAGATCCGCGCCCAGACGGTGTCGGGCGCGGCCTGCCGCGGGGTGGCGGAGCGCCTGGACGTCCCCGCGCGGCTGGCCGCCGCCGCGCCCGACGGCGCGAGCGCCGAGGGGCTGGTGGACACCGAGCGCGTGCTCGCCTCGATCGTCGAGGCGATCATCGGCGCCGTCTACCTGCACGTGGGCTACGACCGCACGGCCGAGGCCGTCGTGGAGGCCTTCGGGCCGGAGATCCAGGAGGCGCTGGACCATCCGATCGACTTCAAGTCCGCGCTGCAGGAGCGCCTGGCGCAGCGGGGCGAGTCCGTGACCTACGGCGTCACGGCGGAGGAGGGCCCGCCGCACGAGCGCACCTTCGAGGTGTCCGCGCAGATCGGGGACCGTCCGGTCGGCACCGGGCGGGGGCGCTCGAAGAAGGCGGCCGAGCAGGAGGCCGCGCGCGTCGCGCTCGAGCTGCTCGACACCGACACGGACGCCGCCGAGGAGCTCGCCGAGAGCGAGGGGGTGTCCTGATGCACCTGAAGTCGATCTCGCTGAAGGGCTTCAAGTCCTTCCCGGACCGCACGAAGCTCGACTTCGGCCCGGGCGTCTCGGTCATCGTCGGCCCCAACGGCTCGGGCAAGTCCAACGTCACCGACGCGGTGCTGTGGGCGATGGGCGAGCAGTCGCCGCTCGCGGTCCGCGGCCAGTCGATGCAGGACGTCATCTTCGGCGGTGGCCGCGGCGTGCAGGCCCGCAGCGCCGCCGAGGTGGAGATCGTCATCGACAACGGCGACGGCGCGATCGACCTGCCGCTCGGCGAGATCTCCATCGTCCGTCGCCTGGACCGCTCCGGGGACGGCGAGTACCGGCTCAACGGCGCCCGCTGCCGCCTGGTCGACGTCCTCGAGGTCCTGTCGGACACCGGCCTGGGCAAGGAGATGCACTCCGTGGTCTCCCAGGGCCGCGTCGAGGCGATCGTCACCTCCAAGCCCAAGGACCGCCGGCTGCTGATCGAGGAGGCCGCCGGGCTCGGCAAGCACCGCAAGCGCCGCCGCCGCGCGCAGCTCAAGCTCGAGCGCACGCAGGACAACCTGGATCGCTCGCTCGACGTGGAGCGCGAGGCGCGCAGCCGGCTGCGGCCGCTCAAGCGCCAGGCCGAGGCCGCCGAGCTGCACGAGCGGCTGGAGCGCCAGACCGTCGAGGCGCGCTGGGAGCTCGCCCGCGACGCCGTCCGGGCGCGCAGCGGTGAGCTCGCCACCGCCGAGCAGGCCGCCACGCAGGCGCGCGAGGTCCGCGACGCCGCGCAGGCCGAGCTCGGCGCGGTGGCCGCCCGCCGCGAGCAGGCCGAGCAGGCGCTCGCCGAGCGCTCCGAGCACCGCGAGGCGCTCGTGCGGGTGGCCTCCCAGGCCCGCGGCAGCGCCGATCGCATCGGGCTGCGCCTCGATCGGACCCGCGAGACGGCCCAGTCGATCGCCGAGCGCATCGCCTCCCGCGAGCAGCAGCTCGGCGTCCTGCGCGAGCAGGCCGCCGACGACCGGCCCGACGACCAGGGCCGCGAGCGCATCCAGGCCCTCGAGGCCGATCTCGAGGCCCTCGATGCCGATCGCGAGGCGGCGCTGGAGCGCGAGATCGCCGCGCTGGAGGGCCAGCGGGCCGCCGCGGCCGCGCGGGTGGAGGAGCTCGCCGGCGACGTCGAGGCGCGCCGCGCCGCGCTCGCGGAGGCCGAGGCCGCCGCGGAGACCGCCCGCCGCGCGCGCCGTGCCGCCGAGACGACCGCGGAGGGCGCGCGCCGCGACGCCGCCCGCATCGGCGCCGAGCTCGCGTCGGCCAACCAGTTCCTGCGCTCCCACACCAGCGCGCCCGGCGGCGCCCGCGCGCTGGCCGACGAGCTGCAGGTCGAGGCGGGCGCAGAGCTGGCGCTGTCCGCCGCGCTCGGCGGGCGCCTGAGCGCCGCGATCGCCGACGACCTGCCCGCGGCGCGCGCCCTGCTCGAGCGCGTCGGGCGCGACGGGGGCCGTGCGCTCGTCGCCGATCCCACCGCGCCGGTCCCCGCCCGCTCGGCACCGCCCGCGCCCCGCGCGCGCCACCTCGGCGACCTCGTCACGGGTCCCGAGCCCGCGCTGGGGCTGGCCCGCCGGCTGCTCGCCGACGCCTGGGTCGTGGAGGACCTCGATGTCGTCCCGGCCGGCTTCGGCGGCGTGGCGGTCACGACCGACGGCCGCGCGTGGATCGGCAGCGCGCTCGAGTTGCGCCGCGCCGCCAGGGGCGGCAGCGAGCGCGTGCTCGCCGAGCGCAACCGCCGCGACGGGCTGATCCGGGACTCCGAGGGCGCCGTGCAGGCCGAGCAGGCCGCCGTCCACGCCGTCGAGGCCGCCGCGGGCGCCGTGCAGGCCGCCGACTCCAGCCGCGAGGAGGCCGACCGTGGCGTCCGCGAGGCCGAGCGGGCGCGCAACGCCGCGCGGGAGGAGGTCCGCCAGGCCGAGCTGCTGCAGGCCCAGCGCCGCAACGCGCCCGAGGACGCCGCCAATGCCGTCCGCCGCGCCCAGGTCACCGGCGAGCTGGCGGCCGAGCGCCGCGTCGCCGAGCGCGCGGCGCGGGAGCGCGCCGAGCGCGCGCAGCGGACCGCCGAGCTCGAGGCGCGCCTGGAGCGCGAGCAGGCGCTCGTCGCGCCGGCCGAGCGGCTGGCGGCGGCGCTGGACGCCGCGCTGGCCGCCGTGCAGGCGCGCGTGGTCGTCGCGGACGGCGAGCTCGCCGCCGACCGCGAGGCGGGGGAGGGCGTGGCCGCCGCGCTGCGCTCCTGCGCCGCCGAGGAGGCCCGCATCCAGCAGGTCCTGCGCGAGGCGGGCGAGACGGTCACGCGCTCGGAGGTCCGCGCGCAGCAGGTGCGCGACCAGGCCGCCGAGGCGACCCAGGAGCTCGCCGCGCTGGCCGAGCACCTCGGCCTCCCGGCCGAGCCGGGCACGCAGCCGCTGGAGGCCGAGGTCGCCGAGGAGCTGCGCCGTCGCATCGAGCGCCTCGTCCGGCGCCGCGAGCAGCTCGGCCCGGTCAACCCGCTGGCCAAGGCGGAGTACGACGAGGCCTTGGCCCACGTCGAGGAGCTCGAGCGTCAGCGCACCGATCTCGAGACCGCGCTGCGCGAGCTCAAGGCGCTCATCCGCGACACCGATCGCCAGATCCGCGTGACCTTCGAGGAGACGTTCACCGCGGCCGCGAAGAACTTCGAGGAGCTCTCCGCGCGGCTGTTCCCGGGGGGCCGCGGGCGCCTGCGGCTCGTGCGCGAGGACAGCGGGCCCCGACCCGTCCTCGGTGGTCAGGACGCGAGCGGCGACGGCGTCGCCGAGGTCACCGCGTCCGCGGCGGCCGAGGAGGCCGCCGACGCCGAGGCGCAGGACGAGGCCGGCGGGCTCGATCCCGACGACGACCTCGGCGTCGAGATCGAGATCACCCCGGCCGGCAAGTCGATGAAGCGCCTGACGCTGCTCTCCGGCGGCGAGAAGTCGATGACCGCGATCGCCTTCCTGTTCAGCGTCTTCCTCGCCCGGCCGTGCCCGTTCTACATCCTCGACGAGGTCGAGGCCGCGCTGGACGACCTCAACATCGGGCGCTTCCTCGACCTGGTCGAGACCTACTCCCACCGCGCGCAGTTCATCGTCGTGACCCATCAGAAGCGCACGATGGAGGCGGCCGACACGCTCTACGGCGTCTCGATGGGCGACGACGGGGTGTCCAAGGTCATCTCCCGCCGGCTGCCGCCGCGCGAGATCGTCGCCGATGCCGAGGCCGCCCGCGCGGCAGCCGGCGTCGCCTAGGACGGCGCTCGTGGGCAAGCGCAGCCGCCGCCGCGGGGAGCCCGAGCCCGCCGACGTCACGGCCGCCGCCGCGGCGAACGGGACCGACCAGGCCGACGAGCCCGCCGCCGCGACGCCGGACGCCGTCGCGGAGGGCGAGCCCGCGCCGCTGGCGCCCGACGGGCGACTGCGCGAGGTCGCGCTGCTCGTCGAGGAGGCCGACTACCTGCTGCAGCTCTACCGCTGGATCGTGCTGACCGGCGAGGTGCCGCGGGCCCAGGACTGGCTCAAGCGCGAGCAGTGGCCGCACCCGGACTACGTCATCGACGTCTTCGGGTCCTGGCAGAAGTTCCTCGAGCACGCCGGGGTGACCTCGTCGCCGCTGCTCGCCGAGCTGCGCGAGGCCGAGGAGCAGCGGCGCGGCTTCGCGGCCCGCGAGAAGCAGCTCGACAAGGAGCTCGGGCGCGTCGACGACCTCCGCCGCCAGGTCGAGACCGCGCGCCGCGCGCGGGAGGCCGCGCAGGCCGACCGCGGCGAGCAGCTCGCCCGCGCCGAGCGGGCCGAGCGGGCGCTCGACGGCGCCGAGGCGCGGGCGGCGCAGGCCGAGGCGCGCCTGCGCGAGCGCGCCGAGACGGCCGCCGCGGAGGCGCCCGCGGCGCCCGACGATCGCGTGAACGCGCTCGAGGACGAGCTCGAGGCGGTGCGGGCGCACCGCGAGGAGCTCCTGCGCCAGGCCGAGGAGCTCCGCGACGCGGCGACCCAGGACGCCCGGACGATCTCCCGCCTGTCCGCGATGCTCGCCGAGGGCGGCCCCGGTAACGCCGCGGCCACCGAGGCGGCTGCGGACGAGGCGCCGCCCGCCACGGTGCTCGAGGCCGTCGACCGGGCCGCCTCCCGCGCCGCGCACCTCGTCTTCACGGATGCCGCCCGCGAGTCCGCCGCCGACAGCCCGTACCGCCGCCCGGCCGAGATCCTCGATGCGCTCGGCAAGCTCGACGAGCTCGCCCGCCTGCACGCGGACCCCGAGGGCTTCGGCCGCTCGCTGGTCCAGGCGGCGACGGAGCTGGGGCTCACCTACAAGCAGGACGTCTCCGAGCTCGCCCGCGGCCGCAAGCCGCACCTCTACGCGGTGACCCACGACGGCCACCGCCTGCAGCTGGGCCCGCACGTCGCGCTCGGCTCCGGCTCGGGCGCCGGGTTCATCGCTCGGATCTACCTCCACGTCGCCGACGGCGGGGGTGACGTCCCCCGGGGCATCTACGTCGGCCACGTCGGGCGTCACCTGCCCGACACCACGACGTAGCACCGGCTGCTTAGGCCGGCCCGCTGCGGGTAGGCCCGGGGGACACGACCGAAGGAGACCACATGGCTGACGACGGCAAGATCGACGAGGGCAAGGGCCGCCTGAAGGAGGCCGCCGGGGACCTGACGGGCGACCAGGAGCTCAAGAACGAGGGCAAGGTCGACCGCGCCTCGGGCACGGTCAAGGACAAGGTCGGCGACGTCGCCGACAAGGCCAAGGACGTGCTCGGCAAGGACTGAGGCCCCCCGGCGCGCGGCGGCGCACGCCGCCGCGCCGCGCCGGTCTCGGCAGCGCGTCCTCAGCGCTCCGACCACTCCGCGTAGCGCACGCCGCCGGTGGCCAGCACCCGCGTGGCGCCGCTCGCCACCGAGATCTGGACCGCGCGCCCGTGGTCCACGACCAGCACGGCGCGGCCGTCGCGCCGCAGGTCCGTGACCTCCTGCCACCAGCGACCGCGGCCGACGGGCCGGCGCGTCGACCCGGTCCGGGGATCGACCAGCACGGGCTCGAAGCCCGAGAGGCCCCGCGGCACGGCGACGAGCAGCCCCCCGGCCCCGAAGGCGACGGGCTCGCCCACCCGACCGCGCAGCGCCCGGAACCCCGCGGACTTCCCGTCCCAGACCGAGACGACCGGCCGCGAGGCCGCGTCGCGCGAGGCTGCGTCGAGCGCCAACGCGAGGCCGGTGGAGCCCCAGAGCGGCGTGTACGTCGGCCGGCCGGAGAACCGCGGGCGCGTGGCTGCGCCCGTCCGCAGGTCGGTGATCACGATGTCGACCTGGGCCAGGCGCCCGCCGCTGACCTGCGCCAGCTGGTGCCCGTCGGGCGAGAAGACGGCCTGGCCGCAGCCGTCCTCGCCGCAGGTCCCGACGCGGCGCAGGCGGCCCCGCAGGTCGGTGACGACCAGGCGCATCCCGGTGTCCACCGCCAGGGCGGTCCCATCGGGTCGCCAGGCCACGGGGCGGCCGTCGGTGAGCGTCGTCACCCGACGGGTCGCCACGTCGGCCACGGCGACGCGGCCCCCCGTGCTGTAGGCGACCAGGCGGCCGTTGGGGGACTGCAGCAGGTCCTCGCCGCGCGCGATCGCCCGCCGGCCCGTCCCGTCATCGCGGCCGACCTCGATCCGCCCCGCCCCGCCGGGATCGCCGCCGCGCAGGACGACGAGCGCGGCGTCGGCGCCCGAGGGTGCCAGGGCGCCGCCGAGCAGCGCCGTCGCGACGGCGGCCGGGGCGAGCAGCCGGCGCCTCACAGCGCCTTCTCCCCCCAGAAGCTCGCGAACGGGTTCTCGTTGAAGTTCCCGATCGGCTCATAGCCGGCGCGCTCGTAGAGCCGCTGGGCGTGGGGCTGGTGCGGACCCGTGTCCAGGCGGGCCACCGCGTAGCCGAGCTCGCGCGCCGCGTCCTCCAGGCCGCCGAGCAGCTCGCGCGCCACGCCGCGGCCGCGCGCGGCCGGCACCACGTACATGCGCTTGATCTCGCACGCGCCGTCCGGCAGGCGCTTGACGCCGCCGCAGCAGACCGGCTCGTCGTCCTCGACGCCGATCAGGAACGCCCCGCCCGGCGGCGCCATCTGGTCCGGCGTGGCGGTCGGGGCGCCCGGGACGTCGATGCGGCCGTACAGCGGCTCCATCTCGGCGACCATCGCCTCGACGAGGTCGCTTCCCGGCGGCTCGTCGGCACGGGCGTGGCGGAACGTCAGCACTCGGGTAGGTTCCCACGCCGACATGGCCCGCGACTGGCGAGACCTCTTCATCACCGACGGCGCCGCCGTCGCCGCACCCCACCAGGCCGACGAGGCCGAGCGCCAGGGCGGCTTCTTCCGCCGCCTGCGCGACAACCTGTCCAAGACGCGCGTCGCGCTGGCGGCCGAGGTCCAGGCCACGCTGTTCGAGGGCGATCTGGACGAGGAGACGTGGGAGCGCCTGGAGGAGGCCCTGATCATGGCCGACGTCGGCGCCCAGACCACCGCGCGGGTCGTCGGCGAGCTCGAGGACGAGGCAGAGGCCGGCGACCTGGTGGGCGGCGAGGCGCTGAGCGCCCGGCTCATCGAGCTCATGGCCCAGCTCGCCCGCGTCGGCGACGACCACATCGACCTCCGCCACAACCCCACGGTGATCATGGCCGTCGGGGTCAACGGCACGGGCAAGACGACCACGATCGGGAAGCTCGCGTGGCACCTGCAGCGGGAGCTCGGCCTGAAGGTCGTCCTCGGCGCGGCGGACACCTTCCGCGCGGCCGCGGTGGAGCAGCTGCAGGGCTGGGCCGAGCGCGCGGGCTGCGACATCGTCACGGGGCCCGAGGGCTCCGACCCGGGCTCGGTGGCCTTCGACGCCGTCGCCAAGGGCCGCGAGGCCGGCGCGGACGTGATCATCATCGACACCGCCGGGCGCCTCCACAACCAGGAGCACCTCATGGAGGAGCTCGCGAAGATCCGCCGCGTCATCGCCAAGCAGATGCCCGACGCGCCGCACGAGACGCTGCTCACCGTCGACGCCACGACGGGCCAGAACGGCCTGCGGCAGGCGAAGCTCTTCTCGGAGATCGTCCGCGTGGACGGCATCGTGCTGACGAAGCTCGACGGGACGGCCAAGGGCGGCATCGCCCTGGCGATCGCCGGCGAGCTCGGCATCCCGGTCAAGCTGATCGGGATCGGCGAGACGCTGGACGACCTGCGTCCGTTCGACGCCGACGACTTCGCCGCGGCCCTGCTCGCGGGGGACTGAGGTCGCCGGCGGCGCCTGGCCGTCGGGTACATTCGCTGTGTGGAGTCCTGGGTCATCTGGATCATCGCCGCCGCGGCCCTGGGCGCCGGCGAGATCGCGACGACCGGGTTCTTCCTCGCGCCGTTCGCGGGCGGCGCGCTGCTCGCCGCGATCGTCGCCGCCGCCGGGGTCGGGGGCGTGATCCCGGCCATCGTCTTCCTCGCCGCGTCGGTCGCGTTCTTCGGCCTCCTGCGGCCCGTCGCGCTGCGGCACACCCGCATGCCGCCGCAGATCCGAACGGGCACGGACGCGCTGATCGGCGAGCGGGCGGTCGTGCTGCAGCGCATCGCCAACGGCGAGGGCGTCGGCGCCGTGAAGCTCGGCGGCGAGGTCTGGACCGCGCGGGCCTACGATGAGGACCAGGTCCTCGAGGTCGGCGAGAAGGTGCTGGTCATGGAGATCAAGGGCGCCACGGCGCTCGTCACCGAGGTCTGAGGACCTCATCGAAGGGAGCACCCCGTTGGCCGCGCTCATCGTCGTCGTCGTCCTCATCCTCTTCGCGCTGTTCGTCGCCGCGAAGACGGTGCGCATCATCCCGCAGGCCCGCGCCGGCGTCGTCGAGCGCCTCGGGCGCTACAGCCGGACCCTGACGCCCGGGCTCACCATCGTGATCCCGTTCATCGACCGCGTGAAGCCGCTCATCGACCTGCGCGAGCAGGTCATCGCCTTCGACCCGCAACCCGTGATCACCGAGGACAACGTCTCGCTCGGCGTGGACACCGTCCTGTACTTCACGATCACCGACCCGAAGTCCGCGACCTACGAGATCGCCAACCCGCTGCAGGCCATCGAGCAGCTCACCGTCACCACGCTGCGCAACGTCATCGGCGGCCTGACGCTCGAGCAGACGCTCACCTCGCGCGACCAGATCAACACCCAGCTGCGCGTCGTCCTCGACGAGGCGACGGGCAAGTGGGGCATCCGGATCAACCGCGTGGAGATCAAGTCGGTCGACCCGCCGGGCTCGATCCAGGAGGCGATGGAGAAGCAGATGCGCGCCGAGCGCGACCGGCGCGCGGCGATCCTCACCGCCGAAGGCGTCAAGCAGTCCCAGATCCTCACCGCCGAGGGCGAGAAGCAGTCCGCCGTGCTCAAGGCCGAAGGCGCCAGGACGGCCGCGATCCTGCGCTCCGAGGGCGAGGCGAAGGCGATCGACACCGTCTTCCGCGCGATCCACGAGGGACAGCCCGACCAGGGGCTCCTGAGCTATCAGTACCTGCAGATGCTGCCGCAGCTCGCGCAGGGCGATGCGAACAAGATCTTCGTGATCCCGAGTGAGTTCTCCCAGGCGCTCGGCGGCCTGGGCGACGCGGTCTCGCGGGTCGTCGGACCCGGAGCCTCAGCCGCCAGGCCCGCAGCCCCCGAGCCGCCCGAGCGCCGGCCGCCCGACGGCCCGCGCGCCGTCCCGCCGCCGCCGGACGACCCCCCGGCGCCCGAGCGGGGATGAAGGACGCCGTCCGGCTGACGCTGCCCGACTGGGCGCAGGCGCCGCTCGAGGATCCGGCGCCCGGAGCGGGCGACGCGGAGCGCATGGCCTTCGCCGTGGCCCTGGCCCGCCAGAACGTCGACCACGGGACGGGCGGCCCGTTCGGCGCGGCGGTGTGGGCGGGCGACGAGCTGCTCGGCGTCGGGGTCAACGTCGTCGTGAGCGCCTCCTGCTCGGTCGCCCACGCCGAGGTCATGGCGCTCGCGGGCGCCCAGCAGCGCCTCGGCCGCCATCGCATCAACGACGCCCCGGCGGCCGGCCCGGTCACGCTCGTCACGAGCGCCCAGCCCTGCGCGATGTGCTTCGGCGCCGTGCTGTGGGCCGGCATCGACGAGCTGGTCATCGGCGCCCGCGGCGACGACGTCGAGATTCTCGCCGGCTTCGACGAGGGCCCGCTGCCGGCCGATTGGCCCGCGGCGCTGGCCGCGCGCGGCATCGCCGTGCGCCAGGACGTCGAGCGCGAGAGCGCCCGGGACGTCCTGGCCCGGTACGCCGAGCACGGCGGCCCGCGCTACTGAGACCCGCCGGCCGTCAGACTGACCCCATGGATCTCGTGAACCCGGCCATCGAGGCCTACGCCGACGGGCACGTCACCCCGCCGCCCGACTACCTCGCGCGCCTGGACGCCGAGGCGCGCGCCGTCCTGCCCTTCCCGGCGATGCTCAGCGGGCCCGTCGTGGGCCGCCTGCTCGAGGCCCTCGTGGCGCTGCGCGGCGCCAAGGCGGTCCTCGAGATCGGGACCTACGCCGGCTCCTCGGCGCTCTGGATGGCCCGCGGCCTGGCGCCCGGCGGCCGCGTCGTCACCTGCGAGCTCGACCCCGACCACGCGGCCTTCGCGCGCCGCCACATCGCGGCCTCGCCCCACGCCGACCAGGTGGAGGTGCGGGTCGGGCCGGCCCTGGAGACCGTTGCGGAGCTGCCGGGCCCGTTCGAGCTCGTCTTCATCGACGCGGACAAGACCGGCTACGCCGCCTACCTCGACGCGGTCCTGCCCAAGCTCGCCCCGGGCGCGCTGGTCATCGCCGACAACGTCCTGCGCGCCGGGCGCGTGCTCGAGGAGGCCTCCGAGGACCCCGGCACCCGGGCCATCCAGGCCTTCAACACGCGGGTGGCCAACGACCCCGCGCTGACGGCCACGCTGCTCACGGTCCGCGACGGTCTGCTGCTCATCCGCCGCGCGTAGACTGGACCGGAGTGTTCGACGCCCTCTCCGAGAAGCTCCAGGCCACCCTGTCCGACGTCCGCGGCCGCGGCACGCTGACCGAGGACGACATCAAGAAGGCCATGCGCGAGATCCGCCTGGCCCTGCTCGAGGCGGACGTGAACTTCCGCGTGGTCAAGGAGTTCACGGCCACGGTCCGCGAGCGCTGCACGGGGGCCGACGTCCTCGGTCAGCTCAACCCGGGCCAGCAGGTCGTCAAGATCGTGAGCGAGGAGCTCGCCACGCTCATGGGTGGCGCGAGCGCCGGCGTGTCGTTCTCCCCGCGGCCGCCGACGGTGATCCTCATGGCCGGCCTGCAGGGCTCGGGCAAGACGACCGCGACCGCCAAGCTCGCCCGCCATCTGCGCGAGGAGCACGGGTCGTCGGTCGCCGTGGCGGCCTGCGACGTGTACCGCCCGGCCGCGGTCGACCAGCTCGTCAAGGTCGGCGGCCAGGCCGGCGCGACCGTCTACGAGCGGGGCACCGACGCGAGCCCCGTGGAGATCGCCCGCTGGGCGCTCGACCAGGCCAAGATGGACGGCAAGGACGTCCTCATCGTGGACACCTCGGGCCGGCTGCACGTCGACACGGCGCTCATGCAGGAGCTCAAGGACATCCGCACGGCGGTCCGGCCGCACACCATCCTGCTCGTCGTCGACGCCATGACCGGCCAGGACGCCGTCAACGTCGCCGAGCAGTTCGCCGAGGCCGTGAACTTCGACGGCGTCGTCATGAGCAAGCTCGACGGCGACGCCCGCGGCGGCGCGGCGCTGAGCGTCAAGGCGGTCACCGGCAAGCCGATCCTGTTCGCCTCGACGGGCGAGAAGCTCGAGAACTTCGAGCGCTTCCACCCCGACCGCATGGCCCAGCGCATCCTCGGGATGGGCGACGTGATGTCCTTCATCGAGAAGGCAGAGCGCCAGTTCGACGAGGACGAGGCCAAGTCGCTGGAGCGCAAGCTGCGCCGGGACGAGTTCACCCTCGAGGACTTCCTGGCCCAGCTGAAGCAGATCCGCAAGATGGGGCCGCTCACCTCGCTGCTCGGGATGATGCCGGGCTTCAGCGGTCAGCAGCTCAAGGGCCTGAAGGTCGACGAGCGCGAGCTCGACCGCATCCAGGCGATCATCCTGTCGATGACGCCCGAGGAGCGCCGGCGGCCCGAGCTCATCAAGGGCTCGCGGCGGCTGCGCATCGCCAAGGGGTCGGGCACGAACGTCCAGGCCGTCAACCAGCTCGTCAAGCAGTTCGGCCAGATGCGCAAGATGATGAAGCAGCTGGGGCGGGGCAAGATGCCCGACCTCGGGGCGATCATGCGTCAGGCCCGCTAACCTCACGCGTCGGCTTCCAGCCGCGAAACCAAGCTTCCGAGAGGACCCCAGTGGCAGTTCGACTCAGGCTCACCCGTGTGGGTGCCCGCAAGGATCCGGTCTGGCGCATCGTCGTCGCCGACCAGCGGTCCCCCCGTGACGGTCGCATCATCGAGACCGTCGGCCAGTACAACCCGCAGACCGAGCCCTCGACGATCGTCGTCAAGGAGGACCGCGTCCGCGAGTGGCTCGACAAGGGCGCCCAGCCCACCAACACCGTGCGCAAGCTCCTGCGCACGCAGGGCATCTCCTAGCTTCGTCCGTGCGCGAGCTGCTCGAGTTCCTGGCCCGCCAGCTCGTCGAGGAGCCCGACGGCGTGACCGTCGAGCAGTTCGAGGAGGACGACGGCACCGTGGTGCTCGAGCTGTCGGTCGCCGACGACGACTACGGGCGGGTCATCGGGCGCGGCGGGCGCACGGCCAACGCGCTGCGCACCGTGGTCAAGGCCGCCGCGGTCCGTGAGGATCGCCGCGTGCTCGTCGACATCGTCGACTGATCCCGCATGGGCGATCGCGGTCCCGACTGGCTCGCCGCCGGCCGCGTGGGACGACCCCACGGGCTCGACGGCTCCTTCCACGTGACCCGGCCGCGCGCCGGACTGCTGTCCGACGGCGCGTCCGTCCGGGTGGGCGAGCGCGAGACCGAGGTCGTGCGCCGCGCCGGCACCGAGGAGCGGCCGATCGTCCGGCTGGCGCTCGCCACGACACGCGAGGCCGTCGACGCCCTCCGCGGTGAGGACCTCTGGGTCCCGCGGGAGGCGGCGGCGCCGCTCGGCGAGGACGAGTGGTGGGCCGGCGAGCTCGTCGGCTGCGCCGTCGCCGACGGCCCGCGTGCCGTGGGGGAGGTCCGGGCGCTCGTCGCGCTGCCGTCCTGCGAGGCGCTCGAGGTCGTCCGCGCCGGCGGCGGGGACGTCCTGCTCGTCCCGCTCGTGCGGGACGCCGTCCGCGACGTCGACGTGGCGGCCCGCCGCATCGACGTCGACCTGGCCTTCCTGGGCGAGGAGGCCTGACCGTGCAGCTGGACGTCGTGACGCTGTTTCCCGAGTGGTTCGACTGGTTCCGCGGCCAGCGCCATGTCGCCAACGCCGCGGCGCGCGGGCTGGACCTGCGGACCCTCGCGCTGCGGGAGCACACCCCGCTCAGCGGCGGCCAGGTCGACGACACGCCCTTCGGCGGCGGGGCGGGCATGGTGCTGCGCGTCGACGTCATGGACGCCGCGCTGCGCGGCATCTACAACACCGATCCGACCGACCTGCGCCACCAGCGCCGCGTGATCGCGCTCACGCCGGGCGGGCGCATGCTCGACGACGCCTACGTCGACGAGCTCGCGACGGAGCCCGCGATCACGCTGCTGTGCGGGCGCTACGAGGGCTTCGACGAGCGCATCGTGCAGCACTTCGCCTCGGACACCCTGAGCGTCGGGCGCTACGTGCTCAGCGGCGGGGAGCTCGCGGCGATGGTGGTCGCGGACGCCGTCATCCGCAAGCTGCCCGGCGCCCTGGGGCACGCCGACTCGGCGGTGGAGGAGTCCTTCAGCCCGGCGCTGGGCGGCAACCCGGAGTACCCGCACTACACGCGGCCCGCGGAGTTCCGGGGCTGGCGGGTCCCGGAGATCCTGCTCTCGGGTCACCACGAGGAGATCCGCACGTGGCGGCGGGCGCGCAGCCAGGAACGCGGCGGGGCGTCGTAGGCCCGCACTTCGCTACCATCTTGGCCCGCGCGCCGGGCGCTGCCTGCATCCCGCGCGACCACGCCGTCCCTCCTCCTTCGCCCATGAGCACCGTCATCGAATCCCTCGAGCGCGCACAGCTGCGCCGCGTCCCGAACTTCACGCCGGGCGACCGCGTGAAGGTCCACTTCCAGGTCATCGAGGGCACGCGCCGGCGCACCCAGGTCTTCGAGGGCATCGTCATCAAGCGCCAGGGCCACGGCGCGCGCGAGACGTTCACCGTGCGCAAGCAGTCCTTCGGCGTCGGCGTCGAGCGGACGTTCCCCGTCCACTCCCCGAAGATCGAGCGCATCGAGATCGCCGCCCGCGGCGACGTCCGGCGCGCGAAGCTGTACTACCTGCGCGACCGCGTCGGCAAGCGGGCCCGCGTCCGCGAGCGCCGCTACGTCGGCCCCGAGCAGGTCGTCGAGCCCGGGCTGCTGCACGACCCCTCAGCCCAGGAGGCCGTCGCGGCCACGGACGAGGTCGTCGCCGCCGAGGACCAGGTCGTCGAGGCGACGGACGCCTCGGGCGCCACCGCGGAGGACCCGGCCGTCGTCGCGGAGGCCGTCGAGGCCGATGCGGCAGAGGACGCCGCCGCGGCCCCCGCCGACCCCGAGGCGTGAGGAAGGGCGAGAAGTCCGCGGCGGGCTCGCTGGTCGAGCTCGTCGTGATCGTCGGGATCGCGCTCGGCCTCGCGCTCGGCATCCAGGCGTTCCTCGTCAAGCCGTACCGCATCCCGAGCGAGTCGATGGTCCCGACGCTCGAGATCGGGCAGCGCGTGCTGGTCAACCGGATCGGCAACCGTTTCTCGGATCCGCACGTCGGCGAGATCGTCGTGTTCCACCCGCCCACCGGCGCCGAGTCGCAGACCTGCGGCGCGCCGCAGCGCAACACGGGTCAGGCGTGCAACCAGGAGACGCCGCAGAAGTCGAGCGTCAACTTCATCAAGCGCGTCGTCGCGGGCCCGGGGGACAAGCTCTCCATCGTGGGCGGACACGTGATCCTCAACGGCAAGCGCCAGAAGGACGGCTTCACGCGGCCCTGCGGCAGCGGGGACGGCTGTGACTTCCCGACGCCGATCACGATTCCGCCCGACCATTACTTCATGATGGGCGACAACCGTGGGGCTTCCGACGACAGCAGGTTCTGGGGGCCCGTCCCCAAGAAATGGATCATCGGCGGTGCCTTCGCCACCTACTGGCCGCCCAGCCGCATCGGCATCCTCTGAGAGCAGGCCCGGCGGCCGGGGCTCGGGGCAGAAGGCCAAGGCGCGGCAGGCCCGCAAGCGCACCGGCCGCAAGCTCTTCCAGTTCGACCGCCGCCTGGGCGTCCGCTGGGTCGCCGGGGCCGACGAGGCGGGCCGCGGCAGCCTGGCCGGGCCGCTCGTGGCGGGCGCGGTGCTGTTCGACCTCCACCGCCTCGGCGTGCGGGAGGTCCGGGCGCTCAGCGCGCTCAACGACTCCAAGCAGCTCTCGCCGGAGGGCCGCGAGGCGCTCTACCCGGTGGTGATGCGCACGGCCGTGCAGGCGTCGGTGGTGTCGCGCTGCGTGCGCGGGATCGACGACCGCGGCCTGCACAAGACCAACCTCGCCGCGCTGCGCGACGCGCTGGCGCGTGTCGCCCGCGCGGCGGACGGGCCGGTGCTGTGCCTCGTCGACGGCTTCCGCGTCCCGGACTTCGGCTACGAGCAGCGGGCGATCGTCGACGGCGACGCGACGAGCGCCGCGATCGCCGCCGCGTCGATCCTCGCGAAGGTCTCCCGCGACCGCTTCATGCACCGCGCGGACGCGCGGCATCCGGGCTGGGAGTTCGCCGCCCACGTGGGCTACTCCACGCCCGAGCACCGAGACGCCATCCAGCGCCTCGGGGTCTCGCCGCTGCACCGGCTGAGCTTTCAGTCGATGGCGTACCAGCAGCTCGCGCTGTAGCCACCGCTTCCGGCGGGGGGCGGGCGGGCCGGCCCTCACCGAGGACCCGCCTCACGCTCGCGCCGTTCCGGAACCGGTTCTCAGTCCTGGCGGCGGACGATCGCGACGATGGCGATCACGATGACCGCGAACAGGACGACCTCGAGCGCGATCGTCACGAGGACCGGCGATCCCGCGGTGGCCTCCTGGATGCCACGGAAGCCGACGGAGGCGCCGAAGAACGCGACGAGCGTCCAGAGGATGGTCGAGCGCTCCATGCGCGCCGGATCGTGGCAGTTCCTCCACGAGCGCGCGTGGAGCGGTCACGGCGGCCGCGCCTACGGTCCGGCCCATGCCGTCCTCCGACCTCCGCCAGCACCTCGGCCGCACCGGCGAGCAGCTCGCCGCCGCCCACTTCGAGCGCCTGGGCTACGCCGTCGTCGCCCGCAACCACCGCACCCGCTTCGGCGAGCTCGACCTCATCGTCTGCGACGAGCACACGCTCGTCTTCGCGGAGGTCAAGACCCGCCGCGCCGGGCCGGGCCGCCCGTGGGACAACCTCCACGAGCGCAAGCGGGCGCAGGTCCGCGCGATGGCGGCCGCCTACCTGGCCGAGGTGGCGGATCGCCCGCGCGGTCGCGAGCTGCGCTTCGACGCGGTCGGCGTGGTCATCGACGCGCAGGGCCGCCTCGTGGCGCTGGACCACCTCGAGGGCGCGTTCTGATGCCCGCGCACGTGGCGACCTACGCCCTGGTGGGCATCGAGTCGCGCCGGGTCGACGTCGAGGTCGACCTGCGGGCGGGGCTGCCGACCTTCACGATCGTCGGGCTGGGGGACCGCGCGGTGCGGGAGGCGCGCGAGCGCGTCCGGTCGGCGATCGTCAACTCCGGGTTCACCTTCCCGGCCAAGCGCGTCACGGTGAACCTCGCGCCCGCCTACCTGCACAAGAGCGGGCCGGCCTACGACCTGCCGATCGCCTGCGCGATCCTCGCCGCGGCGGGCGAGCTGCCCGCCGAGCGCCTGGCCCGCCTGGCCGTCTACGGCGAGCTGGCCCTCGGCGGGGAGGTGCGCCCGAGCCGCGGCGTCCTGGCGGTCGCCGAGGGCGTGCGCGCCCAGGGCCTGGCGGGCCTCGTGGTCGCGCCCGAGCACGTGCGCGAGGCGGGGCTGGTCGAGGGCGTCAGCGCGCTCGGCGCGGCGACGCTGCGTGACGTCGTCGCGATCCTGCGCGGGGAGGAGGTGGCGGACGGCGGGGGGTCGCCGGCGCCCGAGGCGGCCGCCGCCGAGGCGCCCGGCCCGGCCCTGGCGGACGCCCCGGACCTCGCGGACGTGCGGGGCCACGCAGCGGTGCTCGAGGCGCTGACCGTGGCCGCCGCCGGAGGCCACAACCTGCTGATGACCGGGCCGCCCGGGACCGGGAAGACGATGCTCGCTCGGCGGCTGCCGACGATCCTGCCGCCGCTGGGGCGGGCGGAGGCGCTGGAGGTCACGCGCATCCACTCGGTGACGGGCCTGCGCCGCTCGGGGGCCTTGGCGACCGAGCGGCCGTTCCGCGCTCCGCACCACTCCGTCTCGCCGTCCGGGTTGGTCGGCGGCGGCGACACGCCGCGCCCCGGCGAGGTGACGCTCGCCCACCACGGCGTGCTGTTCCTCGACGAGCTCTCCGAGTTCCAGCGCCCGAGCCTCGAGGCGCTGCGCCAGCCGCTGGAGGACGGCCGGATCGCGATCGTCCGGGGCCAGCGGACCGCGATCTTCCCCACGCGCTTCCAGCTGGTCGCGGCCACGAACCCGTGCCCGTGCGGCCTGGCGGGCACGGGCGCCTGCCGCTGCACGGAGTCCGATCACGCGCGGCACCGCCGGCGGCTCAGCGGTCCGCTGCTGGACCGCATCGACCTGCACGTCGCCGTCGGGCGTCCGACGGGCGAGCAACTGGCCGGCCCGCCGCTGCGGACCTCCGCGCGGGAGCGCGAGCGCGTCGTCGAGGCACGCGAGCGCCAGCAGCGCCGTCTCGCGGGGACGGGCGCCACCAGCAACGCGTACCTCGACGCGGCACTCGTCCGCCGCCACGTCCGCCTGGACGCCGTCGCCGAGGGGCACCTGTGGCGCCACTACGACCGTGGGGCGCTCAGCGCCCGCGGGCGGCTGCGCGTCCTGCGCCTGGCGCGCACGCTGGCCGACCTCGAGGGGCGCGACGCCGTGGCGGCGACCCACGTCCTGCAGGCCCTGGCGCTGCGGCAGGACGACGGTGTCACGGCGGTGGGCGCATGACGGCCTGCCCGGCGTGCCTGCGCCGCGCGTGGCTCGTCGCGCACCTGGCCGCGCACCTCGAGACGGCCTGGCGCGGGCGGCGTCCGCTGAAGGACATCCTCGCCCTCGACGACGCAGCGCTCATCGCCGCGCTCGCCGGGCGGCGGCGCCCCGCCGTGGAGGCGGCCCACGAGGCCTGGTCGCCTGACGCGTCCCTGGCAGCCTGCGCGGCGGCGGCGGTGACGCCGGTCTGCCGCCACGACGCCGCCTATCCCGCGCGCCTGCGCACGGGTCCCGGCGCGCCGGCGGTGCTGCACGTCGCCGGCGATCCCGCGCGCCTCGAGGCCCTGGTGGGCGGCGACGTCCACGACGGCGCGCCGGCCGCGGCGATCGTGGGCACGCGCCGCGCGTCGCCGGAGGCGCTGGAGGTCGCCACGGCGCTCGGGCGCGGCCTGGCCGCGGCCGGGGTCACCGTCGTGAGCGGCATGGCGCTCGGCGTGGACAGCGCCGCACACCAGGGCGCGCTGGACGCCGGCGGCCCGACGGTGGCCGTGCTGGCCTGTGGCCCCGAGCGCCCCTACCCCGCGTCGAAGCGGGCGCTGCACCGGCGTCTCGTGGCCGAGCGGCTCGTGGTCTCCGAGCTGCCGCCCGGCACGCCGCCGTGGCGGTGGAGCTTCCCGGCGCGCAACCGGATCATCGCCGGGCTCGGCCGCCTCACGCTCGTGGTGGAGGCCGCCGAGCGGTCCGGCTCGCTCATCACCGCCGACTTCGCCGCCGACCTCGGCCGCGACGTGGCCGCGGTGCCGGGCCGGGCCTGGAGCCCACGGACCCGGGGGAGCAACGGCCTGCTGCGGCAGGGCGCGGAGGTGGTCCTCGACGTGGAGGACGCGCTCGACGCGGTGCTCGGCCTCGACCGCCCGGTCACGACCGGAGCGGCCTCCGCCGGTGCCGAGCTACCCGGCGACCTCGGCCGCGTGCTCGACGCCGTGGCCGCCGGCGACCACGTGCCCGCGGCACAAGCGGACGGCCCGGGCGTCGCCGCGGCGCTCGCCGCGCTCGCCGACCTCGAGGGGCGCGGCCTCGTGCGCCGCGCGCCCGGCGGCCGCTGGGTCGCGACGGGCCCGGGACACTAGGCTGGCCGAGTGAGCCAGGAGCGCGTGCCCGTCTGCCTGTCGATCGCCGGCTCGGACTCCGGCGGCGGCGCCGGGATCCAGGCGGACCTGAAGGCCTTCGCCGCCTGCGGCGTGCACGGGACGACCGCGATCACCGCCCTCACCGCGCAGGACACGACCGGCGTGCGCGCGGTCGAGGCGGTGTCCGGCGCGATGATCGAGGAGCAGGTCCGCGCCGTCGTGGAGGACCTCGGCGTGGACGCCGTGAAGGTCGGGATGCTCGGCAGCGTGGCGACCACCGAGGCCGTCGCGCGGGCGCTGGCCGGGCTGCCGGACGGGACACCGGTCGTCGTGGATCCCGTGATGGTCGCGACGTCGGGTGCGCGCCTGCTCGACCCGGACGCCCAGAGCGCGCTGGTCGAGCTCATCCTGCCACGCGCCACCGTGGCGACGCCCAACCTGCCCGAGGCGCGGGCGCTCGCCGGCGACGCCGAGCTCGACGGGGAGGCGCTGGCCCGCGCGGTGCACGCGCTCGGCCCGCGCGTCGTGGTCGTCACGGGCGGCCACCGGGAGAGCGGGGTGGACCTCGTGTTCGACGGCGACGCGCTCGTCGAGCTCCCGGGCCCGCGGTTCGCCGCCGGGGCCGCCCACGGCTCCGGCTGCACGCACTCCTCCGCGCTGGCGGCCCACCTCGCGCACGGATGGGCCCCCGTCGATGCCGCCAGGGCCGCGCGGATGGTCGCGGGAGCGGCGGTGCGCCAGGGTCTGCGCGGGCTGGGGGCGGGGGCGGGGCCCGTGGACGTCCTCGGGGTGACCGCGCGGGCGCCGGGCGTCGCGCCGCGAACCGGGTTGGCCCCGAACATCCCCATCCACGGCAGCGGCCCTTTGCCATAATCCCGAGCGGATGAAGCTGCTGCGCATGAAGCCCGGTCACGGCGAGGTGCTGCTGGCCGAGGGCGACGTGGAGGTCCCCGAGGACGAGGCGGCGTTGATCGCCGCCTTCCGCGAGCAGCTCGACGCGGGCATGTGGGCCGCCGTCCCCGAGCACGGCGCCGCCGGTCGCCGCGAGGCGCGCATGGTGCGGTCGTTCGACGAGGTCCCGCGCGATGCGCAGCGGGTCATCTTCTTCCCGCGTGCCGCGGGCGGGCGCTGAGGCGCCGGGGACCGCGCGGATGATCCTCGCCCTCAGCGCAACGGCCATCGTGATCGTCGCGCTGCTGTGGGAGGTCAGCTGGCCGCGCGTGGAGGAGCTGCTCGAGCAGCGGCGCGCCCGCCGCCGGCTCATCGCCGTCGACGGCTACGACCCGGGTCGCGAGCGTCGCGCCGAGCAGCGCGCCCGCCAGCTGCTGAAGTCGTGCGTGAACGACGAGGAGTGGGCGATGTACCGCGACCTCGGCTTCATCAGGGTGTGGGGCCGCCTCGCGGACGGGCCGGAGCCTGGCGCGGACGCCGCCACCGACGCCGGGGCCCCCTACGCGTACCTCGTCTACCCGCACAAGCCGGTCGTGGCGTTCCTGCCGCAGACCCGCAAGCTGCTCAACGAGTACTGCGTCGAGTTCCCCGACGAGTCGCGGCCCTACGGGAGCCCGCGCCTGCCCGACTCCGACGACGTGCTGGCCAAGTGGATGGCGCTCACGGGCGACGAACGCCGGCTCATCGCCTTGGCCAACATGCACCTTCCCGGGCGGCAGGTCGACCCGAAGGCCGTCCGCCGCGACCTGTGGCGCCTGAGCGAGTGGGAGCGCGCGCGGCTGGCCAAGAGCCGCCGCCAGTCCTCCTCGCCCGCCGCGCCGGGCTGAGCACGGCGGACCGCCGGGCGACCGGCACGCGGCGGCTAGGATCCAGCCTCCGTGAGCACCACTCAGTTCGACCTCAAGCACAAGTCGCGCGTCGTCACCGACGGCCCCCAGCGCGCCGCCGCCCGCTCCTACCTGCAGGCCATCGGCTTCGACGACGAGGCGATGGCCAAGCCGATCATCGGCGTCGCCTCGACGTGGATCGAGACCATGCCGTGCAACTTCCACCTGCGCGCGCTCGCCGCGAAGGTCAAGGAGGGCGTCCGCGCGGCCGGCGGCACCCCGATGGAGTTCAACACCATCGCGATCTCCGACGGGATCACGATGGGCACGAGCGGCATGAAGACCAGCCTCGTCTCGCGCGAGGTCATCGCCGACTCGATCGAGCTGACCGCGCGCGGCTACCTCTTCGACGCGGTCATCGCGCTGAGCGGCTGCGACAAGACGCTCCCCGGCACGGTCATGGCGCTCGCCCGCCTCGACGTGCCGAGCCTGATGCTCTACGGCGGCTCGATCATGCCGGGTCGCTACCAGGGTCGCGACGTCACGATCCTCGACGTCTTCGAGGCCGTCGGCGCGCACGCAGCGGGCACGATCGACGACGACGAGCTGCGCGCGATCGAGATCGCGGCGAGCCCCGGCGTCGGCGCCTGCGGCGGTCAGTTCACGGCGAACACGATGGCCATGGCCTTCGAGGCCCTCGGCATCTCGCCCATCGGCTCGGCGATGGTGCCCGCCGCCGACGCCACCAAGGCCGATGTCGCCTTCGAGGCGGGGCGGATGGTCGTCGCCACGCTCGCGCAGGGCATCCGCCCGAGCGACGTGATCACGCGAGCGTCGCTGGAGAACGCGATCGCCACCGTGGCGTCGGGCGGCGGCTCGACGAACGCCGTCCTGCACCTGCTTGCCGTGGCCCGCGAGGCGGGCGTGCCGTTCGACATCGACGACTTCGCCGAGATCCTCGACCGTGTCCCGCTGCTCTGCGACCTCAAGCCGGGCGGCCGCTTCAACGCCGTCGACCTGCACCGCGCGGGCGGCATCGAGCTCGTCCTGCAGCGCCTGGCCGATGCCGGGCACCTGCACCAGGACGCCATCACGGTGACCGGCAGGACCATCGGCGAGCACGCCGCTACGGCGGCCGAGGCCGACGGCCAGCAGGTCGTGCGCCCGCTGGCCGACCCGATCAAGCCGCACGGCGGCATGGCGATCCTGCGCGGCAACCTCGCGCCGGACGGCTGCGTCGTGAAGCTCGCCGGCCACGACCGCCGCAAGCACGTCGGGCCCGCGCGCGTCTTCGAGACCGAGGAGGACGCGATGGCGGCGGTGACCGCGGGGTCGATCAAGGCCGGCGACGTGGTGATCATCCGCAACGAGGGCCCCGTCGGCGGCCCCGGCATGCGCGAGATGCTCGCGGTGACCGCCGCCATCAACGGCGCGGGGCTCGGCGACGACGTCGTGCTGCTCACCGACGGGCGCTTCTCGGGCGCCACCCACGGGTTCATGTGCGCGCACGTGTCGCCCGAGGCCGTCAAGGGCGGCCCGATCGCCGCCGTGGCCGACGGCGACCTGGTCACGATGGACGTCGACGCCAAGCGCCTGGACGTCGAGCTCGACGCCGCCGAGATCGCGGCCCGCGTCGCCGCCTACGAGCCGCCCGTGTCGCCCGACGCGACCGGCGTGCTGGCGAAGTACGCCAAGCTCGTCTCCAGCGCCGCCGAGGGCGCCGTCACGCTCGTCTAGGCCGGGCGCTCGTCGTCGCCTGCCGCCGCGGCGGCGGGGTCGCCCGTCCGCTCCGCCTCGGCCTGCGCGGCGTCGCCGAGCGACCGCTCGCCGACCTGCTCGCCGGCGTCGTCGGCCAGGAAGGCGTCGACGTCGGCGTTGAAGCGCGCGGGGCGCTCGAGCATGCTGACGTGGCCGGTGTCGGCGTAGACGAGCTTCCGCGAGCCGGGGATCGCGGCCGCGAAGCGGTCCGCGTCGCGCAGGGGCACCAGGCGGTCGTGGGTGCCCCAGACGATCAGCGTCGGGCAGGCGATCTGCCCCAGGCGATCCTCGATCGGGAAGTCGGTCAGCGCGTCCAGCGCATCCACGAAGCCGGGCTTGCCGGAGCCCTTGAGCTGCTCGGCCACCAGCGGGGCGGGGATGCGCTCCGGGTGGCGGGCGACGATCGAGAAGGTCGAGCGGCGCAGCCGCCCACGGCGGGCGACGAGCTCGGACCGGCTCGCGAGCCAGCCGCCGTACATCGTGAGCACCTTCTCGACCCGGCGCAGCGCGGACATGCCGCGCTCGGTGCGCAGATCCTGGGAGGAGATGCCGGCCGCGGACACCAGGACCAGGCGCTCCACGCGCTCCGGGACGGTGATGGCCAGCTCGGCGGCGATGAAGCCGCCCATCGAGTTGCCGACCACGCACGCGGCGTCGATGCCGAGCTCGCCGAGCAGGGCGTCCACGATCCGGGCGTAGCCGGGGATGGAGATCCGGTCGGCGGGCATCGGCGACGCGCCGAAGCCGGGCAGGTCGAACGCGACGACGCGATGGTCGCGAGCGAAGTGGGGGAGGTTCTCGAGCCAGTTCTGCCACGAGCCCGACAGGCCGTGGATGAACACGATCGGGTCGCCCGAGCCGAGCTCGATGACGTTCACGGGCGTCCCCAGGACGCGCACCCAGCGCTGGTGCTCGCGCCAGTCGACGTCCAGCCACTCCGAGCGGCCGACGGGCCCGTATGCGTCGCGGCCGGACGCGACGGAGGGGGTTTCGACAGAGGCCATGGCCCTAACATAATGGGCGGCCCCTCATGCGCATCGCCATCGACATCGACTCCACGTTGCATCCGTACTGGCCCCAGCTGTCCGACGCGGCCCGCCGCCGCTTCGGGATCGACCTGCCCTATGAGGAGCAGCTCACCTGGGGCATCACCCGCCTGAAGCCCGAGCAGCTGCAGCTCTGCATCGACGAGACCCACCGCGACGACTCGATCCTCGACTCGCGCCCGTACCCCGGCGCGGTGGAGGCCGTGAACGCCTGGCACGCCGCCGGGCACTTCATCCACATCACCAGCCACCGCTCGACAGGCTGCCACTCGGCGACCGCCGAGTGGCTGGAGCGGATCGGCCTCGAGCACGACGAGCTCTACTGCAGCTTCGACAAGGTCTCGCGCTGCTGCGAGATCGCGATCGACCTGCTGATCGACGACAGCCCACACAACCTCGTGCAGGCGATCTCCCGCGGCATCTCCGCCGCGACGATCGAGCACCCGTGGAACCGGGACGTCATCGAGGAGGAGGGCATCATCAGCGCGGCGGACTGGCCCGCCCTCGTGCAGCGGCTCGAGGCCGGCATGGAGCCCCTGCGCCGCCGCGTGGCGCGGCGCTAGAGGCGTCGGCGGGCACCGCACGGGGAAGAGCGCCGAGACGATGGCCGACGAGACGCGCACCACGCTCCGCCACCCCGGCGCCCAGACGGACCCGGACGCCGAGCCCGCCGACGGCGCCGAGCGGGCCGGGCTGCCGGCCACGCGCGACACCGACCTGCGCCCCTACCTGCCCGGGATCGAGCCCGAGCGCCGGGTCGACGACTGGGGGCGCTCCGAGCGGATCGAGGGCGCCTTCGACCGCTGGCTCGTCGACTTCTTCTACCACCTGTGGTTCCGCTGCGAGGTGGAGGGGATCGAGCACGTCCCCGAGGAGGGCGGCGCGCTGCTGGTGTCCAACCACTCCGGCGCCCTGCCACCCGACGCGGCGATGATCTCCAAGGCGCTGAAGGAGGAGCACCCGCGCTCGCGTCCGCTCAGCATGACCGTCGAGCACTTCTTCAAGGGCTACCCGGGCTTCAGCATGCTGCTGCCGAAGATCGGCGCGGTGCCCGCCCACCCGGCCAACGTCCACCGCCTGCTCTACGACGAGGGCCGCCTCGTCCTCGTGTTCCCCGAGGGGCGCAAGGGCACCGAGAAGCTCTACCGCGACCGCTACCGCCTGCGCCGCTTCGGGCGCGGCGGCTTCGTGGAGGCGGCGATGCGCGCGCAGGTCCCGATCGTCCCGGTGGCGGTCGTCGGCGCCGAGGAGGCACAGCCGGTCTTCGCGCACTTCGGGCTGCTGCAGCGCATCACGCGCCTGATCTACGTGCCGCTGACGCCGACCTTCCCGCACTTCGGCCCCCTCGGCATGCTGGGCTACCTGCCCGCGAAGTTCGCCATCCGCTTCCTGCCGCCGGTCCGCACCGACCAGATGGGCGACGAGCCGTGGGAGGACAAGGCGCTGGTGCAGACCGTCGCGCACGACATCCGCGCGACGATCCAGGAGGAGCTGCTCGACATGGTCGGCAAGCGCCGCTCCGTGTGGCTGGGGTGAGCGCGTGATCTCGCGGCGCATCCTGCTCACGGGGCTGTCGACCTACTGGGGCGGCCGCCTGGCGCAGGTCCTCGAGCAGGATCCCGAGGTGGAAGCGGTCATCGGCATCGACAAGCGCCCGCCGAAGGTGGCGCTGGAGCGCACGGAGTTCGTGCGCGTGACCGACCAGCACTCGCTCATCCGCCGGATCGTCCAGGCCGC
>JAXDGY010000103.1:0-37702 GCA_034664785.1 Solirubrobacteraceae bacterium
GGCATCGACCTCGCGCTCCTCGCTGGTCTGGGCGCGCGTGAGGGCCTTGTCGAGCTGCTCCTGGACGCGCGATTCGCCGATCACGATCAACGCGGCCTGGCCCTCGTCGAGCCGCTGGCCGAGCTCCTTGACGTCCTTGCGCGACATGCCGCGAAGGGCGTGCCCGATCCCGCCGCCCGCCGCGGCGCCGACGGCCGCCGCACCGAGGACGGCCGGGGGGAAGATGACGCCCACGAGCGCGCCCACGGCCGCGCCCGTCCAGGCTCCGTGCTGCGTCGGCTTCTCGTGCTTGCTGACGTGCACCTTGCCCTCGTCGTCCTTGTACATGAGCGCGACGTCATAGCTGCCGACCAGGTCGGCTGAGTGCGCGGCGAGCAGCATCTCGTAGTCCGCCTCGGCGTCCTCGCGATCCGCGTACACCGCTCCGTAGACGAAGACCGGGTTGTCGCTCATGGTCCATCTCCCCCTTCGTGGGCCGAGAGGTCAGGCTGGCGGCTGCTCGCCGCGTGCGCATCACCCCGATGGGGTGATGCGGTGCTGATCGATCAGGGCCCGGGCCATCGCCCGGGCCCGTCGAGCCGCGTCAGGGTCGCCCGCGGCGGCGGCGACGATCGAGCCCGCCATCAGCAGCTGGCACGAGCGGGCGAACGCGTCGCTGTCGCGGAGTCCCGCCTCTTGGGCGAGCGTTCGCACCATCGCGCGGACGGTGTCCAGATGCTCGATGCTCGCGCGCCCCACGACGTGCTCGGGACCCATCTCGAGCAGGAGCTTGATGAACGAGCAGGCCTCGAAGTCCTCGCGGCGGAACCACTCGTCGAAGGCGTCGAAGACCGCCAGCAGCTGCTGCTCGGGGGTCGTGCCGCGGCGGCGGGCCTCCGCTTCGACGAACGCGAAGGTCCAATGCTGCTCGCGCCGCTCGAGGAAGGCCACCGCGAGGTCGTCCTTGGACGGGAAGTGCGCGTAGAGCGTCGCCTTGGCCACGCCCGCGTGGGCGATCAGCTCGTCGATCCCCACGCCGCGCACGCCCCGGCGCGAGAACAGCTCCTCGGCACTCGCGAGGATGCGCTCGCGGACGTCGCGGCGCACCGGCCGCTCGGACGTTTCCCTCAGCGCCATGCGGGTCACCCTACCGCTAGACTGACCGTTCTGTCTGCGAAGGAGTGCGCCACGTCCGGCAAGCGTCCCGCCGCCACATCCCCCGACGCGCCCGCGTCGTTCTCCGGCCACCCCCGGAACGACCGAAAGGCGCCTGCTCCGGCTCGGCCGCCGCGGCGCCGGTCGGTCGTGGATGCATCTCGTCTCCCGGACTCGCTGGCTGATCTCGACGTCGGTGCCGAGGCGTTCCTCGTCGCGGTGCTGCAGACCGCCGCGCAGCCGGTGTGGGTCGTGGATCACGTGGGCTTGATCAGGTTCGCCAACCGCGCTGCCGTCGAGGCACTCGGCTATGACCGCGCGAGCGAGCTGCTCGGGCTCCCCAGCCACGAGACGATCCACTACAGGCACGCCGACGGTTCGCCGTATCCCGCCGCGGACTGCCCGATGCTGCTCCCGCGGGCCACGGGTGAAGACGTGGCGGGCGATCTGGATTGGTTCTGCCGGCGCGACGGCTCGATGTTCCCCGTCTCCTACGTCTCCGTGGCGATCGAGATGCCGGAGGGCCGTGGGGCCGTCGTGGCGTTCACCGACATCGAGGCCCGCGTGCGCGCCGAGCAGGTGCTGCTGGAGCGCGACGCCGCGCTGGCGGCGCAGCAGGCGTCGCTGCGGCGCGTCGCGACGCTCGTCGCCGGCGGGGCGACGTCGGCGGAGGTGTTCGCCGCCATCGCCAGGGAGGTCGCGCGGGTGCTCGACCTGCCGGCGGTCCACGTGTGGCGCTACGAGCCCGACGGGACGGCGACCGTGCTCGGCGTGTGGAGCGACCGTCCGAATCCCTTCCAGCCCGGCACCCGCTGGCCCCATGACCTGCTGGTCACGGCAGCCGTGCGGGAGCACCGCCGCCCCGTGCGGATCGACGACATCACGGAGGTTCCCACCGGGATCTCCGAGGCCGCCCGCTCTGCCGGGTTCCGCTCGGGCGCCGGTGCCCCGATCATCGTCGACGGCGAGGTCTGGGGCCTGATGGGGATCGGCCGCTACGACGACGAGCCCCTGCCCGACCGGATCGAGGATCGGCTCGTCGAGCTCACCGAGCTCGTCGCCAACGGGATCTCGACCACGACGAGCCGAGAGCAGGTCGCCCAGCTCGCGGAGGAGCAGTCCGCGCTGCGGCGCGTCGCGACGCTCGTCGCCCGCGGAGTCCCCGCGTCCGAGCTGTTCGCCGCGGTCGCGCGTGAGGTCGGCCTGCTGCTCGGCGTCGACATCACGCACATGGGTCGCTACGAGGCCGACGGCAGCGCGATCGGGGTCGCCAGCTGGAGTCGCACAGGGGATGAGCTGACCGTCGGCATGCGGTCGCCGATCGACGACGAGAACGTGTCCGCGTCGATCTGGCGGACCGCGCGCCCAGCGCGGATGAACAGCTACGACGACCCCGCCAGCCCCGTCACCGCCACGCTCCGCGAGCTGGGCATCCAGTCGACCGTGGGCGCACCGATCGTCGTGGACCAGCAGGTCTGGGGTGCGATGATCGCCGCGACCAAGGCCGACCGGCCGCTCTCGCCGGGCACCGAGTCGCGGATCGCCGCGTTCACCGAGCTCGTCGCCACGGCGATCTCGAACAGCGAAGCGCGAGCGGAGGCGGCCCGGCTGACCGACGAGCAGGCTGCACTCCGGCGCGTGGCGACGCTCGTCGCGCGCGAGTCGCCGCTGGCGGAGATCTTCGCCGCGGTCGGCGAGGAGCTGAAGCGGCTCCTGGGGGTCCACCAGCTCAGGCTGATCCGCTTCGAGGCCGATGCAACGTTCACCATCGTCGCGGACTGGGGCGTGCCCGAGCTCTCGATCCCGGTCGGGACCCGTCTGCCGTGGGGAGGGGACAACCCCTCCACATCCGTGCTGCAGACCGGACGGCCTGCCCGCCTCGACGACTTCGCGCAGGCCACCGGCGTGGTCGGAGACTACGCGCGGAACCTCGGCGTCCGCTCCAGCGTCGGCTACCCGATCATGGTCGAAGAGCGACTCTGGGGCTGCATCGTCGCGGCCTCGCCGCTCGCCGAGCCGCTGCCGGCGGGCACCGAGGCCCGCATCGGGGAGTTCACCGCGCTGATCGCCACGGCGATCTCGAACCTCCAGGCGCGGTCGGAACTCGCGGCGTCAGGCGCGCGGATCGCCGCCGCGGCCGACGAGGAGCGCCGCCGGGTGGTTCGCGATCTGCACGACGGAGCGCAGCAGCGACTGGTCCACACGATCATCACGCTCGAGATGGCGCGCGAGGCGCTTCAGACGGGGCAGGAGCGCGGCATCGCGCTCGTGACCCAGGCGCTCGACCACGCACAGCAGGCCACCACCGAGCTGCGGGAGCTCGCGCAGGGCATCCTCCCGAGCGTCCTGACCCATGGCGGGTTGCGCGACGGCGTCGAGTCGCTGACCTCGCAGATGGCCGTGCCGGTCGAGAACGGCGTGGCCGTGGGCCGGTTGCCCGCCGCGGTCGAGGCGACCGCGTACTTCGTCGTGGCCGAGGCGCTGACCAACGTCGCCAAGCACTCGGGCGCACGGAGCGCCGCCGTCACGGCGCGGGTCGAGAACGGCACGCTGCACGTCGAGGTGCGCGACGACGGCGCGGGGGGCGCCCGGCCCGGCGGCAGCGGCCTGCAGGGGCTCGCGGACCGGGTCGCCGTCCTCGACGGCCGGCTTCAGGTCGGGAGCCCGCCCGACGGCGGCACGCTGGTCACCGCGGCCATCCCGCTCCCCGGCTGACGGAGCAGCGGCCCCGTCGTCCAGGACCGAGGGACACGGCTACGACCAGACGGTCCGAGACGGCCGATCGGGTGCGGCGTTCGATGTGCGCGACGAGGCGCGGGAGGTGGTCGGGCCGCTGCCGCCGGCCGTCGAGTCACGGATCACGGTCCTCCGCACAGTCACGGGTGGCTCAGGATGTTGAGGATCTTGCCGTTCGGCTCGCGGACGAAGAAGCGACGCACCCCCCAAGGCTCGTCCGTCAATGGATGGACGATCTCGTAGCCCAGGCGCTCGGCTGCCGCGTGTGCCGCATCCACATCGTCGACCTCGATGGAGGCGTCAGGCTGCACCGACGCACTGGCGTCCTGCCGCATGACGCTGATCTGCGCCGCCGGATTTCCGGGCGCGGCGAACGTCACGATCCAGCCTTGGTCCATTGCGACCTCAAGGCCGAGCACCTCGGCATAGAACTCCCGGCCGGCAGCGGGCTCCGGGGACTGGAAGTCGGGCACGATGCGTTTGACAGCCATCGCTACACGGTGACTGATCCGCACCCGGGATGACCGCTTCACGGGGACACCAAGGGCCACATGCGGCTCGCCGATGGGATGGCGGTCGACGAGGGAGCGGCTCGCCGGACGCAAGAGCGGTGCGGGCGCACCGGAGGGACAGTGGCGTGGGCCCGCGCCCGCACCGAAGCTCGGCCTGTGAGGGTGATCGTGATCGGTGCGGGGCTCGGCGGCCTGGCCGTGGCGCTGCGCCTGCAAGGGCTCGGCTGCGAGGTGACCGTGCTGGAGCAGCGCGACGCGCCCGGCGGCCGCGCGTCGCGCCTGACCGACGACGGGTTCACGTGGGACACCGGGCCGTCGCTGATCACGATGCCGTGGGTGCTGGAGGAGACGTTCGCCGCGGGCGGACTCGACCTGCACACGGAGGTCCGGCTGCGGCGGCTGGACCCGCTCTACCGGATCCGCTGGGCGGGCGAGGAGCGGACGTTCGACTTCGCCGACTCGCCCGCGCGGCTGCAGGAGGAGGTGGCGCGCTTCTCGACGCGCGACGCCCGGCGCGTCGACGGCTTCCTCGCCGCCGCCAAGCCGATCTACGAGCACGCCGTCCTCGGCGCCGGCCGCCGCCCGTTCGACGACGTGCGCTCAATGGCGGCGCTGGTCCCGACCATGCTGCGGCTGAACGCCGTGATGCCCCTGCACCGCTTCGTCGCACGCTACTTCCGCCACCCGCGCATCCGCGAGGCCTTCTCCTTCCACTCGCTGTTCATCGGCGGGGATCCGTTCCGGGTCCCCGCGATCTACGCGGCGCTCGTGTACCTGCAGGTGCTGGACGGCGGCTGGTACACCGACGGCGGCGTGTACTCGCTCGTCGAGGCGATGGCCCGCCCGCTGGACGTGCGCTGCGGCGCGCGGGTCGAGGCGGTCGAGCAGGCCGGCGGTCGCGTGCAGGGCGTGCGGCTCGCAGGCGGCGAGCGCCTGCGGGCGGACGCGGTGGTGTCCAACGCCGACGTCCTGCGCACCGACGCCCTCCTCGGCCGCCCTCCCGCGGGCCGGCCGCTGCGACCGACGATGTCGTGCTTCCTGCTCTACCTCGGTCTCGACCGCACGATCGACGCCCTGCTGCACCACACGCTGCTCGTCGGTCACGAGTACCGCGAGTTCATCCGGACCGTCACGCGCGGAAGCCACCTGCCGCGCACCCTCTCGGCATACGTCCACGCTCCCGCCCGGACCGAGCCGGGCATGGCCACGCCGGGCGGGGACTCGCTCGCGATCCTGCTCCCCGTTCCGAACCTCCGCGCCGACGTGGACTGGGACCGCGAGGGCGATGGCCTGCGCGACGCCCTCATCGCCGACCTCGAGGGCACGTTCGGCCTCGACGGCCTCGCGGGCGCGGTCCGCCTGGAGCACCGGATGACGCCGCAGGATTTCGCCCGCGACCTCGGGGCCGTCGACGGCAACGCCTTCGCCGTCGAGCCCACGCTGCGGCAGTCGGCGTACTTCCGTCCTCCCAACCGCGTGCGCGGCGTCACCGGGATGTACCACGTGGGCGGCGGCACGCACCCGGGCGCGGGGATCCCCGGGGTCATGCTCGGCGCCGGCGTCACGGCTTCCATGGTCGTCGCCGACGCCCACGCGCGACGGGTGCCGGTGGCGGCATGAGCTTCGCGAAGGGCGCCCGCCTGGGGATCGCGCATCCCGTCCCGCCTCCGCCCCACCCCATGCTGGGCGAGGCGCGGGCCACCACGCACCGGGTCGCCCGGACCTTCTCGATCGCCTCCCGGCTGCTGCCGGGCGCCGTCCGCGACGATGTCTACCTGCTCTACCTCGTGTTCCGCTCGCTCGACGACCTCGTCGACGAGGGGCGCGCGGAGGCCGGCGCCCGCGTCGAAGCGGTCGCGGCATGGGCGGAGGGCCGCGCCGGCGAGCGGACCCGCGAGGTCGACGTGCTCGGAGCGCTCGGCGCCCGCCACGCGCTGCCGCGGAAGGCCGTCGCGGAGTTCTGCGCGGGGATGCGCCAGGACCTCGCTCGTGAGACGTTCGCCACCGAGGCGGACGTCGACCGCTACTGCTACCGCGTCGCCGGCACGGTCGGCCTGGTGATGACCGCGGTGCTCGGCGCGCACGACCTGCACCGGGCGCGCCCGGCGGCCGTGGCGCTCGGCATCGCGATGCAGCGGACGAACATCCTGCGCGACATCGACGAGGACGCCGCCAACGGCCGCGTCTTCCTCGCGCAGGAGGCGGTGCTGCGGCATGGCCCGCCGCAGCCGGGCCGGCGCGCCGAGCTGCTGCGCGAGCAGATCGCCTACGCCGACGGCCTCTACGCGCACGGCCTGGCCGGCGTCGGCGAGCTGCGCAGCGGCGGGCGCGCGATCGCCGCCGCCGGCGCGATGTACCGCGAGATCCTGCGCGAGATCGAGCGCGACGGCTACGGGGCGACGGTGGGGCGTGCGCACGTCCCGTGGCCGCGCAAGCTGGCGGTCGCCGCCGGCGCCGCGTGGCGAGCCTGACCGCGTGCGCGTCAGTCGCGGAGCGGGTCGCTGCCGGCCCAGGTCCCCTCGGAGCCGTACGGGACGAAGCGCGCGAACAGCTCCTCCGCGAACCAGTCCTCGGCTCGGGCGCGGCGGACCACCTCCGAGTGGGCCGGCCGCGCGTACGCGTAGCGCTTGGCGTCCTCGAGCGTGCGCCACAGCGTGAAGTTGGCCTGGCGCAGGAGCGGCCGCTCGCCGATGCCCACCGCGGCGAGGACCCCAGGCTGGCGAGGCAGGTCGGCGTCGGGGCCCGCGACCGCGCGGTAGAAGGCGGGGGCAGACCGGGTCCGGATGGCGGCGCGCGTGAGGATCGCCACCGGGCCCTCGCCCGGATCCGCGGGCACCGCGCCGGCGAACGGGTCGCGCTCCCCCCATGCCCCGTGCCAGCGGACCGGCGCGAGCCGCACCATGTAGCGCTCCTGCGCGACCGCGGCCCAGCGACGCGCCACGGGCGAGGTCGCCAGGAACCGGTCCAGCGCCGCGTCGTCGTCCCAGACCGCGAACATGCCCCAGCGCCGGAGGTCGGCCGAGAGGGTCATCGTGCGCCCGCGGCCGGTGCCGAGCAGCCGCCAGAACCGCAGACCCTCCGTGCGCCGGAGCTGGAGGCGCTCCAGGCCCATGCGCGAGACCTGCGTGGCGACCCCGGGATAGCGCGTCAGGTGAAAGGAGGCGACGGGCACGGATCAAGCCGGTCTCCACCGGCCCGGGGATGATCGACGCGGCCCCGTCCCGGGCGCGACTGGCCTTCGGGCACGTCGCCGCCCGGCGAGGGGATGGCATCCATCCCGGCGCCGGCTCCCGATGATGCAGACATGGCGCAGGAGGAGCTCATCGTGCTCGTCAACCACGAGGGTGAGCCGACCGGCACCGCGGAGAAGCTCTCCTCCCACCACGCCGACACACCGCTGCACCTGGCCTTCTCGTGCTACGTCTTCGACGCCGACGGCCGCTTCCTCGCCACCCGCCGCAGCCCGGCCAAGACGGTGTGGCCGGGGGTGTGGACCAACAGCGTCTGCGGCCACCCGGCGCCCGGGGAGAGCTTCAGCGCGGCGATCGAGCGACGCCTCGACGACGAGCTCGGGATGACCGCCGGCAGCATCGAGGTCGTCGTCCCGGACTACACCTACCGCGCCCCGCCGTTCCGCGGCATCGTCGAGCACGAGTTCTGCCCCGTGTTCGTCGCACGCGCCGAGGGAGAGCCGCGCCCGAACCGCGCGGAGGTGGCCGCGTATCGGTGGATGGGCTGGCAGGAGTTCGTGCGCGCGGCCAGCTCCGACACGGCGGACGCGTTCTCGTGGTGGTGCAAGGACCAGCTCGGCGCGCTGGCCGGACGGCTGCCCGTCGCCCGCTGAGCTCGGGTGGCGCCGGGGCCGCGGGGAGAGGCGACGCTGGCATGGCGGCCAGTCGTCGCCGCGTCACCGGCGGTGCAGTCTCCCTCGGAATCATGGCTACCACGCACGAGCGCCTCGGCGCGGCGGCCGGCGCGGGTGCGGTCGCCTATCCGGAGCACCTGCGCTCCCTCGTCGAGGACTACCTGACCACCCTGCGCTTCGCGCGCGAGCCGGGGACCGCCGGGCTCGAGGAGGCCATGCGCTACTCGCTGCTGGCCGGCGGCAAGCGCATCCGGCCCGTGCTGGCGCTCGCGACCGCGCGCGCGATCGGCCGCGACCCGCGCGAGGTCCTCCCGCTCGCCGCGGCGATCGAGCTGATCCACACCTTCTCGCTGATCCACGACGACCTGCCGGCGATCGACGACGACGACCTGCGGCGCGGGCTGCCCACGTCCCACAGGCGGTTCGGCGAGGACGTCGCGATCCTGGCCGGCGACGCCCTGTTCGCCGAGGCCTTCCGGCTCGTCCTGCGCGAGCAGCGCGGCGATCCCGCGGGCGTGCTCGCCGCCGTCGCCGAGCTGGCCGACGCGACCGCCGTCAACGGCATGGTCGGCGGCGAGTACATCGACGTCCGCGACCTCGCCGGCACGCCCGGCGTCGGGCTGCGCCGGCTGCACCGGCTGAAGACCGGCCGGCTGATCGGCGCCGCCGTCGAGTGCGTGCTGCTCCTGAGCGAGGTGGCGGCGTCCACGCAGGGCGAGCTCCGGGCGTTCGCCGGCGAGCTGGGCGTGCTCTTCCAGATCGTCGACGACATCCTCGACGTGACGGGAACCGACGCGGAGCTGGGCAAGCCGCGCGGCTCCGACGAGCGGCACGCGAAGCTCACGTACGTCAGCCGGTACGGGCTGCACGGCGCGCGCGCGATGGCGGCGGGCACCCACGCCAGGGCGCTCGCGGCGCTTGCCCGGGCCGCGCCTGGCGGCGCCCCGGAGCTCGAGCAGATCGCCGACCTGGTCTCCACGCGGTCCTCGTGACCGGCCTGCTCGACGGCATCGCCGGCCCGCAGGACCTGCACGGCCTGGCCGACGCCGAGCTCGCGCAGGTGGCCCAGGAGATCCGCGAGCTGCTGATCGACACGGTCGGCGAGGTCGGCGGGCACTTCGGGGCCAACCTCGGCACGTGCGAGATCGCCGTCGCGCTGCACTCGCTGCTGGACTCCCCGCGCGACAAGGTGATCTGGGACGTCGGCCACCAGGCCTACCCGCACAAGGTGCTCACCGGCCGCCGCGAGCAGCTGCGCACGATCCGGCAGTACGGCGGCCTGGCCCCGTTCTGCTCGATCCTCGAGTCCGAGCACGACGCGATGGGCGCAGGCCACGCGTCGACGTCGATCGGCTACGCCGTCGGCATGAAGGAGGCGATGCGCCGCGGTGACGCACCCGACGGGCACGTCGCCGCCGTGATCGGCGACGGCGCGATGACCGGCGGCGTGGCCTTCGAGGCGATCCATCAGGCCGGCGGCCTCGGCACGCCGATCGTCGTGGTGCTCAACGACAACGGCATGTCGATCGCGCCGAACGTCGGGGCGCTCAGCCGCTACCTGGACCGGGCGCGGGTCGACGGCTCCTGGGAGCCCGGCCGGTGGTGGGCGGAGCTCGGCTGGGCCTACACCTGCGTCGTCGACGGCCATGACGTCGCCGCGCTGCGGCGGGCCCTGCGCGCGGCGTTCCAGGCCGGCGGGCCCGCCGTCGTGCACTGCGCGACGGTCAAGGGCAAGGGCTTCGCCCCCGCTGAGCTCGGCGGCCCGGCGGGGATGGAGAAGTGGCACGCGGCCAAGCCGCGGTCGATCGCCCATGGCCGGGTGGCGACGGCCGCGTCGCGGGCGCACGGCGAGCCGGCGCCGCCCCAGTACACCGAGGTCTTCGGCGACGCGCTGCTCGACGAGTGCCGTCGCGACCGGCGCGTCGTCGGCATCACGGCGGCCATGGGCTCCGGCACCGGCCTCTCGACGCTCCAGGCGGCGATGCCCGAGCGCTGCTTCGACGTGGGCATCGCCGAGCAGCAGGCCGTGCTCTTCGCCGCCGGCCTGGCGCTGCGCGGCTCGCGGCCCGTGGTGGCGATCTACTCGACGTTCCTCCAGCGCGCCTACGACCAGATCGTGCACGACCTCTGCCTCCAGTCGCTGCCCGTGGTGCTGTGCCTGGACCGTGCCGGCCTCGTCGGCGACGACGGCCCCACCCATCACGGCGCGTTCGACATCGCCTACCTGCGCGGCCTGCCCAACATCACGCTGATGGCGCCGCGCGACGAGGCGATGCTCGTCCACATGCTGCACACCGCCCTGCGCCATGGGGCCGGCCCGGTGGCGATCCGCTACCCGCGCGGGCAGGCCGTCGGCGTGCCGCTCCCCGCCGCGCCGCAGCGCATCGCGATCGGCACCGGCGACATCCTGCGTGAGGGCGAGCGGGTCGCGATCCTCGGCTACGGCACGGGCGTCCATCAGGCGCTGCGGGCCGCGGACATCCTCGCCGCCCGCGGCCTGGAGGTCACGGTGGCGGATGCGCGCTTCGCCAAGCCGCTCGACGCAGGGCTGCTCGCACAGCTCGCCGCGGAGCACGAGCTGCTGGTCAGCGTGGAGGAAGGCGTGCTGATGGGCGGCTTCGGCTCGGCGGTGCTGGAGTGCCTGAGCGAGGGCGGGCTCACGCCGCGCATGCTGCGCATCGGCCTGCCCGACCGCTACGTGACGCACGGCAAGCCGGTGCTGCTGCACGAGGAGATCGGCTTCACGCCCGAGCAGATCGCCGAGCGCGTCGAGGCGGCCGTGCTGGATCCGCGCCGCAGCGAGAGCGGCGGTGGGCATGCCCGCGCGTGAGGGCGCCCACCCGGGCGGCAGCCGAGCTCGACGTGAGCGCCCCTAGAAGAACCCGTTGGCCGGGAGGCGCTGCTCGTTGATCAGCAGGTCGCCGATCGCGCGTGCCTTGTACATGGCCGGGTTGTGCGAGGCGAGCGTCCGGGCGTTGCGCCAATGGCGGTCGAGGTTGAGCTCGCGGCTGGTGGCGGAGGCCCCGCCGACGCCGAAGAGCAGCTCCGCGGCGCGCGGCGCGAGCTCGGCGACGATCACCTGCGCCTTGGCGGCCTGGGATGCCGCCTCGTGGACGGCGTCCGGGTCGGGCGCGGCGCCGGGCGCGCTCGCCTCGGCCGCGTCGAGCGCCCCGGCCGCGGCGAGCACCACCGCCTCGGCGGCGTACGCGTCGGCGGCGATCCGCCCGACGACCTGCTGGATCAGCGGATCCGTCGCCGGCGCGTCCCCGGAGGCATGGCTGAAGGTGCGCGTGCGGCCTCGTACCACGCGGGCCGCGTCCGTGGCGACGTTGCGGACGATCCCCGCCATGACGGCGACGAGGTAGAGCTGCAGGAACGCCGAGCGCGGCGCCGGGGACTCCTGGCCGATCGGGCTGGCGAGGACCTCGTCGGGAGCGACGACGACATCCTCGAAGCGCGAGGTGCCGCTGGCGGTCAGGCGCTGGCCCATCCCGTCCCAGTCGTCCTCGAGGTGGACGCCCCGGCGGTCGACGGGGACGATCGCCGAGACGACCTTGCCGCCCGGGCCTACCGCGGCCACGGCGACCCGGTCGGCGTAGAGGCTGCCGGTGGAGTAGTACTTCGTGCCGCGCAGGACGTACGCGTCCCCGGCGGTCGTGAGCGTCGTCTCGAAGCCGAACATGTCGCGCGTGGTGCGCTCGACGGTCGCGTTCCCGAAGATGAACCCGCGCAGCACCTCGGGGAACCAGCGCACGCGCTCGGCGTCGTCCACGGCCGCGAGCCTCGCCTCCACGAAGTGGAAGTGGGCGCGCAGGCTCTGCGCGATGTTCGAGTCCGCCTCGGCGAGCCGGATGACGAGCTCGAACACATCACGCAGGGAGCGGCCGGGCCCGCCATGGGCCGACGGGACGCGCAGCGTGCCGACGCCGGAGCGCGCGAGCAGCCGGATCGCGTCATGGGGCGCGAGGCGGTCGCGCTCCCTGGCCGCTGCGCCCTCGGCGACGGAGGCCAGCAACGGCTCGAGCTCGCCGGGGTCGAACCCCACGGTGTGCCGCGGCGGCGGGGTGTCAGTGGTCACCGGCAGCATCCTATCCCCATAAATCCGATTGACAAACCCGGGTTTTGCCGGAACCATCCCTGCCAATGTCGATCTCCCCCTCGCGGACCGACGCCGCCCCGCTCCGCCCCGACCTGCCGGTGACCGTCCCCGCGCGCCCGGCGCGCCCCGCAAGCGGCCGCCGCGGCGGCCGGCGTCTGCCCGGGCTCGCCCGCCGCGCGACCGTCCCCGTCCTGCTCGTGCTCGCCTGGCAGGCGGCCTCGTGGGCCGGTTGGCTCGACAGCGCCACGCTCGCCTCGCCGATCCAGGTGTGGCACGCCTTCCGCGAGTCGTGGTCCTCGGGCCAGCTCTGGCCGAGCATCGTCACCTCGCTGCGCCGAGTCGTGCTGGGGCTGCTGATCGGCGTGAGCATCGGCACCGTCCTCGGTCTCGTCGCCGGCCTGTCCCGGCTCGGCGAGGAGCTCGTCGACGCCCCTGTGCAGATGCTGCGCGCGCTGCCCTTCCTGGGCTTGATGCCGCTGCTCATCGTCTGGCTCGGGATCGGCGAGGGGGTGAAGATCGGCCTGGTGGTGATCGGGGTGGTCTTCCCGATCTACCTGAACCTGCACAAGGGCATCCGGGCCGTGGACCCCCGCTTCGCCGAGCTCTCCAAGGCCTGCGGCGTCGGGCGCTGGGGCGTCATCCGCAAGGTGATCCTGCCCGGTGCCCTGCCCGCGTTCCTCGTCGGACTGCGCTTCTCGCTCGGCATCGCCTGGCTGTCGCTGGTGATCGGCGAGACCGTCAACGCCGACAAGGGCATCGGCTACCTGATCATGCAGGGCCAGCAGTACCTGCAGACCGACGTGATCGTCATGGGCCTGGTGATCTACGCGCTGCTCGGGCTGCTGATGGAGGGCCTCGTCCGCCTGATCGAGTGGCGGACGCTGCCGTGGCGGCGGGAGTTCGTGTCGTGAGCGCCCCGACCGTCGCTGCGCCCTCCGGCGTCGCGGTCGCCGTGCGCGGCGTCGCACGGAGCTTCGGCGAGCGCGCCGTGCTGCGCCGCATCGACCTCGACGTCGCCCCTGGCGAGTTCGTCGTGATCGTGGGGCAGAGCGGCTGCGGCAAGAGCACGCTGCTGCGCGCCATCGGGGGGCTCGACGACGGCTATGACGGCGACATCGCCGTCGACGGCCGTGTGGGCTTCGGGTTCCAGGACGCGCGGCTGCTGCCGTGGGCGCGCGCCTGGGAGAACGTCGTCTTCGGGGTGCGCGGCAGCCGTGAGGAGCGCCGGGGCCGCGCGCTGCGCTCGCTCGCCGAGGTGGCGCTGGACCACCACGCCGACGCCTGGCCCGCGACGCTCTCCGGCGGCGAGGCGCAGCGGGTGGCGCTGGCGCGCGCGCTGACCCGCGACCCCGGCGTCCTCCTGCTCGACGAGCCCTTCGGGGCGCTCGACGCCCTCACCCGCCTGCGGATGCAGGCCCTGGTCAGCGGCCTCTGGCGCGAGCGGGGGTTCTCCGTGGTGCTCGTCACCCACGACGTCGAGGAGGCGATCCTGCTCGCCGATCGGATCGCGGTCCTCGACCACGGCGTCGTCGCCGACCTGCTGGACGTCGACCTCCCCCGTCCCCGTTCGCGGCTGGACGCCCGCTTCGAGGCGCTCCGCATCCGGATCCTCGACGACCTCGGCGTGTCGGACATCGACGCCCACCTCAGCGCGCACACCCCCTGACTCCGGAGCACGCACCATGACCCACCATCCCACCGGCCCGGAGCCCCGCTTCGGCGCCTGGGCCCCTGTCTACGGCACTTGGGGCGCCCGGACGCACCCCACCGACCGCCTCGATGCCGGCTACGCCCGCAACCGGGACGTCGTCCGGCAGGCCGAGGCGGCCGGTTTCGACTCCGTCCTGCTGGCCGAGCACATCGTCAGCCCGCAGAGCCACGAGGGCGAGGTCCTGGAGACCTGGACCGCCGCGGCCGCGATCGCGGAGGCCACCGAGCGCATCGAGATCATCGCGGCGGTCAAGCCGCTGCTGTTCCACCCGGGGGTGCTGGCCAAGCTCGCACTCGGCATCGACGACATCAGCCGCGGGCGGTTCGCGATCAACCTCGTGAGCGCGTGGTTCAAGCCCGAGATGGGCCACCTCGGCATCGACATGCCGCCGCACGACGAGCGCTACGAGTACTCAGCCGAGTGGCTGGAGGTCGTGCGCGCGCTGTGGCAGGACCGCCCCGTCGACCACCGCGGCGCGCGGTTCACCACGGAGGACCTGCAGCTCGTCCCGCCACCGGTGCACCCCGGCGGGCCGGCCGTGTACTTCGGCGGGGAGTCCGAGCCCGCACGGCGCCTGGCGGCGCGCGCGGCCGACGTGTTCTTCATCAACGGCCGGCCGCTGGCCGACACCGTCGCGCTCATCGACGACCTCCGCCGCCGCCCGCGGGCGCTGCCACCACTCCGCTTCGGGCTGTCGGCGTTCGTCATCGCCCGCCCCGACGAGGACGAGGCGCTCGCCGAGTTCGAGGAGCTCAAGGAGCTCAGCGCGCGCGACGACCGCAGCCGCCTCGTGGCCGGCATCGACAAGGAGGTCGCGATGCTGAAGGTCGGCGCGGGCACGCCGCGGGTCGGCACCAACGGCGGCACGCTGGCCGGCCTCGTGGGGAGCTACGACCAGGTCGCCGAGCGGATCGCCGCCTTCCACGCGGCCGGGATCGAGCTCTTCATGTTGCAGTTCCAGCCGCTCGAGGTCGAGCTCGCGCGCTTCGGCGCCGAGCTCATCCCGCGCGTGCGCGCCCTGACGCTGTCCCCCGCCTGACGCCCCCACCCCAGGAGACCCCCATGTCCACGACCGCCCCCACGCCTGCCGGCTCGCCGCCCGCCACCCGGATCGACGAGCTCTGGTACACGCGCTGCCCGGTGCCCACCGCGTCGAGCCTGGCGATCGCCCAGGGCTGGCTCGACGACGAGTTCGCCCCCGACGAGATCGCCGTCGCGTCACTGCGCGCCAAGCCCGACAGCGCCGTGCGCGAGTCGCACTTCGACCACAGCCAGGCCAACTCGTTCCGCCAAGGCGGCAACATCCCGCCGATCTGGACCCGCTCCCGTGGCAGCGACGTGCGGCTCATCGGGCTGTCGTGGGCCGAGCAGTACCAGGCGATCGTCACGCTGCGAGGCAGCGGCATCCGCGGCCCCGAGGACCTGGCGGGGCGGCGGCTGGCGCTCGCCCGCCGCGTCAACGACCAGATCGACTTCTGGCACGCAACCGCGCTGCGGGGCTACGACAGCACGCTGCGCCATGCCGGCCTGGGCCTCGACGATGTCGAGCTCGTCGACCTCCCGGTGCAGGAGGGCTACCTGCCTCCGACCGCGGCGTCGCACAGCGGCTCGCTGTTCGGGGCGTACACCAACCGCCGCCTGCAGTCCGCCGAGGTCGTCGCGCTGATCCGCGGCGACGTCGACGCGATCTACGTCGCCGGCGGCCGCGGCCCGGACCTCGAGGCGCTCGTGGAGCTCGACGTCGTCTTCGACCTCCAGGCGCAGGACGACCCGGCGCTGAAGATCAACAACATCACGCCCGCCGCCCTGACCGTGAGCGGCGCGCTGCTGGACGTGCGGCCCGACCTGGTGACGCGCTACGTCGCGGCGACGCTGCGGGCAGCGCGCTGGGCCGCCGACAACCCCGTCGAGACGCGCCGGATCATCGCCCACGAGGTCGGCATCGCCGAGGACTTCGTCCTGCCCGGCTACCCGCGCGAGATCCACGCCCACCTGGAGCCGACGCTCGACGACCACCTCGTCGCGGCCATCGAGTCCCAGCAGCGCTTCCTGCTCGAGCACGGCTACATCACCGCCGCGTTCGACGTCCGCGAGTGGATCGACCCGCGTCCGCTCCAGGCCGCGCGCGAGCTGCTGTCCGCCGCCTCCGCCTGACCCACCCAGACAAAGGAACCCCGTGACCCTGATCCCTGGCGCCGTCCGGCGCCTCCTGCTGCTCGCCGCCCCCCTCGCCGCGGCGGTGATGCTCACCGCCTGCGGGTCGTCCGGCGACAGCGGGGGCTCGGCCACCGCGGCCTCCGCGTCGTCCTCCGCCGGCGGCGGCAAGACGGTGACGATCACCGTCGGCGTCCCCCGCAGCTTCGGCTACCTGAGCACCCTCTGGGCCCGCAACGTCCAGCCGAAGGGCGTGAAGGTCGAGTACAAGTTCTTCCCGGTCTTCACCGACATGCTGACGGCGCTGAACAGCGGCAAGATCGACCTCACCGAGATCGGCGACGTCGGGGCGGTGCAGTCCTACGTCAACGGCGGGCGCGTGCAGGCGATCGGCGTCACGGAGCCCAACGACCAGAACTGCGGCCTGCTCGTCCCGAAGGACAGCCCGGCCAAGACGTTCGCCGACCTGAAGGGCAAGAAGATCGCCTTCCTGAAGTCGACGAACTCCTACATCTCGTTCCTGCACCAGGTCACGGCCGCGGGCCTGAAGCAGAGCGACTTCAAGATCGTCGAGATCACCGGCCCGCCCGCCAACAAGGCCTTCCAGACCGGGCAGCTCGACGGCTACTACTCCATCGACCCGAACATGGCCGACCTCGTCGAGAAGACAGGCGGGCGGATCATCAGCACCTGCCGCGAGGCGGGCGTCAAGAACCTCTACCCCTACGTCGCGACCAAGGACGCCATCCAGCACAAGGCGGCGGCCCTCGGCGCGGTGCTCCAGGCGGTGGCCGACACCATCGTCTGGATCCACGACAACCCCGACGAGCAGGCGAGCATCCTGTCGCCCAAGCTCGGCTTCAGCACCACCGCGATCAAGACGACCTACGCCCGTGGAGCACAGGCGCTGCAGCAGATCGGGCCGGCGTTCTACGCCGCCGAGCAGCCCGTCATCGACGAGCTCGTCAAGGCGAAGATCGTCACCCGTCCGGTCAAGGCGCAGGACGTGTTCCTGTCGCAGTTCGACCGGTTCGCGACGCCGAAGGCCGCCGCGGGCGGATGAGCGCCCCGGCCGCGACCGTGGACCTCTCGGTCCCCGGCGACGTGCGCGTGATCGCCTCCGACGAGGAGGCGATCCGCGCCGCCGCGGTCTACGCGGACGCCATCCGGCAGGAGGCGGTCGCGCGCGACCGCGAGGACCGGCTGCCGCACGAGGAGCTGCGCGAGCTGGCCCGCACCGGGCTGCTGGGCATGCGGGTCCCGGCCTCCCACGGCGGCGCCGCGGTGTCCAGCGCGACCGTCGCCGAGGTCTTCCGGCTGATCGCGGTCGCCGACCCGGCGATCGCGCAGATCCCGCAGAACCACGTCTGCTTCGCCGACACGATCATCCGCCACGGCAGCGACGCCCAGCAGCGCTTCTTCCTGGCCGAGTTCCTCCGCGGAGCCCGGCTGGGCAACGCCCTGTCCGAGCGCGGCGGGAAGACCTCGCGCGACTGGGTGACGCGCCTGGTGCGCAGGGGCGACGGGGACTACCTCCTCAACGGGCGCAAGTACTACGCGACCGGCGCCCTGACGGCGCAGTGGATCCCGGTCTTCGCGCTCGACGACGACGGGGCGGTCGCGGTCGCCTATGTGCCGCGCGACGCGCCCGGCGTGCACGTCGACCAGGACTGGACGGCGTTCGGCCAGCGCGCGACGTTCAGCGGGACGACGACCCTCGAGGACGTCCACGTGCCGGCCGCGTGGGTCGTGCACGGCGCGCTCTCGCGCCCGGAGCCCAGCACGTTCGCCGCCTTCGGGCAGCTCATGCACGTGGCCGTCGACGTCGGCATCGCGCGTGGCGCGCTGCAGGACGGGGTGGCCTTCCTGCGCGAGCGGGCGCGGCCGTGGTGGGAGGCCGGCGTCGATCGCGCGGCAGACGACCCGCAGCTCGTGCGACTCGCCGGCGAGCTGGACGCCGAGGTCCGCGCCGCCGAGGCGCTGCTCGCGCGGTCCGCCGCCGCGCTGGACGCCGCGGACGCGACGCCCGGCGACGTCGAGGCGGTGACCGACGCGCGCCTGGCCGTGGCCGCGGCCAAGGCGTTCGGGGGCGCGACGGCGCTGCACGTCGCCACCGCGATCTTCGACTTCTCGGGCAGCAGCGCGGCCGACCGCGCGCACGGCCTCGACCGCCATTGGCGCAACGCGCGCACGCATACGCTGCACGACCCCGCGCGCTCGAAGCACCTGCATCTCGGCCGTCACCTGATCGACGGCGTCGCGCCGCCGGCCGATCACGCGCTGATCTGACGACCCGCAGGCGCGGGCAGCGCGAGCAGCCGACTCGCGTTGCCGCCCGCCACGAGCGCGGCGTCGCGGCCGCCGAGCCCGGCCTCGGCGAGTGTGTCCTCCACCCGCGCGGCGGACGCCTCGCGCCACATGATCGGCCAGTCGCTGCCCACCAGGACGCGCTCCGGCCCGAGGACGTCGACGAGGAACCGCACGACCGCCGGATCGAAGCCCATCGTGTCGACGTGCAGGCGAGAGCGTCCAGCGCTCGCCGGCGCCGAACCCGCCTCGGGGCCGTCCAGGAAGCCCGCCAGGAGCAGGGCGGACGCCCCGATCCCGGCGATGATCAGCTCCAGGCCGGCGAGCTCGGCGAGCGTGCCCGCCTCGAGCAGGGCGAGCGTGCTCAGGGCGGACTCGGAGCCGCGCGCCAGGAGGATGCCGGCGCCCGTGCGGCGCTGCCGGTCGGGGATGACGGGCGGGTTGACCGGGTGGGCGAACACCGGGATCCCGCGCTCGGCGGCGAAGGCGAGGGTGGGTCGCGCCCCGGGGTCGGCGAGCAGCCGCTCGCCGCGGGCGGCGTCCACCACGAGACCGGGCAGGCCCAGCTCGTCGACGGCGCGCCGCGCCTCCTCGGCGCCGGCGTCGCCGGCGAACGCGTCGACCGTGGCCAGGGCCACCAGCCGCCCGCCGTGACGGCTGACCGCGACCGCCAGGGCGTCGTTGGTCCGGGCGGCCAGCTCGTGCGAGGGGACGACGCCCGACGAGGCGATGGACGACAGCGGCGCGCTCACGACCCGCACGTCCGTGCCGGCCGCCGCGGCGTGCTCGAGCTGCGCCTCGACGTCGATGAGCAGCTCCCACGCCGCCGCGAGCGCCGGCGTCAGCGTCGGCGCCCTGCGACTGACCACGGCCGGAGGGAACCAATGGCCGTGGACGTCGACGACGGAGGGGACCATCGACCGCACGATACCGAATTCCCACTAAGTCACTAGGGAAACCTCGCCGCCGCGTCCGCCGAACGCGCCGCGGCCTACCAGCCGAACTGCCCGCCGGACAGCGCGCTACCTGCCGTGACCTGGTTGTTGGTGTTGACGAAGACCGACGGGGCGGTGGTGATGATCGTCGGCCCGATCACCGCGGCCGACTGACCGAAGAGCGGGGCGGCGAAGGGCAGGGCGGCGAAGCCGCCCCAGCCGCCGGCGACGGGGCCGAACCCGGGAGCCGCCACGGCTGCGTCGGCAGTGGACGCCGAGGCGGCGATGGCGATCGTACTCAGGGCCGCCGCTACTCCCACAAGGCGCTTTCGAGTCGGCTTCATGTCAGATTCGCTCCATTTCGCAGGCCGCCGAGGGGTGTCGACCCAGAGGACGTTGTCGAGTCAGACGCTAGGCCGCCGGGCGTCGCATCGCCTTGTCCTCTGGAACCGTTCTCTCTGGCCCGAACGCCCACGACGTCACGGCTCACCCCGGCAACATCGGGGCTCAGGTCACCCGCGTCACGCCGCCTTGGCCTCGGGGATGGGCAGCGTGGCGGTGACCACGGTCCCACCGCCGGGAGGGCTCTCGACCTGCAGCGCGCCGTTCAGCGCGGCGGCACGATCCCGGATCCCGAGCAGCCCCGAGCTCGGGCCGCACCGGGCGCCCCCGACGCCGTCGTCGCGGACCTCGAGCCGCAGCACGCCGCGATCGACGACGGCGGCGATGTGCGCGCTGGCGGCGCGGGCGTGCCTGATGACGTTGGTCAGCGCCTCGGCGACGATGAAGTACGCCGTCGCCTCCAGCGCCACCGGCAGCCGCTCGAGGGCGACGTCGACCGACACGGGCAGGCGGACGCCGGAGACCAGCTCGTCGATCCCGGCCCTCAGCCCGCCGCGGCTGAGCGCGACGGGGAGGATCCCGTGGACGAGCTCGCGGAGCTCCCCGCTCGCGGCCTGGGCGTTGGCAAGCGCCTCGTCCAGCAGCTCGACCACCGGCGCGGGTCCGTCGCCGAGCTCCTGCCGTGCCATCTTGAGGGTGATCACCGTGTTCACCAGGCGCTGCTGCGCGCCGTCGTGCAGGTCGCGCTGGATCCGGCGCCGGGCCTCGTCGGCGGCGGCCACGGCACGGGCGCGCGAGGCCGCGAGCTCCGCCCGGCTCTCGGCGTTCGCGATCACGATGCCGACGAGCTCGGTGAAGTTGCCCATGCGCTGCTCGATGTCCGCGGGGAACCGCTCGCGTTGCGTCGATGCGACCATCGCCCCCCAGAGACGGCCCTGAACGATGATCGGGCTGGCGGCCGTCGAGCGGTTTCCCACCCGGCGCAGGTAGTCGGCGACCGGGCCCTGCACCGAGCTGTAGTCATGGTCGTCCACGCGCGCGGAGCGACCGGTGCGCAGCACGGTCGTGCTGACCAGGGAGTCGTCGAGCTCCAGGCGGAACCCGACCCCGTGCTCCTGGATCCACCGCTCGGGTCCCGCGACGACCGTGGCGGCGCCGTCGTGGTCGAAGCGGACCACGGAGGCATGGTCGGCGCCGAGCAGCGGGCCGAACTCCTCGGCGACCGCCATCAGGATCTCTGCGGGCGCCACGTCCTGCGCGACGGCCGCCGCCAGGCGCCGCAGCGCGGCCTGCTCGTCGGCCAGCAGGCGCAGGGGGTCGAGGGGCCGGGTCGGCGCACGCGCGCCCCTGACCTCCCGGACGAGGAACGCCTCCTCGCCCCCGACCGGCTCGGCGAACGCCCGCACGCCGGACGGAAGGATCAGCTCGCCGCCGCCGGGCGGCAGCTCGATCCGCGTGTCGCGCAGCCACCCTCGGGAGTCGTCGGCCACGAGCCGTCCGGTCGAGGCTACGACCGCGCGGCGGTCGCCCACCCCTGTGATGTGGCCCGCGTAGCGCGCGCGCATCCGGTCGTCGCGCTCGAGCATCCGGGCGCGGAGATGGCCCTCGACGGCCCGGGCGGTCGCCATCACCACGGCGAGGCTGTGTGGGTGGACGTCCTTCTGGAGGCCGGTGAGGTCGATGATGCCGAGCAGCTCGCCGGTCTCCGGGTCGTGGACGGGGGCCGCCGAGCAGGTCCAGGCCTGGACGACCTCCATGAAGTGCTCGCCGGCGAAGACCTGCACCGCGTGGTCCGCCGCCAGGGCGGTCCCGATGGCGTTCGTGCCGGCTCCGCGCTCGCTCCACAGGGCGCCCTCGGTGAAGTTCATCGAGTCGGCCGCCCGGGAGCGGACCAGCGAGTTGCCCTCGAGCTGGAGCAGGACCCCCGCCGCGTCGCTCACGACGAGCAGATGCTCCGACTCGTCGGCGATGCTGCCGAGGGCGTCGCGGATGAGCGGCGCCGCCAGGCGCAGCGGATGCTGGTCCCACCGCGCCGACGTCTCCGCACGATCTTCGGCCACGGGGGCAAGTCGGCTGCCCGAGGGGTCGACGCCCGCGTCGAGCGAGCGCTGCCACGAGTCGGCGACCGGCGCGCGCACGGCGTCCGCGGGCTCGCCGCCGACGAACCGCTCCCATGCCCGCCGCGCTTCGCGCGCACGCAGAGCGGGCGGCGTGGCCGCGTCGATGGCGAGCCATGGATTCCGGGGCATCGCGTTCCCCAATCGCGTCAACGTCCTGGCGGGGATGCGCCAAGTTCCAGCTGCTCTCTCAGTAAGCGGCTGGGCGCCGAACCCAAGCGATGCCTGCGCCCTACAGCCAGATTCGCACGGTGAACCCCCGCTGGGTGTGGAAGGACTCGACGCTCCAGGCCAGTTGGCGAGCCACCCACAGGCCGGTCCCCGTGCCTTCTCGCGGCGCGAGGTAGCCGGCCAGCGGGTCGTCGAAGCCGCCGCCGCCGTCGATGACCTCGCAGACGAACCGTCCGTGGGCGCGGCCCACGCGAACCTCCTCGATGCCGCCACCGTGGCGCAGCGCGTTCGCCGCGACCTCGGTGCCCGCGACGAGCATGTCCAGCGCCTTGGCCTCGGGCACCGCTTCGGCCACCAGCTCGCGCGCAAGCCGCTCGCGGAAGGCCTCGAGGTCGTCGGCGACCGCGCACGAGCGGAGCTCGTCGAGCTGCTCTGGCTCGGGCATGAGCCGGCGCAGCAGCCCTCGCGGATCCTCGAAGTGGTCGCTGCCGACCCACCGGCCCCCCTCGCCCAGCACCTCGGCGTGCGTGCTCCACATGCCGTCGAGGACCCGGTCCGGCAGGGCGTTGGCGTTGTAGGTGCACACGACCCAGACCGGCAGATGGTCGTAGGCGAGGTTCGTGATGGCCTCGTAGCCCACCCACTCGTCCCACTCCCCCGGCGCCGGGCCCATCTGGAAGTCGGCGACGGCACGAACCGAGGGCGCCTTCTGCAGCTCACCGAGGAAGGTCCCGTAGTAGGCCGCCAGGGCTCGTGCAGGCCGGGTGTAGGTCGAGCCGACGTCGACGAGCGTCACCCGGTCGGCGTCCGGCCCGAGCGCCTCGCGCATGATCGCGAGCCCTTGCCGGTTGTGGGCGACGACGCCCCCCTCGCCCGCCTCGAGACCCTCCCTGAGGAACGCCACCGACCGTGCCGCGTACTCCTCGTCCGCGTCGTAGACGAAGGCGTGGTGGCGAAGCGCGGCGCTGTCGGAGCTCATGTGCATGGGTCTCACCGTGGGGTAAGCGCCGGTTGGCTGGATTCAAGTGACTCTGCGACCGGTGGTGGTGGGCGGCTGCGCAGCTGCCTCTCGGAGCTTCTGCAGCGCGTCCTTCTCGATCTGCCGGATGCGCTCGGCGGTGAGCCCGAGATCGGAGCCGATCGTGCTCAGCGTCTGCGGAGGCCGGCCGAGCCCGTAGTGGCGCCACAGGATCAGGCGCTCGCGCTTGTCGAGCGCGTCGGCGAGATGCCGCACCGTCTGGATCTCCATCCGGTCGAGGACCTGCTCGTACTCCCGCTCGGCGTCCGGGTCGGCGACGGTGTCCCCGAACGTGGCCGTCGTGCCCTCGTCGGCGACCAGCGGCTCCTCCAGGCTGCGCGCGGTCCGATCGACCGCCAGCAGGCTGTCGAGCTGGGCTCGGTTGAGGCCCGTCGCCGCGGCGAGCTGCGCCGTCGTCGGCTCGGCGCCGTGTGCCTGGAGGTGCCGGCGGCGGACGGCCCTGACGCTGGCGAGGCCCTTCACGGCATGGTCGGAGAGGGCCACCGGCCGGGTCATCTCCGCGACCAGCTCCTGCATCGCCTTGCGGACCCAGAAGGACGCATAGCCCCAGAACGGCGTCTCCATCCGCGGGTCGTAGCGCTTGGCGGCGAACAGCAACCCGGCGACCCCCTCCTGCATCAGGTCGCCGCGCTGCACGCGCCCACCAGCGCCGAAGCGGCGGGCCACGGCGCCGATCGCCGGCAGGAACCACTCCACGAGCTCCCGGCACGCCGCCTGGTCACCGCCCTCCGTCGCCACGACCAGGTCCCGCTCCCGCTCGGCCGACAGGTACGACCCGCGCGCCCGATGGCGTCGTGAATCCGCCTGTCCGTTCGAAGCTGGATGATCTCGTTGCGCCAACCATCCCCCTTAGGGGGCGCCGAGGGAGCCTCGCATGATCCATCCGGCTCCGGCCCGAGGCAAGCCGAAGGACCGATCGCGGCCCGGTGACGAGGCCGCCGATGTCCCCGACGCTAGACTCCCTGGACGGGTCGGGCATTCGCTCGGCCAAAAGCGGTGTCCCGCGTTCTCGCAGTTGTTGCCTCGCAGCACCCTCCGCGTTTCGCAGTTCACACATCCCGGAGGGGAACCGATATGGCTACAGGAACCGTGAAGTGGTTCAACGACGACAAGGGCTTCGGCTTCATCACGCCCGACGACGCCGGCAAGGACCTGTTCGTGCACCACAACGCGATCCAGGGCAGCGGCTTCAAGTCGCTGGCCGAGGGCGCGAAGGTCAGCTTCGACGCTGAGCAGGGCGCCAAGGGCCCCGCGGCGGCGAACGTCCAGGTCATCTAGACCGGCCGACGTCGAGCAGCACCCGGGGGGCCCGTGCGCGGGCCCCCCGTCGTCGGGGCAGCAGACGGGCCCACGGGACCTCCGCCCAGCAGGCTTGCGCGTCGCCGACGCGCTCGGACATCCACAAGACGGGACGTACAGGCATGGGCTCGAACAGCAAGAAGCGGACGACGATGGCGAAGCTGAACCGGGAGCAGAGGCTTCGGGAGCGCAAGGCGGAGAAGAAGGCCAAGAAGGACGCCAGGAAGCAGGCGCCGGTGGATCACCCGGGTCTGGCCGGCGACACCCTCACCACCGAGGAACGCTGACCGGCGGTCCCGGCAGCAGGGATGCTCACCAGAGGCGGTAGAAGCGGTAGAAGTCGTGCTCGATCGGGAGCACCTCGAAGCCCTCGAAGCCCGCCTCGGTCGCGTAGCGGCGCACGGTGTCGCTGCGCATCACCGTCCCGGTCCCGGCGGGCTCGGGCCCGACCATCCCCACCGGCAGGCAGTGCATGATCGAGCAGCCGTAGTAGAAGCGCTCGACGTCGCCGGCATCGAGGGAGAACCGGTCGGCCACGCGCTCGTCGCCGACCACCACGCAGCCACCCTCGGCCAGCATCGCCCGGGCGGCGCCCAGCACGTCGACGGGACGCGACATGTCGTGCAGCGCCTCGAAGATGAGCACCAGGTCGAAGGCCCCGGCGAGGCCGGGGTCCGCGGCGTCACGGCAGGAGAAGCGGACGCGGTCCTCGACCCCGCTGCCGTCGAGGTTCGCGGTCGCCGTCTGGATCGAGGCCTCGTCCAGGTCGAGCCCGTCGACCGTCACCTTGGGGAAGCCGCGCGCGATCGCGAGGCTGGAGCGTCCTTCGCCGCAGGCGAGGTCGGCGACGCGCGCGGGCGGGTCGCTCGTCAGCCGCTGCACGACGGGCGGGATCGCGCCGAGCCACTCCCGCGCGAGGAGCTGGTCGAACATCGGCCCCGTGAAGCGCGCCTGCGAATCGATGAGGTCCTGGCCGTAGTCGGCGAACGGCAGCCCGTCTCCCGAGCGGTAGGCGGCGGCCAGCGCGGGCAGCGGCCGTCCGCAGGCCATGATCATCTGCGCCACCGGCGCGATGAAGGCGAGGCTCGCCTCGTCGGTCAAGGCCTCGACGTGCCCCGCCGGCAGCTCGTAGCGGCGATCGGCGTCACCGGCCTCCTCGTCCTCGACCTCGACGATCCGGCCCATCGCCTGCTGCTCGAGCCACTCCCGCGCGTAGCGCTCGGCGACGCCTGCCCTGGCCGCGACCTCCGCCGCCCGCAGCGGGCCGGCGCCCGCCAGCGCCCGGTACAGGCCGAGGCGGTCGCCCAGGTACACGCCCATGAGGTCGAAGGCGCCGAGCGCTGCGCCGAACAGGCGTTCCACGAGCGCGTCCCGGGCCTGCTGCTCCACGGCGGTGGACATGACGGTCCTCCCTTGCGAGTGGCTTGGCGCACGACTGTCGCAGCGGGCTCCCCGGAGGACAAGCGCCACGAGGGCCCCGCCGCGCGCCGGAGGGCGGAGAAACCCCGCGACCGGCGGGCACGTTGGGTAGATTGCCCGCGTGGGATCGGCACATCTGGCGGTCGACGACCTCGCCGCCCTGTTACAGGAACGCATCCTCTCCGGCGCGATCCCCACGGGGACCTGGCTGCGCCAGGAGCGGCTGGCCGCCGAGTTCGGCGTCAGCCGCACGCCCGTGCGCGAGGCGCTGCGCGGGCTGCAGGCGCAGGGCATCGTCGACGTGGTGCCCCATCGGGGAGCGCTGGTCTGCGGGCCGACGCTGCGGGACATCCGCGAGGCCTACGCGGTGCGGGCCGAGCTCGAGGGCTACGCCGCCGAGCTCGCGGCCGACTGGGTGCGCGACGAGCAGCTCAGGCGCATGCAGGAGGCCGAGGAGATGTTCGAGCACTTCGTCGCCGAGGCCACCGAGGGCGACGCCAACGGACACACGACCGGGGTCGAGCGCCCGGAGTGGAGCCGCGCCAACGACCTGTTCCACGAGGCCATCCTCGACGCGGCGGGCAACCGCCGGCTGACGGAGACCGTGCGGGCGCTGCACCGCAGCTTCCCGCGCAACGTCACCTGGTCCACGCTGAGCGGGAGCAAGCGCCTGCTGCAGGAGAACGTCGATCAGCACCGGGCCATCGCGAGCGCGATCGCCGGGCGTGGCCCGGCGGCGGCGCGGGAGGCGATGGCCTTCCACGTGCGGCGCTCGGGGGAGCTGGTCGCGCTGCGCTACGAGCAGCTGCAGACCGCGACCGCCGTGCCGTAATTGGATCCAAAAGTCGTGAAATAGTATCCTGTCGGCGCATGAGCGTCGCCACGTCCTCCGCCGGATCCACCTCGCGCCGCTACGACGTGACCGGCCTGATCGGCGGCGTCCTCTCCGGTCTGCTGGGCATCGGCGGTGGGACCGTCATGGTGCCGCTGCTCGTGCTCTGGAGCGGCCGGCCCCAGCGCGAGGCCCACGCGATGAGCCTCGCGGCCATCATCCCGATCAGCCTGGCAGCCGTCGTCGTCTACGGCGGCGCCGGGGAGGTGGACGTCCCGGCTGCCCTCGCGCTCTGCGCAGGGTCGATCATCGGGGCCCGCGTCGGCGCGCGGGTGCTGGCCCGCGCACCCGAGCGCGCCCTCAAGGGCGCCTTCGGGGTCTTCATGCTGATCGCCGCCGTGTCGATCTCCCTGAAGGGCTGAGCGTTGCTCGAGATCGTCGCCCTCGTCGCCTTCGGGGTGCTCACGGGTGTGCTGTCCGGCGTCCTCGGCGTCGGCGGGGGCATCTTCATGGTGCCCTTCCTCGTGCTCGTCGTGGGCCTCAGCCAGCACGCCGCGCAGGCGACGTCCCTGCTCGTCGTGCTCCCCACGGCGGCGGTGGCCAGCTGGTCGCTGTACCGGCGCGGGGTCGGCGACCCGCCCGTCGCGCTCCGCATGGGCGTCATCGGGATGGTCGGCAGCATCGCGGGCACGGCGCTCGCGCTCAGCCTGCCCGGGGCGGTCCTGCGGATCCTCTTCGCGCTGCTGATGGTGCTCGTCGGCGCCCGGCTGCTGCGCGACGCCCTCCGTCAGCAGCCGGACGCCTCCTGACCGACCGGGGGGCGGGCCTGCCGCCTCCCTCAGACGTGGCCGAAGCGCTCCAGCGCCTCGGCGAGCGAGAGGCCGCGCGCGAGCTCGGCGCGGATGCGGCGCTCCTGCGCCAGCATCGCCTCGCCGCGCTCGAGCACCTCGTCGAGCACGGCGACCGGCACCACGATGGCCCCGTCCTCGTCGGCGAGCACGAAGTCGCCGGGGGCGACGGTGACGAACCGCGCGGTGGCGCCCGGCAGCACGACCGGGGCGCCGTAGCCCGTCACGCGCCAGCGCCCGATCGACTGGACCGGGGTCCGGTAGCGCGCGAACACGGGGAAGCCGTGGCGTCCGAGCCAGGCGACGTCGCGGACGCCGCCGTCGACCAGCGCGCCCACGCACCCGCGCTCCTGCATCCCGAGCGCGATGAGCTCCCCGAAGCAGCACACGCCCTCGGCCGCGCCGCTCCACACCGAGACGGCGCCCTCGGGGATCGCGGCGCACGCCTCCATCTTCGTGGCGTCACCGCCGGCGACGGGCGACGGGCTCATCTGACCGGCGATGGGGAACGCCGGACCCGCCAGCTTGCCGGCGTCGGCCGGGAACGGCGCGAAGCCGGCCGCGAGCCCCTGATCGAGGAGGCCGAGCTCGTCGAGCACGTCGGCGACGATGCTCGTGTCCAGCGCGGCGAAGCGGGTCGTGCGGTCGGCAGTGGTCATGCCGCCCCGATCACGCCGCCGTCGACGCGGAGCACCGACCCGGTGACGTAGGACGCGCGGTCGCTGGCCAGGAACGCGGCGGCATCGCCGTACTCCTCCGGCCGCCCATAGCGACCGATCGGGATCCGCGCCCGGCTCTCATCGGCCACCGCGGCGACCGTCCGTCCCTCGCGCTCGGCGCGCGCGCCGTCCAGTGCGGCGGTGCGGGCGGTCCCGATGCGGCCCGGCACGAGGATGTTGACGGTGACCCCGTCGCCGCCGACCTCGGCGGCGAGCGTCTTGGACCAGCCGTGCAGCGCCGCGCGCAGGGCGTTGGAGATCCCGAGCTGCGGGATGGGGACGACCACGCCCGAGGAGGTGCTCGTCAGGACCCGGCCCCAGCCGCGCCGCCGCATGCCCGGCAGGACGAGGTCGGTCAGCGTGAAGACGCTCAGCACCATCGCCTCGAAGTGCTCGCGCCAGACCTCCGGGCCGATGCCGCCCGCGGGCCCCGGCGGAGGGCCGCCGGTGTTGTTGACCAGGATGTCCAGCGAGCCCGCGGCGGCCTCCGCGTCGGCGACGGCCGGCGCGAACGTCTCGGGGCGCCGGAGATCGAGGACGAGCGGCGTCGCGGTCCCTCCGGCCGCCGTGATCGCGGCGGCCGTCTCCTGCACGTTCGACGCCGTCCGGCCGGCGGCGACGACGTGCGCGCCCTCGCGCGCAAGCGCGACAGCGATCGCGGCGCCGAGCCCGCTGCCCGCGCCGAGGACGAGTGCTCCCCGTCCGTGGAGTCCAAGATCCATGGTGCTTCCTCTCAGTCCAGGACCCCGGCGTCGGCCAGGGTGATGATGGTTCCGACGTCGCCGGCCTCGGCGCGCTCCCAGGCGTGCCGGGCGCAGACGACGTCCTGGATCGCGACGCCCGACGAGTCGAACAGCGTGATCGTGCCGGGCTCCGTGCGCCCGGGCTCGCGACCGGCGAGCACCAGGGCGAGCTCGGGCCCGAGGTCGCCCTCGCGAACCGTCCCGGCGGCGAGCGCGGTGGAGAACTTCCCGTCGCCGAGCGCCTCCTCGCGGCCGTCGCCGATGACGCGGCACCGCGCGATCGCCTCCGGAGCGATCTCGCTGCGGATGCCGATCGCCGCGATGTGCTGCCCGGGGCGCAGGTGGTCGGCGAGCAGCACCGGCGCCGGTGCGTTGGTCGCGGTGACGATCACGTCGGCGCCGTCGACCGCCTGCTCGACGGTGGCCACGGCGTGCGCCTCGATGCCGATCTCGCGCTCCACGCGCCGCGCGAAGGCCTCACGCCGCTCGGGGGACCGCGACGAGACGGTCAGCACGTCCAGCTGCGGGCAGAGGATCCGGTGGGCGAGCACCGAGTACCAGGCCAGCGTCCCGGTGCCGAGCATCCCGACGCGGCGCGCGTCCGGCCGCGCGAGCGCCTCGGTGGCGATCGCGGCGCCGGCCGCGGTGCGGACCGCGGTGACGTAGACGGCGTCCATGATCGCCAGCGGCGACCCGTCGTCGTCGTCGAACAGCAGCAGCAGCGAGGCGAGGTTGTCGCCCGGTCCGCGCTCGGGGAACCGCGCCAGGACCTTGACGCCCAGCGCCCCGGACGCGCTGTCGTGGCCGGCGAGGACCTTGAGCCACGCTCGGCGCTCCCCGGGCAGCCGTAGCCACATATTCGGGGCGGTCGTCGCGAGACCGTCCGCCTGCGAGGCGAACGCCCGCCGCTGGAGATCGATCGTGTCCTCGAGCGACAGGACCTCGCGCATCTCGCGGAGACCCAGCACGCGCGTCGCCGGACGCTGTCCGCCGCCGGTCACGGCTCGATCACGAAGAGGCCGGGATCGCGCTCGGAGAGCACCTCGCAGCCGTCGGAGGTGATCACCACGTCCTCCTCCGAGCCGTAGGTCATGTCGCCGTGGCGCAGGTAGGCCTCGCACGAGAGCACCATCCCGGGGACGAGCTCCTGCTCGCTGTCGTGGCGCACGAAGGGCGGCTCGCTCCCGGCCAGGCCGAGGCCGTGGCAGAGGTGCATGTAGGGCGGGGCCAGGTAGTTGCCGAACTGCGTCTCGTCGTAGCCCGCGTCGCGGTAGAAGCCCGCCATCTGCTCGATCACCTCCCGGAAGGTCGTGCCGGGCTTGAGCGCCTCGTCGACGGAGCGCGTCACGACCTCGCGGATCGCGTCGTGGTGATGGCGCTGCTCGGCGCTCGGCTCGCCCACCGACGCCATGCGGTTGAACTCACCCCAGTACCCCGAGACGATCACGCCGGAGTCGACGAAGAGCAGGTCGCCCGGCACCAGCCCGTACTCGGCCAGCGGGCCGCGCATCCGCGAGCCGTGGCCGAGCGCGCGGGACTTGGCCTCGGAGACGAGCAGGAGTTGGGCGTAGGGCGGGCGGTAGGCTCCGGACTCGATCAGCGCGGCGCCCACGGTCCGCGCAGCGTCGACCTCGGTGTCGCCGGGGCGCATCTGCGAGAACGCCCGTGTGAGGCCCTCGCCGTTGATCCGGTCGGCCTCGCGGATGTACGCGACCTCGGCATCGCTCTTGATCGAGCGCAGCGCCCAGAGCAGCGACGACGCGTCCACCACGTCCGCGTCCCACACGCCGGCCTCGAGCGCGCGCCACTCCAGCACGGGCATGGCCAGCCGCTGGTCGTTGCCGAGCTCGGCGCCGATGCGGCCGTGGTCCAGGCCCCGCGCGCGCAGAGCGTCGGCCAGGGCCTCGCCGGAGAACGGCGGCGCGTAGGTGACGACGTCCTCGACCCAGGAGGACTCACGCGCGTTCTCCGCGTTGACGCCGTAGACGAACAGGAACGGCTCCGACTCACGCGGCAGCACCATCACGTGCGGCCGGGAGAAGTTGAGCTGGTAATCACGCGGCTGATGACCGCTCAGGTAGTAGTAGTTCATCCCGGCGCTGAAGTCGCCGGTGACGATGAGGGCGTCGAGCCCGTCGCGCGCCATGAGCGATCGGGCCCGCTCACCACGCGCGCGGAGCTCGTCTTTGTCGAAGGGTGGTGTCATGGTGATCTCCTGTCGTGGGGCAAGGTGAGGCGCGCGGCCGTCAGGTGGTCTGGGCGCAGCCGTCCTTGCGGGGGTCCGACGCGGCGTGCAGCTCGTCGCCGTCGCGCACGATGGCCTGCGCGCCGCCCGCGCCGAAGTTGCCGAGCTCGCGCACGCGGTGGCCGCGGCGGCGGAGCTCCTCGATGACCGCCGGGTCGTAGGCGGGCTCGACGCCGATGTCGCGACCGTCGAGGTAGCGGATGCGCGGGTGCGCGATGGCCCCGGCGACGTCCTCGCCGTGGTCGACGAGGTGCCGGACGATCTGCATCTGCCCCTGGGGCTGCATGAAGCCGCCGACGACGCCCAGGCAGCCGGCGAAGGCGCCCTCCCGCGCGAGCATCGCGGGCACGATCGTGTGGTAGGGGCGCTTGCCGGGCGCGAGCTGGTTGGGATGCCCGTCGTCGAGCACGAAGCCCTTGCCGCGGTTCTGCAGCGTGATCCCGAGGCCCGGCACGCCGATCCCGGACCCGAACCCCGAGTACAGGCTCTGGATCAGCGAGCAGGCGTTGCCGTCGCCGTCGACCACGGCGAGGTAGACGGTGTCGGTCGGCGGGCCCGGAGCCGCGACGTCCGCGGCCTCGGCGCCGATCTCCGCCCGCCTGGCGGCGACGTGGTCGACGCCGAGCAGCCGCTCCACCGGGACGTCGACGACGAGCGGGTCGGCGAGGTGATCGCGGGCGTCGGCGAACGCGCGCTTGAGCGCCTCGATCGCGAAGTGCTCCTCCTCCGCGCGGTCGCCCGCGGACAGCCCTTCGAAGATGGCCAGCGCCTCCAGCGCCACGATCCCCTGGCCGGGCGGCGGCAGCTCGACGAGCTCGACGTCGCGGTAGGAGCGGCGCAACGGCGTGACCCAGCGCGCGCCGCCCCAGGCCGCGAGGTCCGCGGCGCGCAGCGGGCCGCCGACGCGTTCGACGGCTTCGCCGATCCGCTCGGCCGGCATGCCGCGGTAGAAGCCCTCCGCGCCGTCGGCGGCGAGCAGCCTGAGGAGGGCCGCGAGGTCGGCGTTGGCGAACCGCTCCCCCGCGCGCGGCGCCCGGCCGCCCGGGAGGAACACGGCGCGGGCGGCCGCGTCGTTGGCGATCCGGCTCGCGTGCATCGCCCACTCGTCGGCGATCACCGGCGTGACGGCGAAGCCCTGCTCGGCGTGGCGGATCGCCGGCCGCAGCACCTGATCGAACCCGAGCGCGCCCGCGCGGTCGAGCAGCTGCGCCCACCCGTCCACCGCGCCGGGCACGGTGACGGTCCACGGTCCCGTCGCCGGCATCCGCGTGTGGCCGGCGGCCCGGACCGCGTCGACCGTCGCCTCGGCCGCCGCGGGCCCCGCCGCGTCCAGCGCGAGCGGCCCGCCGGCGCCGGCGGGCCAGAAGAGGGCGAAGACGTCGCCCCCGATGCCCGTGGCGCGCGGCTCGACGACGCACAGCGTCGCCGCCGCGGCGACCGCGGCGTCGGCGGCGGTGCCGCCGACGCCCAGGATCTCGATCGCCGCGGCCGTCGCCAGGGGCTGGCTGCTGACCGCCATCCCCCGCGACACGGGTCCGCTCAGCGAACGGCGATGCGCCTGCCCGTGCTGGGTCGGCGGTGAGCTCACGCGCCGCCCGGCGTCCCGGTCTCGCGCGAGCCGGCGTTGATCAGGTCATAGGCCATGATCGAGTCGTCCTGCTGCTTGTCCCACTCGCCGACGCTGCGGTAGAAGCGCTCGTTCGCGACGAACGTCTGCGGCGTGAGCGCCGGGGTCCCTGACTTCGGGTACATGGTGCGCCGCACGTAGATGTCGTAGACGGAGGGCAGCAGCGACGCGTCGACGTCCGGGACGGCCTGCTTGGCGCGGGCCACCCACGCGGCCTTGTCGGCGTAGGTCTGGTTGTAGCCCTTCTGCAGGTCCTGCACGAAGGCGGTCAGCTGCGCCTTGTCGGAGGCGTACTTCTTGTCGGTGGTGATCCACACCGTGCCGATGGCCTTGCTGGCGTCGCCGGACAGGTCCGCCCAGGTCGCGAGCTGGTGATAGCCACCCTGCTTCTCGAGCTGCGCGAGGTTGATGGACTCCAGGGGGCTGGCGTCCAGGCGCTTGGCCACCATCGCCTGCGCGCGGCGCGATGACTCCGCGAGCGCGAGGAAGTGAACGTCCTTGTAGATCGCCGGGGCCTTCTCCTTGATGATGTTCTTGACGAACAGCTCGGTCTGGGAGCCGGGCTCCTGGAAGCCGACGTTCTTGCCGGCGAGGTCGTTGAGCGTCGCGATCTCCGGGCGCCCCACGAAGACGTACTCGGGCGTCGTCTGGGCGACGTAGATGATCTTGATGGGCAGGCCCTTCGACCGCGCGGCGATGGCCTGGTTGACGTCGACGTTGCCGACGTCGATGCTGCCGCGCTGCAGCCCGGCGATGACGGCGCTGTCGGCGTTGAGCGTCTGGACCTTGGCCCCCGCCGCGTCCAGGCCGAGCTGGTCGGCGGCGTCGTTGGGGTCCAGCGCCGAGGCGTAGGCGACGCGGATGCCGCTCGTCGAGGGCTTGCCGCCCGGCGACGCGGTCGCGCCCCCACCCCCGTTCGAACCACCGCAGGCCGACAGGCCCAGCGCCATCACTGCCGTCGTCGCGACGGCCATTCTCGAGATCTTCATGTGTCCCTCTCCCGGTTAATCGGTTTGTCTGTAGCTCTCGTGCCACGAGCGCATCCACAGGCGCTCGACGAGCTGGACCGCGCCGGAGAAGGCGATGCCGATGACCGTCACGACGATCACGTAGAACATCACCCGGTCGGTGCGGAACGCGTTGGCCGACAGTTGAATGGCTCCGCCGATGCCGGTCGCCGCGAACAGCAACTCGGCGACGACCATGCCCTTCACCGCTCTGGCCGCCCCGATGCGGAGGCCGGCGAAGATGAAGGGAAGAGCCCCTGGGACAGTGACCTTGACGAACAGCTGGCGGCGCGAGGCCCCGAAGGACCGGGCCACGTCGCTGAGCGACGCGTCCGCGTTGCGCACGCCGGTGTAGGTCGTGACGATGATCTCGAAGATCGCGAAGAGGACGACGGCCACGACCCGAGGCGTCATCCCCAGCCCGAACCACACGATCAGCAGCGGGACCATCGCCGCCTCCGGGATCACGTAGCCGGCCGAGACGATCGGGTTGAGGACCGACGCCGCCGTCCGGCTGGTCCCCATCAGGATCCCGAGCAGCACGCCGAGCACCGCGGCGATCACGAACCCGGTGATGATCCCGGTGGCGGTCGAGCCCAGCAGCGACCAGAAGGCCGACGTGGGCAGCTCGTCGACCCCGGTGGAGAGCACCGAGCTGGGGGGCGCCAGGAAGAAGTCGCCCTGCTTGAGGCCGACCACCTCCCACACCCCGAGGACGAGGATCAGGACGCACAGCTGGACGAGCCGCTCGCGCGACAGCAGCCGGCGGCGCAGCAGCTCGCCGCGCCCGAGGCGGTGGCGCTCGACCGCGGTGCTCATGCCGGCGCCCCGTCGGCTTCGCCGAGCAGGTCCTCGAGCTCGCGCATGAGGTCGAGGGTGCGCTCGTCGGACAGCAGCGTCCGGCGCGAGCGCGGCCGCGGGAGATCGACGTCGACGTGCGCGCGCATGACGCCGCGGCCCATGACCAGCACCCGGTCGGAGAGCAGGATCGCCTCGTCGATCGCGTGGGTGACGAAGACGACCGTCGTCTTCATCTGATCCCAGATCCGCAGGAGCTCGTCCTGCATGCGCTGGCGGCTGATCGCGTCGAGGTTCCCGAACGGCTCGTCCATGAGCAGCACGCGCGGCTGGACGGCGAGGGCGCGGGCGAGCCCGACGCGCTGCTGCATGCCACCGGAGAGCTCGCGCGGGTAGTGCCGGCCGAAGCCGGCGAGGTTCACGAGCTCGACGTACTCCTCCGCGCGGGCGACGCGCTCCCGCTTGCCCATGCCGGCGAGCTCCAGCGGCAGGGCCACGTTGTCGAGCACCGTGCGCCAGGGCAGCAGGCCCGGCGACTGGAAGACGGTCGCGGTGTCCGTCCCGGGGCCCGTGACGGGGTTGGAGCCGATCCGCAGCTCGCCGCCGGTCGGTCGCTGAAGGCCGGCGGCGATCCGGACGATCGTGCTCTTGCCGCAGCCGGAGGGCCCGATGACCGCCACGAACTCCCGCGCGCCGATATGGAAGCTGACATCGTGCAAGGCGCGCGTCGTGACGCGCTCGCGGCCCACGGTGCGCTCGAAGCTCATCGAGAGATCGCGCGCCGAGACCTCGAGGGAGACAGCGGGGCCGCGGTCAAGTGTGGGGGTTTTAGGATCCAATTGTTGGCGGAACGTATCCAATCCGTGGGAGGCGTGCAACCGGCGACCCCGCGCGACGGTCCGCACGAGCGCGCCGGACGACGCACGCATTCCTCCAGGGGTGGCGCCCGCCCTGTCGGAATGCGAACCTCGCTCTGTGGCCGGAGGAGCGACCGAGGACGCGCAGGCACTGCGGGAGCTGGAGGCCGTCCGGCTGGAGCTGCCCGCGGGGCTGCAGGTCACCTGGCTCGGCGTGTCGGGCTACTGCCTGACCTATGACGGCGTCTCGGTGTTCATCGATCCGTACGTGTCGCGGGTGCCGCTGCGCTCGCTGCTGCTGCGGCGGCCGGCCATGCCGGACCAGTCGATGATCGAGCGGTACGCGACCGCGCCGGGAACGGTGGCGGGCGTGCTCGTCGGGCACACGCATTTCGACCACGCCCTCGACGCCCCCGCGCTCGCGCGCCGCCACCGCGCCAAGGCGTACGGATCCCCGTCGCTCGCGCACCTCATGCGCCTGCACCTCGTGGGCGATCTCGCCGTCGAGGTCGAGCCGCACAGGCCCTACGAGCTGGGACCGTTCGTCGTGCGCTTCGTGCCGAGCCGCCACTCGAAGCTGCTGTTCGGTCGCAAGATCCCGATGGACGGCGAGCTGACGTGCCACCACCTGGACGGCCTTGCGCCGGGCGCCTACCGCTGCGGCGCCGTGTGGGGGATCCGCATCGAGGTGGCCGGGATCACCCTCTACCACCAGGGCAGCGCGGACCTCGACGACGGCGCGCTGCGCGACGGCCCCGTCGACGTGTTCCTCGCCGGGGTCGCCGGACGCAGCGTCACGCCGCGCTACTGGGAGCGGATCCTGCGCCGGCTCGATCCCGGCGTCGTCATCCCCACGCACTACGACGACTTCTTCGCGCCGCTCGGCCAGCACCAGGACTTCGTGCGGCGCGTCAACTTCGCCGACGTGTCGGCCGAGGTGTCCGCCGTCTCGCGCGACGCGCGCGTGGCTGCGCTGCCGAGGGTCGACAGCGGGCCGGGCGCCACCCCGCGCCGAGCGCCGGCGCTCGCGCAGGTCGGTGGGTGAGGCCGGCGCATGATCGGCACGATCGAGGTCGTCGAGCGCGGACGACGGATCACGTTCACGTTCGCCGACCTCCTCAAGTACCACGGCCCAGGGTCGCCCGGCGGCGTGGCGCACGCCTTCAAGGTCATCGAGCGCGCCCTCCCGCTGCTGGATCCGGACGGGCCGTGCGAGCGCCGCGAGATCGTCGTGGCGACCGCGTTCGGGGGACCCGGTGCACGCGACGCGTTCGAGATGGTCACGCGCGCGGTCACCGGCGACCGGTTCCGCGTCGACCCCGCGCTCGCGCGCCCCGAGCGCGGCCGGGCGCTGGAGCGCTTCGTCTTCCGGCTGTCCTACCGCGACCGCCACGCGGTGCTCGCGCTCCGGGAGGGGTTCGTGAGCGACGAGTTCATCGACCTCGCGCGCACGCGGGAGCGCGACGCCGACCAGGAGCGGCGCCTCGACGTGCTCAAGCGCGAGATGGCCGAGCGCGTCATGGCGCGACCGGCCCGCGAGGTCTACGACGTCAGCGAGGCCGGCTAGGAGATGCCGGCGTCGGACCGCCACATCGAGCTCGTCCCGATCGGGACGGTGCAGTCGCCGCTGACCGACCGGGCATCGGCACCCAAGCAGGGCCACGAGGGATCGCCGGAGGCGTGGCTCGCGTTCGAGCCGCGGGTGGTGGAGGGCCTCGAGGGCATCCGCCCGGGCGACGAGATCGTCGTCCTCACGTGGCTCGACCGCGCTGACCGCGACGTGCTGCGGGTCCATCCCCGCGGGGATGTCGCCAACCCCGAGCAAGGGGTGTTCAACACCCGATCCCCGGACCGCCCGAACCCGATCGGGCTGCACCGGGTCGAGGTGGTGACCGTCGACGACAACCGGCTGCGCGTGCGCAACCTCGAGGCGCTGGACGGCCCGCCGGTGATCGACGTCAAGCCGGTGCTCGGTACGAGGAGACCGCCCCCGGCGGCGTCATGAGCCGTGACGCCGCCGGCCGGCGCACGGGCGCGGTCAGGCGCCGACCTCCTCGACCGCCTCGGCGAGCAGCCGCACCGCCTGCGCGATCGCCGCCTCGGGCAGGTTGGCGTAGCCGGCGAGCAGCCCGGACGGACCCTCGGCCGCGGAACGGTGCCACGACAGGCCCTCGAGGCCAACGCCG
>JAXDGY010000104.1:0-4523 GCA_034664785.1 Solirubrobacteraceae bacterium
GCACGGAGACCGGGACCATCGCCTTCAGCACGAGCTCGTCGGTGTCCTCGCCGCGGTCGCGCAGGAAGGCGCCGAGCGCGAGCGCGACGGAGGTCAGCACGACGTCGTTGATCGTGCCGCCGAGCCCGTCCTTGATGGCCTTGAACTCGCGCAGGTCCGCATCGACCCAGGTGTAGCGCCGGTGCGGCCCGATCGGGACGTTCAGCACGGACGGCGGCGCGGGGTTCAGCCCCGCCCAGGCCATCGCGCCCACGCCGGCCAGGCCCACGGCCAACCGGCCCGCGACCTCGCGCGGGGTGCGGGTGAGACGCCGCAGCCCGCGCACGATCTCCCCGGGGACGACGGCGCGCTCGAGCAGCGCGTCGGCCAGCAGCTGGGTGTCGGTCGGCGCGGGCCGGGGGATCCACGCCGGCTCGCTCCAGTTCGCGGCCGCCGGCTCGGGCGAGATGTCGAACAGCACCGAGATCAGGTCGACGCCGCTCACGCCGTCCACGAGCGCGTGATGGGTCTTGGAGATGATCGCGAAGCGGTCGTCGTCGAGGTTCTCGACGAGCCAGAGCTCCCAGAGCGGCTTGGACCGGTCGAGGGGCTGGGCGAACAGGCGGCCCGCGAGCTTCTTGAGCTCGCCGTCGGTGCCCGGGGCGGGCAGCGCGGTGTGCCGGATGTGGTAGCGCGCGTTGAAGTGGGGATCGTCGGCCCAGACCGGGCGGCCCTGGCCGAACGGGACGAAGGCGAGCCGCTGGCGGTAGCGCGGGACGAGGTGCAGGCGGCCCTCGATGGCCCGCACGAGCTCGTCGTAGGGGGGAGGGGAGCCGTCGAAGACGAGGACGCTGGCGACGTGCATGTGCGCCCCGCCCTCCTCGAGGTGGAGGAACGAGGCGTCGAGGGCGGACAGGCGGTCGGGCACGACTCCGATCCTCCCCTTCGACAGGCAGGTTTACAACCTTGCACAGCGTGTGTATATTCGCGTTACGACTTGTTGAAGGTTGTTCCCCCGACTCCCGCGGGCCCTGCGCCCCGAGGAAAGGCCGCCGATGAACCTCGCAGACCCCGAGACGTTCGCCCGCGTGTATGACGAGCACCAGCGTGGCGTCTACAGCGCGGCCTACCGGGTCGTGGGCAACGCGGCGCAGGCGCAGGACGTCACGCAGGACGTCTTCCTGCGCGTCTGGCGCAGCCCGACGAAGTTCGACGCCCGCCGCGGCGAGCTCGGCGGCTACCTGCGGCTGATGGCCCGCTCGCGGGCGCTGGACCTGTGGCGCGAGGGCCAGGCCGCCGGCCGCGCGAGCGATCGGCTGAAGGTCGTGGTGGCGCACGAGGAGGCCCGGGTGGAGGACCGCCCGGCCCGCATGGCCGAGCGCGAGGACGACCGCGCCGCGGTCCGCGACGCGCTGCGCCGCCTGCCCCGGAGCCAGCGCGAGGCCGTCGTCCTCGCCTACTTCGGCGGGCTGACCGCCGACGAGATCGCCCGCCGCTCGAACGTCCCGCTCGGCACGGCGAAGAGCCGCATCCGGCTCGGGCTGACCAAGCTGCGCGCCGAGGTCGAGTCGGTCCTCGAGCCCGGGTTGCTCGCCGGGGCGGCCTGACCCGGAGGCCACGCGCGCCGGACACTAGGGTCTCGGCGGATGCCGATCCGCGGAGAGCGCACGATCCTGTCCCTGGCGCCCGTGCTGCGCGACGGGCCGGTCCACGGCGCGCTGTGGGCCGACGCCCACACCCACATGGGCCAGAACGACCCGGACGGGGTCAAGGGCACGCCGGCGGAGGTCCTGCGCGGCCTCGACGCCGCCGGTCACGCCCGCGCGCTGCTGTTCGCGATGCACGAGCCGGACGGCTACGAGGCGCCCAACGACGCCGTCCTCGCGGCGTGCGCGGCCTCGGGCGGCCGGCTCGTCCCGCTGTCCCGCGTGGACCCGAAGGCGCCCGGGGCGGTCGAGGAGGCCCGGCGCTGCCTCGCCGCCGGGGCCGTCGGCATCAAGCTGCACCCGCGCAGCGACGCGTTCGGGCTTCCGCACCCGATCGTCGACGAGCTCGTCGCCCTCGCGGCGGCCGACCGCCGGATCGTCCTCTTCCACGCCGGCCGCGGGATCCCCAACCTGGGCGCCGCCGTCGCGCGCCTCGCGCGCGAGCACCCGGGCGCGCGGCTCGTCCTCGCGCACGCCGGGATCAGCGACCTCGGGCTGCTGCGCGACGACGCGGCCGAGTTGCCGAACCTGCTGTTCGACACGTCCTGGTGGCAGATCGGGGACATGCTGGACCTGCTCACGAGCGTGCCGCCCGGTCGCGTGCTCTACGCCAGCGACATGCCCTACGGACACGGGCTGCAAGCATCCTTCCTGCTGCGCCGCGCCGCGCGCCAGGCGGGGTGGTCGGAGGAGCAGCTGGCCGTCGCCGCCGGCGCCCAGCTCGAGGCGGCGATCGCGGGCGAGGAGCTGCACGACCTCGGGCCCGCGCTGGGCACCGCGCGCGTCGGGCCGCGCTCACCGCGCCTGGAGCGCGTCGTCGGGCACACGGCCAGCGCGCTGCAGATCGCCTTCCGCGGCGGCGACGCGGCCGAGCCGCTCGCGCTGGCGCGCCTGGGCTGCCAGCACCAGGACGGCGACGAGCACGCCGCGCTGCTCGCGGCGACCGATCGCGTCCTCGCGGCGGCGATGGAGCATCGCGCGGGCTCGCCCGAGGATCCCCGCGCGCTCGCGCCCGCGACGCTGCTGGCGCACGTGCTCTGCGGTACACCGGCGGCAGGTGGGCCACCAACCTCACTTCTGTGAGGTCGCGCACACACCCCGTCAACGGGGCACACGCAGCAGTATCTTCGAACGCTCGTTCGCACGCCGAATCGCCTCCGACAATGCGGGGGCGAGCGGGGGACCCATCGCCGGACCGGGGGGACATCTCGGGTCGGATGGGGCGAATCGCGGCCAGGTGGCCGTGTAGCGCTTCGTCGAGTCGCACAAGACGTGTGACCGGCGGGTCGCGAGCCCGACAGCTAACTCCGTAGGCGGCAGACCCCAAGGAGGTCGACCTCGCATGAGGCCGATGACCAAGCGCTCCCGTCGCTCCCTCGCGACGGCGCCGCTGACCCTCGTCGTCCCCTTCGCCGTCGCCGGCAGCGCGACCGCGCAGGCCCCAGTTCCGCCGTCGCCCACGCCCGCCGTCGCGCCTGCGACTGCGACTGCCGCGGTCCCCGCGGAGAAGGCGAGTGCCCGGATGAGCCTGGGCACCATCCGCAGCAACGTCACCACCGGCCGCCGCGCGCTGGTCCGCGGCGTCCTGCGCCCCGGCCGGGCCGGTCGCACGGTGACCCTCGAGGTGCGTGGCGCCAAGCGCTGGCACCGCGTCGATCGCGATCGCACCTCGCGGTCGGGCGCGTTCCGGCTGCGCTTCACGCCGCGCCGGACCGGGTCCTGGAAGCTGCGGGTGCGCTTCGCGGGCGACGGCACGGCGAAGGCCGCCACGCGCCGGGCCGGCCGGCTGAACGTCTACCGCCGGGCGCTGGCCTCCTGGTACGGACCCGGGCTGTACGGCGGCCACCTGGCCTGCGGCGGGCGCCTGGGCCCGGGCACGCTCGGCGTCGCCCACAAGTCGCTGCCGTGCGGCGCGAAGGTGACCCTGCGCTACCGCGGCCGCTCGCTCCGCGTCCCCGTCGTCGATCGCGGGCCCTACGTCGGCGCGCGCGAGTTCGACCTGACGGCGGCGACCAGGCAGCGGCTCGGCTTCGGGTCGACCGGCACGGTGCTGACCACCCGGTAGGAAGGCGTCCCGCGCGGGAACCGCAAGAAACGGCGATCGCCGTCGTTGGGGGGTCACATGAGACTGCCCATCACCATCGTTTCCGCACTCGCGGCGCTCGCGGTCGTGCCCACGGCCGCGAGCGCAGCCGGCGTACCACCCGGCGCCGCGTGGAGCCAGGCCACCATCCCGTCGTCGGACGGCGTGGAGCTCCACGCCGACGTCCTTCGCCCGACGGGCCTGCCGGCCGGCACGAGGACGCCGGTGATCCTCTCGATCGGCCCGTACTTCAACCACTCCGGGCAGGTCGGGGTGGCCGGTCCCGTGGAGGGCGCGCCCTATGACCCGACCGGGCCGGCGGGCCCGTCGGACCGCTTCCTCGACTTCATCGAGGGCGCGAAGCTGATGCAGCGCGGCTACACCTACGTGATGGTGGACCTGCGCGGGTTCGGCGGCTCCACGGGCTGCCTCGACTGGGGCGGGCCGGGTGAGCAGGCGGACGTGGTCAATGCCGTGCAGTGGGCGGCCGCCCAGCCGTGGTCGACCGGCAAAGTCGGCATGTACGGGAAGTCCTATGACGCCGCCACCGGCCTCATCGGCGTCGACAAGCGTCCGGCGGCGCTCAAGGCCGTCGTCGCCCAGGAGCCGGTCTACGACCTCTACCGCTACCTCTACGGCGACGGCATCCGCCGCCTGAACTCGCTGGCCACGCCCGCGCTCTACGACCTGATCGACCTGACGCCCGGCTCGATCCAGGACTCCCCGGCCTACAACGCCAACGGCGTCAACGACCT
>JAXDGY010000105.1:0-7177 GCA_034664785.1 Solirubrobacteraceae bacterium
TACTCCGAGACCGCGTTCCTCACCGCCGAGCGGGGGGACCGCGCGTACGAGGTGCGCTACTTCTCGCCGGTCGCCGAGGTCCCCTTCTGCGGCCACGCGACGATCGCGACCGCCGTCGCGCTCGCCGACCGCGACGGGCCGGGTCGCATCGTGCTGCACACCCGCGCAGGCGAGGTGCCCGTCGAGACCGACCGCGACGAGGCCGGCCCGGCCAAGGCGACGCTCACGAGCGTCGCGCCGTCGACGGAGCCCGTCGCGGCCGGGTACCTCGCCGCGGTGCTCGCCGTGCTGGGGTGGTCGCAGGAGGACCTCGATCCCGCCCTCGAGCCGCGCGTCGCCTATGCCGGCGCGCGCCACCTCGTGCTCGCCGCGGCCACCCGCGAGCGCCTCGCCGCGCTGGACTACGACTTCGGCGCGCTGCGCGACCTCATGCTCGCCGAGGACCTCACCACCGTGGACCTCGTCTGGCGCGAGGCGCCGGACCGCTTCCATGCCCGCAACCCGTTCCCGGTCGGCGGCGTGGTCGAGGACCCCGCGACCGGCGCGGCGGCGGCGGCCTTCGGCTGGTACCTGGCCGAGCTCGGGCTCGTGCGCGCGCCCGCGCACGTCGTGGTCCTCCAGGGCGAGGACATGGGACGCCCGAGCGTGCTCGGCATCGAGTTGCGGCCGGGCGAGCCCGGGGTGCGGGTCAGTGGGACCGCTGTCACGCTGTGAGCCGGCGGCCCCCGCCGTCATAGGCTGCGCCTATGGGCGACGCCGTCCCGGCGTCTTTGCATCCGTGCGGCCGCGGGGGGAGGGTCGGCGGGTGAGCACGACCGCCTTCGCCCACTGGCCGTCCGAGCTGCGGTCGGAGCTCGACGCGCTGACCGCCAACCCGCGCGTCGGCTCCCGCCTGCTGCTCGAGGACGAGCACACGCGCATCTGGGAGATCCGGCTCGGGCCGGGGGAGCGGATCCCCTTCCATCGCCACGTCCTGGACTACGTGTGGGTCTGCGTGAGCGGCGGGACGGCGATCAGCCGCGACGGCGACGGCGTCATCCACGACATCCGCTACGCGGTCGGTGAGACGCGGCGCCTGTCGTTCGCGGCGGGCGAGTCGATGATCCACGACCTCGAGAACACCGGGTCCGACGACCTCGTGTTCACCACCTTCGAGTACCTCGCGAGCGCCAACGCGCCGCTCGCGCTGCCCGGCGACGCGCCCGCACCATGAAGCCCGCGCCGTTCGCCTACCACGCCCCCGAGTCCGTCGAGGAGGCCATCGGGCTGCTCGCCCGCGGCGACGACGCACGCGTGCTCGCCGGCGGCCAGAGCCTGGTCCCGCTCATGAAGCTGCGCACGATCCGGCCGGCCGTCGTCGTCGACGTCAACCGCGTCGCCGGCCTCGACGGCGTCGACGCGCGGGACGACGTCCTGCACATCGGCGCGCTCGTCCGCCAGCAGGCGCTGCTCGACGACGGCGCCGTCGCACGGTCGCATCCGCTGCTGAAGGCCGCCGGCGCCTACGCCGGCTACCGCGCGACCCGCCAGCGCGGGACCGTCGGCGGCTCGCTGGCCTACGCCGCGCCGTGGGCGGAGCTGACCGCCGCGGCGGTCGCGCTCGACGCGACGATCGAGCTGCGCTCGGCCCGGGGCGCCCGGTCCGTCGCCGCGCGCGAGTTCTTCCGCGGGCCCCACGAGACGGCGATGGCGCCCGACGAGCTGCTCACGGGCGTCTCGGTCCCGGCGCAGGCGCCGCGGACCGGCGAGGGCTTCCACGAGGCCAGCGCCCGCCACCGGGACTACGCGCAGGTCGCCGCCGCCGCAACCGTGACGGTGGACGACGCCGGCGCGTGCATCGCCGCCGAGCTGGTCCTGCTCCGCGTCGCGCCCACCCCCTTCCGCGCCGACATCGCGGGCCTCGTGCTCGGCACGCAGCTCGGCGCGGACGTCCTCGATGCCGTCGCAGGCTCGCTCCAGGGCCTGTCTCCCCCGGACGACGTCGAGGCCTCCGGGCTGCACCGCCGCCGCGTGGCGGCGGTGCTCGCCCGCCGAGCCCTGCAGGACGCCCGCGCACGGGCCACCGCGAAGGAGAGCGCATGAGCATCGCCGCCGACGAGCGGGTCACCGTCCGCGTCCAGGTCAACGGGGCCTGGCGCGAGGCGCAGGTGGAGCCGCGCCGCACGCTGGCCGACCTCCTGCGCGAGGACCTCGACCTCACCGGCACCCACCTGGCCTGCGAGCACGGCTTCTGCGGGAACTGCAACGTGCAGCTCGACGGCGAGACCGTCCGGTCCTGCCTCATGTTCGCCGTGCAGGCCGACGGCCGGTCGCTGCTGACCGTCGAGGGGCTTGCCGGCCCCGACGGGACGCTGAGCCCGCTGCAGCAGGCCTTCCACGACCACCACGGGCTGCAGTGCGGCTTCTGCACGCCGGCGATGCTGCTCACCGCCGACGAGCACCTGCGCGCACACCCCGACGGCGGCTCGGACGAGGAGATCCGCGAGGCGATCAGCGGCGTGCTGTGCCGCTGCACCGGCTACCAGCAGATCGTGGAGTCGATCCGCGCGGCGGCGACCGCGCCGCGCGCACCGTCCTCCAACGGGGCGGGCGCATGAGCGTCGAGCAGGGACCGCTCGGGGCGAAGATCGCGCGCGACACCGCCGCCGCGCCGAACGGGGGCGGGCGCCGCTGGATCGGCAAGGCGCTCAACCGCGTCGAGGACCCGCGCTTCCTGCGCGGCCAGGGCCGCTACATCGACGACATCAAGCTGCCCGGGATGGCCCACGCGGCCGTCGTCCGCAGCCCGCACGCCCACGCGCGCATCGTCGCGATCGAGACCTCGGCCGCCGAGGCGCTGCCGGGCGTCGTGCGGGTCCTGACCGGCAAGGACGTCGCCGAGCGCGCGGCGCCGCTGCCGTCCTTCGGCGCCGGTCAGATCGTGCAGGACATGATCGCGATCGAGAAGGTCCGCCACCACGGCGAGACCGTCGCCGTGGTCATCGCCGAGGACCGCTACATCGCCGAGGACGCCTGCGACCTCATCGCCGTCGAGTACGAGCCGCTGCCGGTGGTCCTCGACCCGTTCGCCGCGCGCGAGCCCGGGGCGCCGCTCGTCCACGAGGCGCTGGAGACCAACACGGCCTACGAGCGGACCTTCACCTTCGGCGAGGTGGACCAGGCGTTCGCCGACGCGCCGCGCAGCGTCCAGGCCGATCTGCGCTGGCCGCGGTCGACCGGCATGCCGATGGACACCAACGGCGCGATCGGGGACTTCGACGCGGCCAGCGGCGTGGTGACCATCTACGCGAACTCGATGAACTTCACCTACTTCCTGTGGCTCATCGCGATGTCGCTGAAGGTCCCCGCGAGCAAGCTGCGGATCGTCCCCGTGGCGGCCGGCGGCAGCTTCGGGTCGAAGTTCTTCATGCACAAGGTCCCGACGTTCGCGGGCTTCCTGTCGATGGTCGTGCGGCGCCCGGTGAAGTACGTCGAGGACCGCGTGACGCACATCGTCGCCAACGACCACGCGGGCTCCGACCGCCACTACGACGCGTCGCTCGCCTTCGGCGACGACGGGATCTTCACCGGGCTGCGGATCGATTGCGTCGACGACTACGGCGCCTACCTGCAGTTCGGGACGGGCACCCACGGCAACGCGCTCTCGCAGGTCGTCGGGCCCTACCGGATCCGCAACGTCGAGTACTCGCTGGCCGCCGTGCTGACCAACAAGAACCAGCAGGGGGCCTACCGCGGCTTCGGCGCGGAGGTCAGCAACTGGGTCCTCGAGCGGCTCGTCGACCTCGCCGCGCGCGACCTCGGGATGGACCGCGTCGAGATCCGCCGCCGCAACCTGATCGGCCCTGACCAGTTCCCCTACCGCACCCCGACGGGGAACATCTACGACAGCGGGAACTACCAGGGCGTCCTCGACAAGATCCTCGAGGAGGTCGACTACGACCACTGGGTGGCCGAGCGCGACCGCCTGCGGGCCGAGGGCCGCCACGTCGGGATCGGCGTCATCGCCTCCCAGGAGCGCAGCGTCTTCAGCTCGACGGAGTTCTGGTTCTGGTTCGACGAGCCCGAGTTCACACCGACGAGCAGCCCGGAGAGCGCGGGCATCCAGATCGACCCGACCGGCGAGATCGTCGTCACGCTGCACTCGCAGTCGCTGTGGGGCAACAGCCCGGAGACCGTCGTCTCGCAGATCGTGGCCGAGGAGTTCGACGTCCCGCCCGAGTCGGTGGTCATCACCTACGCCGACTCCCAGCACGCGCTGCCCGGGACCGGCCCCGGCGGCTCGCGCTACACGGTGATGGTCGCGGGCGCGCTCGCCGGCGCGACCAGCACGCTGAAGAAGAAGATCCGCCGGATCGCGGCCGACAAGCTCGAGGCCAACGAGGACGACCTCGAGTTCCGCGACGGGCGCGTCGGCGTCATCGGCACGCCCGACGCAGAACTCACGCTCGGCGAGGTCGCGCTCAGTGCCTACATGTTCCGCCTCGACCTCCCCGACGACATGGAGAGCGGGCTGGCGGCCCAGTCGACCTACGACCACCCGCTCACCACGCTGCCGTCCGACGACCGCTCCGACCTGGGCATCTTCTACCCGTTCGTCGGCCACGCCTGGCACATCGCCGTCGTCGAGGTCGACCCCGGGACGGGCAAGGTGAGCTTCCTGCGCTACGCCGCCGTGCACGACGCGGGCACCGTGGTCAACCCCCGGACGCTCGACGGGCAGATCATCGGCGGGACGGTGCAGGGCATCGGCACGGCGCTCTACGAGCAGTACGTCTACGACGACGAGGGCCGCGTGCGCAACCAGGACTTCGAGCACTACCACCTGCCCTCGGCGATGGACGCGCCGGAGATGACCGTGGCCCACCAGGAGACGCCGTCGCCGTACACCGCCTACGGGATCAAGGGCGCGGGGGAGGGCGGGCGGATGCTCTCGCCCGGGATCCTCAGCGCGGCCATCGAGGACGCGCTGCACGAGTACGGGGTGACGGTCACCTCGCTGCCGATCACCGCGGAGCAGATCGTGGGGTGGGTGGCGGAAGGAGGGAAGCGCGGTTAGCTTGGCGCGGTGACGCTGCGCCAGCTCGAGTACTTCATCGCCGTGGTGCGGGAGGGCTCGTTCACGCGCGCGGCCGAGCTGCTGCACGTCGCCCAGCCGTCGCTGTCGCAGCAGATCCGCGCGCTCGAGGCCGAGCTCGGCGGGGCGCTGATCGAGCGCCTCCCGGGCGGGCTGTCGCTGACGGCGACGGGGCGCGCGGTGCTGCCCGAGGCGCAGGCCGCGGCGGCGGCCGCCCGCCGCGCCGCCGACGCGGCGCGCGGTGCGCTCGCCGGCGAGGCGGGCCTGCTCGAGATCGCCACGGTCCGGTCGATCGCGGCCGGCGTCCTGCCCTCGGCGCTGCAGCGCTTCGAGGAGATCCACCCCGGCGTGGTGCTGCGGGTCCACGAGCTGGGCCATCGCCGCGAGCTCGAGGAGCTCGTGCGCCAGGGTGGCGGCGACATCGCCGTCGGCCCACGGCCACGCGACTGGACCGGCCCCGTCGTCGCCCTGGGCTGGGAGGAGTTCGTCGTCGTGCTGCCCAGCGAGGACCGGCCGCGCTCAGCGCGGGCGCGCGTCGACCTGCACGCGCTCGGCGACCGGCGGTGGGTGCTGTTCGAGGCGGCGCACGGGCTGTCGGAGGTCGTCGCGACGGCGTGCGCGGACGCCGGCTTCCGCCCGCAGGCCGCCGCCCACTCGGGGTCCGTCGAGGTCGCGGCCCGCATGGCCGCCGCCGGGCTCGGGCCCGCCCTCGTACCCGGCAACGCCGTGCCGACGGAGCTGGCCTGCGCGGTCCGCCGCCTCCGGCGCCCGGTCGCGCGCGAGATCGTCGCCTTCTCGCGGTCGGACTGGGTGCCCCTGGCCCGCTGCTTCCTGGAGGTGCTCGACGAGCGCGTCTGGCCGCGGCGCCCACCGGGCGCGATGGTGGCCACTTAGAACCGGTTTCGGAATGAGGCTCGCGCCTTTCTGAAACCGGTTCTCAGCGCTCGGCGGGCACCTCGCCTGCCACACGGCAAGCCGCGGACGGGCGCTACGCGTAGACCCCGTCCAGCCACGCCTTGAGCGCCGCCTCGCACGCCGCGGCGTCGACGCCGTCGACGAACAGGTGCGCGCTCATCCCGACCACGCTGCCGTAGTGGTTGCGCCCGAAGAAGTTGTACAGGCCCTCTGCGGTGCGGACGCCGAGGAACTCCGGCGTCGAGTAGTCGATCACGCCCTCCAGCGTGCCGGCGTCGCCGAGCGACGCGTGGACCGCATCGCCGACGGCCGCGTCGGAGGAGACGCCCAGGGCGCCGCGCAGCGTGTCCATCGCGTCCGGCGCCGCGGCGGCCTCGGGGCCGTTGATGCCGTCCGACGGCTGGCCGACGTAGGTGACCGGGCGCCCGTTGAAGTGCTCCAGGTACTGCCCCAGCGTGTGGAGGTAGAAGTCCGTGTGACCGCCGATGGCGTCGTACTGGTCCTCCCACCCGTCGGCGAGGATCCCGCTGTGGACGTAGCGCAGGTGCGCCGTGCCGCCGGCGCGCGCCTCGATCGCGTAGTCCAGGGCGTTGAAGGTCCCGTCCGGGGACTCCATGCGGATCACGAGGCGGTGCGGCGGGTCCCAGGTCGTGACCGGCGCGCCCTCGGGTGGCGCGGTGCCCGCGGGGATCTCCATCCCCGTCGGGAACATCCAGGCGGCGGAATCGGCCGTGATCGCGGTCCAGACGTCGTCCGGGGCGGCGGGCAGGTCGACCTCGCGGATGACTTCGAAGGGACGGCTCATGACTTGGTCTCCTTGTTCTTGGTGATCGTGGGATGGAGTGCAACGACGAACCGGTGCAGTCGACCGCCCGGAGCGCCGTCGTCGTGGTACTTCGCGACGAGACCGTTGACCGCGTCGGCCAACTCCACGGCGAACGCCGCTCGGTCCCGCGCGGACGCGAACCGCACCTCGCTGTCGATCCCGAGGGTCGCGACCGGCTTCCCGGCTGCGCTCGCCCCGGTGATGAGCTCACCGACCTCACCGACCAAGCGCCCTCCGACCGCGAGGAGCCAGCGGGCCGAGCGCTGATCCGGCGCACGCGACGGATCCGGCGCGACCGCCGACAGAGCGGTCGGCGAGATCACGTAGGCGGCCGCCGTCGCCTGGAGCACCCGCTCGGTGCA
>JAXDGY010000106.1:0-13901 GCA_034664785.1 Solirubrobacteraceae bacterium
ACGCGGGTGGAGCGGCGCAGGTCGACCCAGGACAGGCCGCGGGCCTCGATGACCGCGCGGACGTCGGCGGCGTGGCCGGGCGTCGCGACGATGACATGGTGTCCGCGCTCGCTGGCCCCGTCCGCCAGGTCGAGGACGTTGCGCAGCACGCCGCCCTCCTCGCCCGCGGGCGTCGCAAGCACGAGGCGGAGCTGCCGGACGGTGCGGACGGGCGCGGGGACCAGGCGCCACGGCGACGCCGGCGTGCGCGGCGTGGACGCCTTCGGCGCGGTGAACCCGCCGGGGAGCGTGTCCGGCACGACGGGCGCCGCCACGGCCGCGGTCGCCGCCGTCACCGGCACGGCACCGGGATCCTCGTCGGGCTCGGGCTCGGGCTCCGGCTCGGGCTCCGGCTCCGGCTCCGGCTCGGCCTCGGCCTCCGGCTCGGGCTCCGGGGCGAGGGCCTGCGGCCCTCCCGGACCCTCGGCGACGAGCTCGCGCTCGGCGCGCTCCGCCTGCCGCGAGGCGATCGCGGCGGCGGCGCCGAGGGCCATGAGCGCGGCGATCATCGAGGAGATCTGCGCGTAGCGGATCTCCACGTCGGTGATGAAGTTGGCCAGGGTGGCGAGGAGGCCGCCGAGGACGCCGATCGCGACCGCCCGCTCCCGCACGAAGGCCCAGATCACGTCGCGGAAGGCCAGCGCCATCGGGCCGAGCAGGGCGATGAGGCCCAGGATGCCGCCCTGACCCAGGAACTGCAGGTACGTGTCGTGCGCATGGCTGCCCTGCGGCACCGGGATGCCGTGTTGCTCGAGCGCCGGCCCGAGCTTCCCGAAGCCGACGCCGGTGATCGGGTGCTCGGCGGCGACCTTGATCCCGGCCTTCCAGACCCGCTTGCGGTACTGGTCGCCGCGGGCGGTCGTGCGGGTGTCCGTCGTCTTCGAGGTCGTCGGGTCGACCACCGAGGCGATGCGATGGCGGAGCGACGGCCCGCCGAAGGCCAGGCCGACCGAGAGCATCGCGAAGCTGACGGCGGCCAGCCCGGCGATGCCGTAGAAGCGTGAGCGGCCGGGCAGCAGCACCGCCGTGACCGACGTGCCGAGGATCGCGGCCAGCCAGCTCATCCGGGAGAAGGACAGGATCACGCCGAGGATGCAGATCGCGCCGCCGGCGATGAGCAGGCCGCGGATCAGCTTGTCGCGCTCCAGGACGGCCAGCGGCAGCATGAGCGGTCCGAGCAGCGCCAGGAAGTTGCCGAGGGCGATCGGATCCGGCAGCGCGCCGGAGGACCGCGTCTCGGTGCCGAAGTTGTAGAAGTAGTTGTCGCCCGCGACGGAGCTGCCGCTGCTGGCGTACAGGTCGAGGCGGTGCCCGGTCTTGTACTCCCAGATCGCGAGGGCGCCCTGGATCGAGGCGCTCAGCGCGAGCGCGAGGGAGACGTAGCGCAGGCCGCCGGGCTCGCGGGCCACCAGGAAGACGATCCACCCCATGAGCGCGGTGGTCCCGATCCACTGCAGGTAGGTGAACTGGTCCGTGCCGCCGATGATCGCCGGGAGCAGCGGCAGGCAGAACAGGAGCAGTGCCGCACGGCCGTGGCGGGGCAGACGCTGGGGGACCTGCACGATGGCGACGGCCACGGCCACGGCCAGGACGCCGACGAGCGCGGTGACGTGGACGCCGTTCTGCGTCATCTCGAAGTTGAACGGGGCGGCGATCACCGCGGAGCCGGCCAGCCATCGCAGCGGGTTGTCGGCGAGGGCCACGAGCGCGACGAACGCCGGCGCGGCGAGCGTGAGCAGGTACTTCAGCGTGTCGGGCTGGTCGAACAGCTGGGTGGCCGCCTGCCCCGAGGCGGCGACGATGAGCCCCGCGACCGCGAGGGTCAGCGCGACCAGGCGGAGCGGGCCGCCGGGCAGGCCCCCTCCGGGCGGCGGGGCCGGCGGACCGACGAGCGCGATGGCGGGCTGGGAGCCGTGCGGGATCCCTCCCACCGGCGCTTCTCCGAGCTGCACGGGCGGGATCGTAGCTGACCCAACCCGCCCGGAGGACCCGCCGGCGTCTGCGACCCGGATGCGGCTAGCTGCAGGCCGAGCGCTCGGGCAGCAGCACGAAGTTCGCCGCGCTCTCGCCGAGGTAGAACGCCCACGAGCCGTTGTCGTAGAGCGAGTGCGGGTCCAGGTTCGCGTCGAACCAGTGCTCCAGGCGGGCGACCTGCGCGGGCACCTGCTCGGCCGTGTCGCCGTCGCAGCCCGTCCGCCCCGCGGCGAGGCTCGCCGTGATGAACGGGAAGGACATCCCCCGTCGGGTGTTGCGGGTCCCCGAGCTGGTGTCCAGCATCCATGAGACCTCGTTCAGCCGCGGGAGCAGCATGCCGTTGAGCAGGTTGACCAGCCGCAGCGCCCGGCGATCGCCGAGCGTCAGCCAGAGCCGCGTGGCGACGTCGGCCTGGAGCTGCGCGTAGTGCGGGTCGAAGCCCACGCCGCCCCCGCCGGCCTCGGTCAGGTAGCCGGCCCCGTCGGCCCCGTCGGACCGGCTCGGCACCCGGCGGTAGCGCAGCCCGTAGCCGCGCCATTTCGGGGCGGGCGGGGCGAGGACGAAGTCCCACGACGCCTCGTAGGCGCGCCGCAGATCGGCGCGGCCCGTGAGCCGGGCGGCCAGGCCGAGCACGAGCGTGTAGCCGAGATTGATGTTGCCGTTGGCGTACCACTGCGGGTCCTTGGCGCGCAGCAGCGCGTCGGCGGCGGCGCCCACGGCGCGGTTCCAGCGCGCGCGCCGCGCCGCGTCGACGTGGGGGCCGAGCAGGACGCCGATGGTGGCCAGCTGCTCGCCCACGAACATCGTGTTCACCCCGACCGACGAGCCCGTCGCGTCGTTGGCGGGAAACGAGCCGTCGGCCCGCTGGCGGGTGGCGATGAACGTGTCCGTCGCCGCCGCGGCCCGGTCGCGCAGGTCCGCGTGACCGTCCGGGTCGCGATGGACGAGGGCGGCGGCCACGACGGTCGGGCCCAGCAGGCAACGGGAGCATGAGTCGTCACCGACGTGCCAACGGCCGCCACCGAACCAGAACGGGTCCGCGGGCCCGGAGCGGGTGGACAGGTCGTCCATGCGCTGCGTCAGCCAGTCCGCCGCGTCCTTCGAGGCCGTCGAGGTCGCGCTCTGCTGGCCGTGCGCGCACGACGTGAGGACCGCGGCGCTCACCGCGAGGGCGATCAGGACGACGCGTCCGATGGCGTAGAGGGTACGGCGCACTGTCCGGTGGTCGGCGCAGGTGCTGACGGGCCGAGGGCCGGACGGCCACGTCTGGACCGGTGTTGGAGGCCGGGCCGGAGCGGTTCGAGCCCACTGGCGGGTCGGGCGGGCGTGCGGGCGCGATCGGGCGCAGCGAGCGGCGGGATGACCGCTGAGCCCCGGATCTGGACAGAAGTCCGATCGCGGGGCAGGATGGGTGTGCTTTCCTTGTCCGATCGCTGCCGGGGACGCTGGCAGCCGGCACCAGGGACGGTGCGGACAGGGGCAGGCCCTCAGGGAGGAGCACGAGTGACCGACGAAGCGACCCAGCACGAGCAGCGACACCGGCGCAGCCCGGAGCGTCGCCGCCCGTCGACGGAGTGGAGCCGCAGCGTCGTTCGCCTCGCCGGCACGATCTTCGAGGCCCCGAGCGGGACCACGGTCCTGCGGCGCGACCGGGTCTACCGGCTCGCGCTCGTGGCCGCCGACCTGGTCGCGGCCGTCCTCGCCATGGAGATCGCGGTCACGGCGCTCGGCGACGACCGCCTGCGCCTGCCGGCGCTGGTGGCCGCGGTCATCGTCGTCCCGATCAGCAAGGTCATCGGCCTCTACGACCGCGACGACCTGGTCCTGCGGAAGTCCACGCTCGACGAGTCACCGGCCCTCTTCCAGCTCGCCACGCTCTACGCGCTCGGGTTCTGGTTGCTCGCGGGCACGCTCGTCACCGGGCGGCTCGGCAACGACCAGGTGCTCGGCCTGTGGGGGTTCCTGTTCGCCTTCGCGCTCGTCGGGCGCTGGGTGGCCCGCAAGCTGGCCGACCACTTCGCCGAGACCGAGCGCTGCCTCGTCGTGGGCGACCTCGGCGGCGCGGGCCCGATCGGGGACAAGCTCGAGGCGGGCGGCCCGATCAACGCGGCCGTGGTCGCGCAGATGCCGCTGGAGTTCGACGGGGACCGGGCCGCGGCGCTGCATCGCCTCGAGCACGCCATCCGCCGCCACGACGCCCACCGCGTGATCCTCGCGCCGCGGGCAGCCGACAGCGATGCCGTGCTCGACGCGATCCGGCTCATCAAGGGCCTCGGCGTGCGGGTCAGCCTGCTGCCGCGCCTGTTCGAGGTCGTCGGGTCCTCGGTCGTCTTCGACGACCTCAACGGCGTGACGGTCCTCGGCGTCCGCCGCTTCGGCCTCACGCGGTCCTCGGCGCGCGTCAAGCGCGCGACCGACCTGCTCGGCGCCGGGATCGGCGTGCTGGTCGCGCTGCCGCTGATGGCGGCGCTGGCCGTCCTCATCAAGCTGGACTCCGACGGGCCCGTGTTCTTCCGGCAGCACCGCGTCGGCCGCAACGGCCACCCGTTCGAGATGCTCAAGTTCCGCTCCATGGTCCGGGGCGCCGAGGAGCTCCGCGCCGAGCTCGAGGGCCTCAACGAGTCCGACGGCGTCTTCAAGATCGCCGACGACCCGCGGGTCACGCGCGTCGGGCGCTTCCTGCGCAAGACCTCGCTGGACGAGCTGCCGCAGCTCCTGAACGTCCTGCGCGGCGACATGAGCCTCGTCGGCCCGCGGCCGCTGGTCGCCGACGAGGACGCCCTCGTGCAGGGCTTCCACCGCCGCCGCCTGCACCTCACGCCTGGCATGACGGGGCCGTGGCAGATCCTGGGGGCCAAGAAGGTCCCGCTCCAGGAGATGGTCACGATCGACTACCTCTACATCGCGAACTGGTCGCTGTGGACCGACGTGAAGATCATGCTCCGCACGGTCGTGCACATGCTCAGCCGCCGCGGCATGTGAGCGCGCGGCGCGCCTGACGGTCCACCATCCGTCCAGGCGGGGCGGCGCGGCGCAAGGTCGCCCGCGCCCCGGTCGACCACCCCAGCATGGTGTACGTCGCCGGCCTCGTGATCCTGATCTGGTCCGCCGCGTCGCTGCTGGTGCTCGCGCTGTGCACCGCCGCGGCCCGCGGGGACCGCCTCGACCGCGCCGCCCGCCGGACGGCCCACGTCCAGGAGCGGCTGCGCCGCACGCCCGAGCCGGTCGCCTTCGAGACCGAGATGGCCGAGCACCTCCAGGCCGGGCGCAGCGCGGTCGCCGTGCGCCGCCCGGCTCGTGACTGCACCCCGGCCGGGCGCCTCGCCGCCCCGCCGCTGCCCGCCCGCCGCTGAGCGCCCCCGAGGGGCCGCCGGCGCCCCCCTCTGCTGGGGGATGGGGCCTCCTATCCCTCCGATGAGGTTCGGCTCAGCGGCTTGAGTCGGCGCTCCATTTCATGGACGATGCGGGGAACCGAGCAGTCGGGGCGTCCGTATGATGCGCTCGACACGACCAGCGGGCGCTGTCACGAGGACGGCGCCCTCACGATCCACGCGCCCGCCTGCAAGCGACGTCGGAAGGATGAAACCCGACTTGTCCACCAGGACACGAACGACGGTCGATGGACGGGCCGCACCGCGCGGCGATCGCGCGGACCCGACTTCCCGCAGTTCGCGGTTCGAGCGCGCCGCCGACCGCGCCGCCCCGGCGGCGAAGCCGGGCATCAGCGTCGTCGTCCCGGTCCTCCACGCCGCCGTCGATCCGACGCGCGTCCTGGAGGGGCTCCCGGAGGACCTGCACGAGATCCTGCTCGTCGACGCCGCCCCCACCACGGCTGTCGCGGACCGGGCACGCGGGCTGCGCCCCGACCTGACCGTCGTCCGCGCCAACCTGCTCGAGCCCGCCGAGGCGCTGGCCGGCGGCCTGCACAGCGCCCGCGGGGACATCGTCGTCGTCCTGGCTGCCGACGGCTCCGCCGACCCGGGGCAGATCCCCGCCTTCGTGCGGGCGCTGCAGGACGGCGCCGACTACGTGAAGGGGTCCCGCTTCCTGCCCGGTGCCGCCGGCGCGCATCTCGGGGCGCCCGGACGTGCGGCCAACCGCGTCCTCAGCAGCCTCGTGAACGCGCTCTACGGCACGAGCTACACCGACGTGTCCAACGGCTCGGTCGCCTTCTGGAGCTACTGCCTCCCGCGCCTGGACCTCGAGGGTGGCGGCACCGACGTGCAGACGCTGCTGAACCTGCGCGCCGCGCGGGCCGGCCTGCGCGTGACCGAGGTGGCGTGCCCGCGCGCCGAGGCGGCCGACCCCTCGGCGCCGGACAGCGCGCGGATCGTCGGGACCCTCGTGCGTGAGCGCTTCCGCCGGGCCGGCGACGACGCCGGAGCCGACGTGGCGACGGCACCGGCGCCCTCGACGCGGCACCACACGCGCAGCTCCGAGGCGCCCGGCGCGCTGACCGCGGAGCCCACGCGCAGGACACGCTCGCGCCGTCGGCGCTCGAGCCTCGCGCTGGGCGTCGCCGATGCCCTGGCGGCCGCGGTGGCCGTCGGCGCCGCGCTTGGGGTCGACGACGGCGGGTTGCAGGCGACGAGCTACCTCGGCGTGTTGCTCGTCCTGGTCCTGGCGCGCATCATGGGCCTGCACGGCGACGACGGGGTGCGGCTGCGCAAGTCCACGCTGGACGAGGCGCCGTCGCTCCTGCAGCTCGCGGCCGCCACGTCCTTCCTCGGCTGGTGGGTGGCGGTCCTCGGCGGCGCGCAGCTCGGCGCCGGGGTCCCCGCGCTGTTCTTCGCCACGCTGCTGGCCGCGCTGCTGCTCTTCCGCCGCGTCGCGCGGGGCCTCTCCGGGCGCGTGAGCCCGCTCGAGCGCTGCCTGCTGATCGGCGACGACCTCGACGCCCACACCCTCCGGGGCAAGCTCGACGGCCACAACGTCCCCGCGACGGTGGTGGCCCAGGTGGCGCTCGCGGACCTCAAGGTCGACCGCGGCCGGGCCGCCGCGCCGACCGGGCGGGTCCTGCAGCATCTCGTGGTCAGCCAGGACATCAACCGGCTCGTGGTCTCGTCGCGGACGGCAGAGGCCAAGGAGGCGATCGACCTCCTGCGGGAGGCCCGTGCGCTCGGCCTGGCCGTCAGCATCCTGCCCGGCCTGGGCGCGGTCCTCGGCTCGAGCACCCGCTTCGAGTCCGTCGGCGGCATGACCCTGATGGCGGTGCGGACCGACGGCATGCGCCGGTCCACTCGCCGGGCCAAGCGCGCGTTCGACATCGTCGGCTCCGCGCTCGGGCTGTTCGCCCTGGCGCCGGTGTTCGCCGGGCTGGCCGTGATCATCCGTGTCGGCTCGCCGGGCCCGATCCTCTTCCGCCAGCCCCGCATCGGCCGCGACGGCGAGCCGTTCGAGATGCTCAAGTTCCGCACGATGGTCGACGGCGCCGACGAGATGAAGGCCGAGCTCGCCGAGGCCGTGGCCGCCGGCGAGCTGTTCAAGCTGCCCGAGGATCCCCGCGTGACCAACGTGGGGCGCATCCTGCGGCGCGCCGGCCTGGACGAGCTGCCGCAACTCGTCAACGTCCTGCGCGGCGAGATGTCGCTCGTCGGCCCGCGGCCGCTGATCGCTGAGGAGGACCAGCGCATCCAGGGCTGGGATCGCGACCGGCTGCGGCTCACGCCCGGGATGACGGGCCAGTGGCAGATCAGCGGCCCGATGCGCCCGCCGCTGCGCGAGATGGTGACGATCGACTACCTCTACGTCACCAACTGGTCGCTGTGGACCGACATCAAGATCCTGCTCCGCACGGCCGCGCACGTGTGCGGCCGGCGGGGGCAGTAGCGCCGGCCGGCGCTCGCTGCCCCACTGACGCCGACCCGGCGCCGCCCGCTAGGCGTGGCTGACGCGCCGGGCGGCGACGCCGCCGAGCAGCAGCGCAAAGCCCGCGGCGATCGCGACGATCGCGGCGTAGCCCGTGAACGGCAGCGAGCTCGACGGGCTGCCGGCGCCGGCGACGACCTGCTCCGCGGGCTGCGACGGGTTGCTCGTGACGTTCGAGACGTCCTCGGTGGAGGGCGTCGTCCCGTCACCCTGGGTGCCCGGTGACGTCGTCGGCGTCTGCGTCAGCGAGGGCGCCGAGGTCGTAGGGGACGACGACGTCGGCGTCGCGGACTGCGAGTTGGCCGACGTGGGGTACTGCGCGGCGACCGCGGTGGGCGCCCCGGCGTAGCCCGTGATCGCCAGCGCCGGACTCGGCGCCAGGAACGCGAGCGCTGCGGCGGCCGACGGCACTGCGAGCAGGGTCTTCTTGGCGATCATGGCGTCCTCGAGCAGCGGTGGTAGCGCATCGACGGCGAATCCTACGGCATGCGCCCGCAGGAATGTGGGGCAACGCGACCGGACCCTGTCGCTACTGCTGCCCGGCGCCGACCAGGCTGTCGCGGCCCGCCTGGTCGATCGTGCGGGTGAGCCCCTCGCGCAGCGCCGTCGTCGGCTCCCAGTCGAGGATCTGCTGGGCGCGGCTGATGTCGGGCCGGCGGACCTGCGGGTCGTCGACCGGCAGGGCGTGGAAGACGATCTCCGACGAGGATCCGGTGACGTCGATGACCGTCTGGGCGAGCTCGAGCAGGGTGAACTCGTTGGGGTTGCCGATGTTGACGGGGTCGTGCTCGGAGGACTCGGCCAGGGCGATCATCCCGGCGACGAGGTCGTCGACGTAGGTGAAGCTGCGGGTCTGCTCGCCGGACCCGAAGACCGTGATCGGCTTGTCGGTCAGCGCCTGGCGCAGGAACGTGGGGATCGCCCGGCCGTCGTGCGGGCGCATCCGGGGCCCGTAGGTGTTGAAGATCCGGATGATCGCCGTGTCGACGCCCTGCTGGCGGTGGTAGGCCATCGTCAGCGCCTCGGCGTAGCGCTTGGCCTCGTCGTAGACCCCGCGCGGGCCGATCGGGTTGACGTGCCCCCAGTAGCTCTCGGGCTGGGGGTGGACCTGGGGATCGCCGTACACCTCGCTGGTGGAGGCCAGCAGGAACCGCGCCCGATGCTGCTTGGCCAGGCCGAGGGCGTGGTGCGTGCCGTGCGAGCCGACCTTGAGGGTGTGCAGCGGCAGGCGCTGGTAGTCGATCGGCGACGCCGGCGAGGCCAGGTGGTAGACGACGTCGACCGGCTCCTCGATGAAGAACGGCGAGACGATGTCCACCTGCCGGAAGACGAAGTCCGCCGGGGCGCGGATGTGCTCGATGTTCGCCAAGGAGCCCGTCTCGAGGTTGTCCGCGCAGATCACGCGGTGGCCGCGCGCCAGCAGCACGTCGCACAGGTGCGACCCCAGGAACCCCGCCCCACCCGTCACCAGACACGTCGCCATGGCGGGCCACTCTACGCCAGGATGGCCCGCATGGACCTGGGACTGGCCGGCACCGTGAGCGTCGTCACCGGCGCGAGCAAGGGCATCGGGCTCGAGACGGCCCGGCGCCTGACGGCCGAGGGCGCCCGCGTGCTGCTCGTCGGGCGCGGCGCGGAGGCGCTCGGCGCGGCGGCGGCCGAGGTGGGGGGAGAGGCGCTGGTCGCCGACGTGACGCGGCCCGCGGATGCGGAGCGGATCGTCGCTCGCGCCGAGGAGCTCGGCGGCGTCGGCGTCCTGGTCAACAACGCCGGGACGTCCTACGCGCGGCCGCTCGACGAGCTCACCGACGAGGACTGGCGCGAGCAGTACGAGCTGCACGTCCTCGGGCCGATGCGGCTCATGCGCGCCGCGGCGCCGCTCATGGCCGCCCGCGGGGGCGGGCGGATCGTGAACGTCACCTCCAGCGCCGGCAAGCGCCCGTCGCTGACCAACGCCGCCTACAGCGTCACGAAGGCCGCCCAGCTGTCCCTCTCGCGGACGTTCGCCGACGCCTGGGCGGCCGAGGGCGTGCTGGTCAACGCCGTGGCGCCCGGGCCCGTCGCCTCGCCGCTGTGGATGGCGCCGGGCGGCCTGGCGGAGCAGACCGCCGCCGCGCGGGGGATCTCCCGGGAGGAGGCGATCGCCCTCCAGGAGGGCAAGGTGCCGCTCGGTCGCTTCGCGGAGCCGGGGGAGGTCGCCGACGTGATCGTCTTCCTCTGCTCGGCCCGTGCCTCCACCGTCACCGGCGCAGCCTGGTCGGCCGACGGTGGCGCCGTGGCGATCATCGTCTGACTAGGCTCCGCGCCATGCCGCTCTCCACCGAGTCGGTCGGCAAGCGCTACGACCCCCTGGTCTACGCCGTCGGCCGCGAGAAGATCCGCGAGTTCGCCCTGGCCGTGGGCGAGACCGAGCCCCTGGCGCTCGACGTCGGGGCGGCCCGCAGGGCCGGGTACGCCGACGTCGTCGCGCCGCCCATGTTCGCCGTCGTCTACAGCGCCCCGGCGATGGGCCCGGTGCTCTTCGACCCCGAGGTCGGCCTGGACTTCGCGCGCATGGTCCACGGCGGCCAGGAGTTCAAGTGGGGGCCGCTCGTGATCGCCGGCGACGAGATCTCGACCACCGTCTCGGTGCTCTCGATCGACGAGCGCGCCGGGAAGGGCTTCTACGTCTTCGAGTCAGTGTCCACCAACCAGGACGGCGACACGGTCGCCGTCGGCACCTGGACCAACATCGTGCGGGGGATCTGACCATGCAGCCAGGCGACGAGCTCCCCGAGCTCACGACCACGCCCGACAAGTACCTGACCGTCCGCTACGCCGGCGCCTCGGGCGACTTCAACCCGATCCACATCGACGAGGACTTCGCCAAGCAGGTCGGCCTGCCCGGGCGCATCCTCCACGGGCTGTGGACCATGGCGCAGGTGGCGCGCGCCCAGACCGAGGCCGGCGGCGGCCCGCACACCCTCAAGCGCCTGAGCGTGCAGTTCCGGGGCATGGGGCTGCCGGAGCAGGAGCTGACGGTCAGGAGCACGGTGGCCGAGGTCCGCGACGGCGTCGCGGTCGTGCACGCCGTGGCCGAGCAGGGCGGCAACAAGATCATCCGCAACGCCGAGGCCGAGATCGCCGTCTGAGGCCGCTGGCCGGGCTCGTACCATCAGTGCAGTGCTGAGCCCCCGCCAAGAGCTCATCCTGCGCAAGGTCGTCGACGCCCACGCCGCGTCGGGGCTGCCCGTGGGCTCCAAGGCCCTGGCCGCCGACGCCGAACTGGACTGCGGGCCCTCGACCATCCGAAACGAGCTCGCGCAGCTCGAGGAGCTGGGCCTGCTCGTGCACCCGCACACCAGCGCGGGCCGCGTCCCGACCGACTCGGGGCACCGCTACTACGTCGACCACCTGCTCGGCGGCCGCGACCGGCTCCCCGCGCGGACGCCGGAGGACGGGACGCTCGGCCTCCAGCTCATCCGCCGCGAGGTCGACGAGGCGATGCGGGTGACCGCCGAGACGCTCTCGCAGGTCACGAACCTGTTGGCGATCGTCTCCGCCCCGCCGATCGACACGGCGACGATCCGCCACGTCGAGGTCCTCGCGCTCCAGCCCCAGGTCCTGATGGTCGTGATCATCACCTCCACCGGCGGGGTCTCCAAGCGGGTCTTCCCGTTCGACCACGCCGTCGACCCGGGGCTCGTGTCGTGGGCGGGGGCCTACCTCAACGAGGCGCTCGCCGGCGTCGGGCTGGGCTGGCGCACGCTGCGCGCGCGGCTGACCGACCCCAGCCTGGGGGCGACCGAGGGACTGTTCCTGGAGGCGCTGGCCCCGGCGTTCACCGACCTGGCGGCCACCGCGGAGGACGCCCTCTACGTCGAGGGCACCGCGCGGCTGCTCGGCGAGCACCGCCTGCAGGACCTCTCGCAGATCAACGAGCTCATGGGCATGCTCGAGCGCCGCGTGACGCTGCTCGGCGTCCTGCGGGCCGCGCTCGGCGAGCGCGACGTCCTCGTGCGCATCGGCGCCGAGAACGAGGCGCCCGCGCTGCGCTCCATGGCCGTCGTCGCCGCGGGCTACGGCCTGCCGGCACGCAAGCTCGGGACCGTGTCCGTCATCGGGCCGGTCCGCATGGACTACGCCGTGGCGATCCGCAACGTGCGCGACGCCGCCCACCAGCTCTCCGGCTTCATCGAGGACGTGTACGACAGCGAATGAGCTCCACCACCCGTGATCCGTACCAGGTCCTCGGCGTCGCCCGCGACGCCGACGAGACCCAGGTCAAGAAGGCCTTCCGCAAGCTCGCCCGCGAGCTGCACCCCGACGTCAACGCCCACGACCCGCAGGCCGAGGAGAAGTTCAAGGAGGCTGCGGAGGCCTACGAGATCCTCTCGGACCCGGAGCGACGCGCGACCTACGACCGCTACGGGCACGAGGGCCTGCGCTCCGGTGGGATGGGCCCGAGCTTCGACGGCTTCGGCTCGATCTCCGACCTCTTCGACCAGTTCTTCGGCAACGCCTTCGGCGGCCGCACGGCGGGCGGGCCGATGGCCGGGGCCGACATCGCCGTGCAGCTCTCGATCGACCTGGCGGCCGCCGCGCGCGGCAGCCGCGAGGAGCTGAGCTTCGAGGCGGTCGCCGTCTGCGAGCACTGCCACGGCAACGGCGCCGAGCCGGGCACGCCGATCGAGACCTGCGAGCGCTGCGGCGGCGCGGGCCGGCTGCAGGCCGTCTCGCGCACGCCGTTCGGGCAGGTCGTCCGGACGGTGGAGTGCGACGTCTGCCGCGGCGACGGCCGCGTCCCGCAGACGCCGTGCGAGCGCTGCGACGGACACGGCCGCGAGGTCCGCGAGCGCACCCTGGAGGTCGACGTGCCCGCGGGCATCGCCGACGGCCAGCGCGTGCGGCTGTCCGGGCGCGGGCACGCCGGGGACGCCGGCGGGCCCCCCGGCGACCTCTACGTCGTCATGCAGGTCCGCCCCGACCCGCGCTTCCTGCGCGACGGGGACGACCTCGTCACCGTCCTCGACGTCCCGGCCCCGCTCGCGGCGCTCGGGGCGAGCCTGCGTGCCCCGTCGCTGCTCGACGGCGAGGCGGAGGTCGAGGTCCCCGCGGGCACGCAGCCCGGGGCGACGATCACCCTGAAGGGCAAGGGCATGCCCGTCCTGCGGCGCCCCGGGCGCCACGGCGACCTGCGCGTCGTCGCCAACGTCGTCGTCCCGCGGCGCCTCACCAAGCAGCAGCGCAAGCTGCTCGAGGAGCTCTCGGAGTCGATGACGCCGGACAACCTCGCCGAGGACGACGGCATGGTCTCCAAGCTCAAGCGGCTGTTCCACGCCTGATGGCCGGCCGCGCCGCCTGATGCTGCGCCTCGCGGTGCGCGTCCGCCGCGAGGATGCGGAGGTCGCGCTGGCGGAGCTGCTCGCCCTCGCGCCGTCCGGGGTTGAGGAAACCGACCTCGGGGACCGCGTGGAGTACGCGATCTACGGGGCGCCCGGCGAGCTGCCGCTGCTGCCGGACCTCCAGGCCGCGGCGGGCGACGCGCTCGTGGACGTCTCGACCTCGGAGGTGGCCGACGACTGGGCGGAGCGCTGGCGCGACTTCCACCGGCCCATCGAGGTCGGTGGGCGCCTGCTCGTGCGGGCGTCCTGGCACCCGCCGTGCGAGGCGGGGCCGACGCTCGACGGTCCCGAGCCGGTCGAGATCGCCGCCGGCACGCAGCCCGGCGAGGTCATCGTCCTGCACGGAAAAGGCATGCCGGTTCTGCAGAGGGCCGGCCGAAGTGGTGATCTGCGCGTCGTGGTCAACGTCGTGATCCCGCGGCGGCTGAGCTCGGCGCAGCGCGAGATCGTCCAGCAGCTCGCGGACTCGATCACGCCCGAGAACCTCGAGCAGCACGAGGGCCTGGGCTCGAAGCTGCGCCGCCTGCTGCACCGTTGATGATCCGGCTGGCCATGCGCGTGCGGCGCGAGGACGCCGAGATCGCGCTCGCCGAGCTGCTCGAGCTCGCGCCGGGGGGTGTCGAGGAGGTCGACGAC
>JAXDGY010000107.1:0-7644 GCA_034664785.1 Solirubrobacteraceae bacterium
CCAGCAGGTGCGCAACTGGCTCTACGTGGAGGACTTCGCCCGCGGGATCGGGCACGTCCTCGAGCACGGCGTTCCGGGCGAGGTCTACAACGTCGGGGGCCCCGACGAGGAGGCCAACCTCGACGTGGTCCGGCGCATCGTCGCGCAGACCGGCAACGACGAGTCCCTGATCGAGTACGTCACCGACCGTCCGGGCCACGACCGCCGCTACTCCCTCGGCTCCGAGAAGGTCCGGGCACTGGGCTGGGAGGCGCAGGTCCGCTTCGACGAGGGCCTCGAGCGCACGGTGTCCTGGTACCGCGACAACGCGGAGTGGTGGGAGCCGATCCGCTCCGGCGACTACCGGGCGTACTACGAGCGCCAGTACGGGCGCGCGCTCGGCTAGGCGTCGGACACGATCAGGCGCAGGGCGCCGTCGAAGCTGTCCTGCTCGCGCAGGTGGCCGTGGGCGGCGTCCCAGGCGCCGGAGCGCAGCGCTGCCGCGAGCCGTTCGACGATGCGCTCCTCGACGCCGGGGCCGAGCAGCGGCCACATCGACTGCGCGCCCCGGACCGCCGGGTCGAGCAGCGCCTCCGGGCGCCGCCAGAACGCCTCGAAGAACCCGTCGACGCAGTCGCCGGGCGTGGCGATCCGCTCGATGCGGGTACGCCCGCCGAGCGCTGCGGCCACGTCCTCGACCGCGGGGAACCGCGGCCGCTCGATCCGCAGGCCCTCGGCGAGGAACTCCTGCTGCCAGGCCGGGAGGCCGTCGAGGTCGAAGGTCAGGACGACCACCGGCCCGCGCGCCACGCGCCGCAGCTCCGCCAGCCCGAGCGCTGGAGGCTGCCAGTGGTGGATCGTCACGCAGGCCATCGCCGCGTCCACCGCGTCGTCGTCGAAGGGCAGCGCCTCGGCGCGGGCGTCGATCGCCGGGGCCGCGCCCTGGGGGCGCTGCGCGCGCATGGTCGCGCTCGGCTCGACCGCCACCACCCAGCGGTCGGCCGGCTCGTAGGAGCCCGTGCCCGCGCCGACGTTGAGCACGGTGCGGGCATCGCCCAGCGCGGCGTGGATGCGCGCGGCGATCCGCGGATCCGGGCGCCGGTGCGCGGCGTAGGTGCGCCCGTGCCGCTCGTAATCCACGCCGACGACGCCGACGACTTCGTCGTCGGTCGGGAGTTCGCCGACGTCAGGGCCTGGTGGGCCGGGCGTCTGTGGGGCGAACTCCCCGCGGTCCGTCACTGCCTAGCCGAGCCCGTCGAGCTTCCAGCCCCCGCCCTCGCGGACGAAGGTGAGGGTGTCGCGACGCTTGTCCGAGCCGGAGCCGGAGATGACGCGCGCGGTGGCCCGGTTGCCGTTGATGGCGATGGCGCCCTTGCCGACGTCGAGGTTCGCGTCCGAGACGTCCTTGAGCGGCTTGTCGAGTGCCGAGGCGCAGCTCTTGGACGCCTTCCTGGTGATCGTGTCCACCAGGCGCTTGCTCAGATCGCGGCTGCACACCTTGTCGGCGTCGCCGGCGCGGATGTCGCTCTGGAGGTGGTCGATCGTGGTCGCGACCTCCTTCTCGGCACCGGTGAAGTCGCCGGCCGAGCTCCCGTTGGTCGAGGTGCATCCCGCGACGCCCAGGGCGGCGGCGGCGACGAGGGCACAGGGGGCAAAGGGGGGGACGCGCATCGAGGGGATGAGGGTATCCGAGCGACCCCTTCGTAGGATTGGGGCATGGCCCGCAGCGTCCACCCCGGCGAGCCGCCACCGATCCCACGCGGTCGCCACGCCCCGCCGCTCGAGGTGCGCGTGTCGGTGCAGCGGCGCCGCCTGCTCCAGGCCGCGGCCGCCGTGTTCACGCGCTCGGGCTACGCGGACGCCAGCGCCGAGGCGATCTCGCGCGAGGCCGGGATGTCCAAGGCCACGTTCTATGAGCACTTCTCCAACAAGGAGGATGCGATCGTCGCGCTGTTCGACGAGGGCGCCACCGAGGTCGTGCTGGCGATGGCGCGCGCGGCGGGCGAGCGCGACGACGCCACGAGCTATGAGGACTGGGTGCGCCGCAGCCTGCGCGCGTTCCTCACGACGCTCGTCGACTGGCCGACCGCGGCCCAGACCGTGCTCGTCGAGATCATCGGGGCGGGCCCACGGGCCCAGGAGCGCCGCGACGCGATCCTCCAGGCCTTCGCCGACGCCCTGCATCGCGACAACGCGCTCATGGCGCCCCGCTTCGGCGCGCCCGCGTTCGCTGCCCCCGAGGACGCGTTCACCGTGATCGGCGCGATCGTCGAGGTCGCCTCGCGGCAGCTGCGGACGGGGCGGCCCCAGGACATCCGCGACGTGGAGCCCACGTTGCTGCGGATGTTCTTCGGCATGCTCACGCAGGCGCGCGACAACGGCCTCGGCGGCGTCTGAGCGCCGCCGCGCCGCCGCGTCGATGTCCCCCACGCTCGCCGAGCTCGAGGCCGAGGTCACCCGCTGCCGGCGCTGCCCGCGGCTGGTCGCCTGGCGTGAGGAGGTCGCGGAGGTCAAGCGCGCCGCCTTCGCCGGCGAGGAGTACTGGGGGCGCCCGATCCCGGGCTTCGGCGACCCGGCGGCGCGGGTGCTCGTCCTCGGCCTGGCGCCCGCCGCCCACGGGGCCAACCGGACCGGGCGGGTGTTCACCGGCGACCGCTCGGGCGACTTCCTCTTCGCCGCCCTGCACCGCACGGGCTTCGCCAACCAGCCGACCTCCCTCCACGCCGGCGACGGGCTGGCGCTCCGCGATGCGTGGATCACCGCAGCGGTCCGCTGCGCGCCGCCCGCCAACCGGCCGACCCCCGAGGAACGCGACACCTGCCTGCCGTGGTCGGTGGCCGAGCTCGCCCACCTGCCCGACGTGCGCGTGGTCGTCTGCCTCGGCGCGTTCGCGTGGGACGCGGCGCTGCGCCTGCGCGCGGCGGCCGGCGCCCCGCTGCCGCGGCCCCGTCCGCGCTTCGGCCACGACGTGCTCTGGGAGGCGGAGCCGTGGCCGCTGCTCGGCTGCTTCCACCCCAGCCAGCAGAACACGTTCACCGGAAAGCTGACGCCCGCGATGCTCGACGCCGTCCTGCTCCACGCGCGCAGCGTCGCCGACGGCGGGCGCCGGCGCACGCGCGCCCCTCGCTGAGCACGTTCTCCGTCGCTCAAGCATCGTCCCCCACGGGCCGACCACTGTGGGGCATGCCCAGTCTCCCGCCCGATGCTCTCGTGGGCGTCGAGCACGCCGAGCCGGCCACGGTGCGCCGGCTGCACGCGCTGCTCGAGCTGTCCGGCCTCTCGCGGGGTCAGGACCTCGGCGCCGTGCTCCGCGCCGTCACGCGCGCGATCTCGGACTCGATGGGCTATCGCACCGTCGTCGTGAACCTGTACCGGCCGGCCTGGGACGACTTCGAGTGCGTCTTCGTCGCGGGCAGCGAGGAGGCGCGCGACGCGCTGCTCGGCATCGTGCGGCCGTGGTCGGGCTGGGAGTGGATGTTCCAGGAGAAGTTCGAGCGCTGCGGCGCCTACTTCCTCCCCCACGAGCTCGCGGACTGGGACGAGGGCGACATCGCCTACACGCCTGCGATCGACGTGAGCGACGACCCGGACGCCTGGCATCCCGAGGACTGCCTCATCGTCCCGCTGCTCGACGACACCGGCGGCATGGTCGGGACCCTCTCGGTGGACGAGCCCGTCACCGGGCGCCGCCCCAAGGACGAGGAGCTGCAGACGCTCGTGGCGCTCGCCGGGCACGCCGCGCTGGCGATCTCCCACACGCAGGCCACGCTGCTGGCCGAGCGTCACCGCGCGGCGCTCAACGACCTGCTCAAGACGTCGGCCGACCTCGGCCCGGACCGGCCGCTTGCGGACCTCCTCGAGCGCCTGTGCAGCTCCGTCCAGCGCGGCCTCGGCTTCGAGAAGGTCGCGGTGTTCCTGCGCGCCGACGAGGACGACCGCGACGCGCTGCGCCCGACCGCCGCCCGCGGCTTCGGCGAGGACCGCGGTGCGCTCGACGCCACGCTGAGCGTGCGCGCGCTCAAGCCCCTGCTCGACGAGCACCTGGGGCGCGACGGCTGCGTCCTGGTCGACCAGGACACCGCGCGGACGCTGGTGCCGTCCGACCAGGTCCTCGTGCCCTCCCGTCGCAACGGTCACGGCCCGCGGGCCTGGCGCGGGCACTGGCTCGTGCTCCCCCTCGCCGACGAGAACGGCGAGATGGCGGGCATGCTGTGGGTGGACGACCCCGAGGACCGGCTCCTCCCGACCCCCGAGCACCTCCAGCTCCTGCGCCTCTTCGCCGACCAGGCCGCCAGCGCCATCGCGTCGGACCGCCGCGTGCAGGCGCTGCGCTACCTCGCCGAGCACGACCCGCTGACGGGCGTGTTCAACCGCCGCGACCTGTCCCTCCGCATCGACGAGGCGCGCGAGCGCGGCGACGTCGCCGTCCTGATCTGCGACCTCGACCGCTTCAAGGCCGTCAACGACGACCTCGGCCACGACATGGGCGACCGGGTGCTGGAGCGCTTCGGCGCGCTGCTGCGCGAGCACAGCGGTTCCGCCGGCCACCCCGTCCGCCTCGGCGGCGAGGAGTTCTGCGTCGTCCTGCCCGGCGCCGATGGCCCGGAGGCCTTCGCCTGCGCCGAGCGCCTGCGCCGCGCCAGCCGCGTCGAGCTGCAGGAGCTCGCGCCCGGGGTCACGCTCTCGGTCGGCATCGCCACGACCGCCGCAGGTGACCTGCGCAGCGCCCGGGCGCTGCTGATGGCGGCCGACCGCGCGCTCTACATGGCCAAGCGCCTGGGCCGCGATCGGACCGTCCCCTACGACCCGTCGATGCCGAGCATCCCGCAGCGGCGCCGGGGCAAGCGCACCGAGCAGCTCTCCGCCGTCCTGCTGCTGGCCGAGGCCCTCGACCTGCGCGACGGCGGGACCGCCTCGCACTCCCGGACGGTCGCGCAGTACGCCGAGCTGACCGGCCGCGCGCTCGGTCTCGGCCAGGAGCGGATCGAGCGCCTGCGCGTCGCCGGCGCGCTGCACGACATCGGCAAGATCGGCGTCGCCGACGCGATCCTCCGCAAGCCCGGCTCGCTGACCGAGCCGGAGTGGGAGGAGATGCGCCGCCACGCCGAGCTCGGCGCGCAGATCACCGCGCACGCCGGCCTGGACGACGTCTCGGAGTGGGTCCTCTCCCACCACGAGCGTCTCGACGGCCGCGGCTACCCGCGCGGCCTGCCCGCAACGCAGATCACGCTGGAGGCGCGCGTGCTCGCGGTCGCCGACGCGTACGAGGCGATGACGGCCGATCGTCCGTACCGCCGGGCGCTCGGCGACGCGGCGGCGCGCGCCGAGCTGCAGCGCTGCGCCGGAACGCAGTTCGACCCCGCCGTGCTCAGCGCCTTCTTCACGGCGCTGGACGCGCGCGAGGACGGCCTCTCCGACGCCGCCTAGCCCTGTCGGCGCAGGTGATCTGAGGGCCACCCGGCGGAGGTACCCTCAGATGAGTGCCGCTGTCAGCCTTCACCCCCCGCGTCCGCGACTGGTTCACGAACGCCTTCGAGCAGCCCACGCCCGTCCAGGCGCAGGCCTGGCCCGCGATCGCCACCGGCGAGCACGTGCTCATCGCCGCCCCCACGGGCAGCGGCAAGACCCTGGCCGCGTTCCTGTGGGGCCTGGACCGCCTGTCGCGCGCACCCGCCGACCACACCCGGCTGGTCTACGTCTCGCCGCTGAAGGCCCTGGCCTACGACGTCGATCGCAACCTGCGCGCGCCGCTGCGCGGGATCGGCTCCGACCTCACCGTCGGCATCCGCACCGGGGACACGCCGCAGAAGGAGCGGATGGCGATGCGCCGGACGCCCCCGGACATCCTCATCACGACGCCCGAGTCGCTGTACCTCATGCTGACCTCGCAGGCCCGCGAGGTGCTGCGCGGCGTCGAGGCGGTCATCCTCGACGAGATCCATGCGGTGGCGGGCACCAAGCGCGGCAGCCACATGGCGCTCACGCTCGAGCGGCTCAGCGCGCTGCAGCAGGCGGGGCACGAGGTACAGCGCATCGGCCTGAGCGCGACGCAGAACCCGCTCGAGGAGGTCGGCCGCTACATGGTCGGCCCGCGCCGGCAGTGCCGCCTCGTGGACGCCGGCGTGCGCAAGCCGATGGACGTGAAGATCCACGTCCCGGTGGAGTCGATGGTCGAGCCCGAGCAGTCGACGGGCGACCTCGACCCGCTCGACCCGCTCGTCGGCGGAGAGTCCACGCGCAAGTCGATCTGGCCGGCCATCTACCCGGAGCTGCTCAAGCTCGTCCGCGAGCACCGCTCGACGATCATCTTCGTGAACAACCGCCGCGGGGCCGAGCGCCTGGCGCTGCGGCTCAACGAGCTGGCGGAGGAGCCGATCGCCCGCGCCCATCACGGGTCGCTGGCGCGCGAGGAGCGCACGGTGGTCGAGGAGCAGCTCAAGGCGGGCGAGCTGCCCTGCCTCGTGGCGACGTCCTCGCTGGAGCTCGGCATCGACATGGGCGCCGTCGACCTCGTCCTGCAGGTCGAGTCCCCGAAGTCCGTCGCCCGCGGCCTGCAGCGCATCGGGCGCGCGGGCCACAACGTCGGGGACACCTCCAAGGGCCGCATCTTCCCGAAGTTCCGCGCCGACCTGCTCGAGTGCGCCGTCGTCGCGCGACTCATGCACGAGGGTCGCATCGAGCCGACCGTCGTCCCCAAGAACGCCCTCGACGTCCTCGCCCAGCAGATCGTCGCCATCGCGGCGTCGGCGGAAGCGACGGGCGAGGACGGCGGCACCGTCCCCGTCGACGACCTGCACGCCCTCATCACGCGGACGCACTCCTACGCGGAGCTCTCGCGCGAGCTGCTCGAGAACGTCTTGGACATGCTCGACGGGCGCTACCCCAGCCAGGAGTTCGGGGACCTGCGCGCGCGCATCGTCTGGGACCGCGTCGGCGGGACGATCCGCGCCCGCAAGGGCTCGCGTCAGCTCGCCGTCGCCAACGCGGGGACGATCCCGGACCGCGGCCTGTTCGCGGTCGTCCTGCCCGACGGCCGGCGGGTCGGCGAGCTCGACGAGGAGATGGTCTACGAGGCCCGCCCCGGCCAGACGTTCCTGCTCGGCGCGTCGTCGTGGCGCATCGAGGAGATCGGGCGCGACCGGGTCATCGTGACCCCGGCGCCCGGCGTCCCGGGCGCGGTGCCCTTCTGGCGCGGCGACAGCGTCGGGCGCCCGAAGGAGCTCGGCCGCGAGATCGGCGCCTTCGCGCGCTGGGCGGTGGACCAGCCCGCCGAGGTCCTCGAGCGCGACTACGACCTCGACCCGCGCGCCGCCACCAACCTGCTCGCCTTCCTGCGCGAGCAGCAGGACGCCACGCGCGTCGTCCCGAGCGACCGTACGATCGTCATCGAGCGCTTCCGCGACGAGATCGGTGACTGGCGGCTGTGCATCCTCTCGCCCTACGGCGGCCGAGTGCACGCCGCCTGGGGCCTCGCGCTGAGCGCTCGCATCCGGGAGCAGTTCGGGCTGGAGTCCGACGCGATCTGGTCCGACGACGGCATCATCGTCCACCTGCCCGACGCCGATGAGCCGCCGGGCGCCGAGCTCGTGCTGATCGACCCGGACGAGGTCGAGGAGGCCGTCGTCAAGGAGCTCGGCTCGAGCGCGCTGTTCGGCGCCCGCTTCC
>JAXDGY010000108.1:0-5738 GCA_034664785.1 Solirubrobacteraceae bacterium
CCGGGCGCTCAAGTGCAGCGGAAGCTGCCGCGTGAGGTGTAGGAGAAGCCGGGGGTGCCGCCGCCGGCGGCGTGCAGGATGGTCAGCGGGGCCGGTGCCACGCCCTGCTGGTGGCCCACGCACCCGCGGGCGTCCACGGTGCTCTGCGACCAGGGCACAGGGGCGAACAGCGCCAGCGCCACGAGCCAGTTGACCGCGCGCCGCCGGGCCGTCGGCCACTGTGGGCGGCGCCGCTCCGGCAGACCGGTCACGTACAGGGCCGCCAACGGCGCGATCTGGGCCGCGCCGAGCGCGACGAAGGCGGCCAACGCCGGCTGCGGAGGCAGGAAGATCTCGCCGGCGATCGCCGTCGCGACCACGCCGATGGCGAGCGCGAGCGACCATCCGAGGGCGGCGTAGGACCCGCGGAGCATCAGGCTCACCAGCCACAGGTCGATGAGGATCCAGAACAGCTGACCCCCGGTCCACGGCACGCCACCCGGCAGCGCGGCGAAGGCGTAGGTCGCGGCGTCGGCCACGACGTAGGCGAGCAACAGCCAGCGAGGGCTCGGCAACCACCTCATCAACGTCCCACCGGCGGCGTGCTCCATGCGCGCGACCGTATCCCTTGCGTCATCACGCACGCAACCGCGCGGGCGTCATCCAGCTCGGTGACGTCGCCGACCACGCTGGGCGACCCGCTGCCGCTGCTCGTTGAGGGCGGCGATGAGCGAACCGCGACTACCCAGCACGGTCCGGATCGGCCGATCTCACACGACCACGGTGGTCAATGCATCGCGGTCCTCAGGTGCCGACGGGTACCAGCGGGGCCGGGGATTGCTCGACCAGGTCGCAGCGTGCCCCGGGCTCGTTGGGTGAGAACGCGGGCGGGGACGCGCAGCCGCGCAGGGTCCAGGTCGCGGTCGCCGTGGTCGCGTACGCCCGCATGTCCGTGGGAGCAGCCGCGAGTCGGTACTTGTGGCCGGGCGCCCAGCGGCCGTAGCGCGAGTGGCCGGGGCAGCCGCCGGGGTCCCCGGCGCAGATCTCCCCCCACTGCAGGGACTGATCGCTCAGCCATGAGGCGCCGACGATGGCATGGCCGGTGAGTGCGCCGCCGTTGACCTCACGCACCGTCATCCGGCGGCCGGTCTTGACGTCCACGACCAACAGGCGGCTGTTCTGGCCCTCGTTGCCGTGGTCGTAGCGCCAGGTGACGGCGACGTGGTTGGCGAAGACCGCGATCGCGGCAGGGCCTTGGGCGTGACCGGCGAGCGATGGTCCGCCGAAGGTCCGCAGCGGGGCGGCGGTGCGGTTCAGGCGGCGAACGATGACCTGCGGCGCGCGTTGGGCTGAGAAGCGGGCGTAGGCCAGGGTGGTGCCGGCGACCGACGGCAGGACCCCGGCGCCGGCGCCGGTAATCAGCTGCTCGGGTCCGTCGAACGGCGTCATCCGCAACGTGCAGCCGCGGGACGTGGTCCAGTCGCGCTCCGGCGCGATCCCACCCGCCGTGTCGGGCTCCCGGCGGCAGCGCGAGTACACCAGCACATCCGCATGGCCCTTGCCGGGCACGTAGGCGCGAGCCACGCTGGCGTCAAACGGCACCGAGCGCGGGGGCACCGGCACATCACGCGGGGCGCTGGAGCCGACCTTGATCCGCAGCCGAAACAGCCCTGTCGTCGCGTCGAAGGCGCTGTAGGCAACCGCTCGCCCGTGAGCGGCCAGGACGACGTCCTGGACCGGTTGGTCAACGACGCTCTCAGCGGCGTGAGCCGGACCTGCGGCCAGAGCGACGCAAACCGCCCCCAGACTGAGCAGGGCGACACGCGAGAGCCGGCGGTCGTTGGCCAACCTCACATCCCTTGAACGACGTGGCTGGGCAAGTGGTGCGGTTCCGGGCACGGGTGCGCGAAGCGGGCCAGAGTGAGACCTGCTGAACATGGGGTGGTGAGTGCGCGAGGGGCGCGTGCTGTTGTGGGGTTTAATCGCTCCGGTCGCCTGGTGTCACCAGCGATCCCTCCGCGTGGGCCGCGTCGGGGAAGGGGGGAGCCCGTAGCCGCCGGTCTACGCGGCGGTGATGATGGTCTGGATGAGGTTCGGACCGAGCTGAAAGACGTTCGGACCGCTGCAACGGTTCTGGCCGGCGACAGTGTGGCCATCCAGGCGAAGTTGCAGGAGCCCGCCGACCGATTGTCCGTACCGCGTCAGAAGTGGCGTGGCGGCGACGGCCCGCACGCGCAGGCTGCGACCCTCGACGATGTCGGACCTTGCGCGCCATGCCCCGACATATGAGGGCCGCGTACCGGCGGTGGTGAGCGTCCCCAAGCGCGCAGCGGTGCCCTGCTGATCGGCGACCGGGACGAGGGCACGGGTCGCGGCATCGGCGTCGGTTGCCGTCGGCAGGATCGACAAGCGCAACGTCGTCACGGCGCACGGGCGGGCAGCGGGCCATCCGAGCGTCACGCTGGACGCCGACGAGCGGCGGATGACACGGAAGCTCGGCGGACTCAGAAGGCCGAGCGCCACCCGCTTGGCGTGGATCGTGCCCGTCCCGGGGACGGATGCGCGTGCCAGCAGCGACGGGAGGGTCGTTCTCGGGGCGGCGTCCGCGGACGCGGCGAACACCATCAGTGCCACCGTCGTCGGCGCAAAAATTCTCAACACGGTGTTGCAACGCGACAGCCGACACGAAAGCCACGCACGCGTCGAGCTGCCGGTCCGTTCCGCCGATCGTCAGACGATGCGGTCGCTGGCGCAGCCTCTCCAAGTACCCCCAGCGGGACTCGAACCCGCGATCTCCTCCTTGAAAGGGAGGCGTCCTGACCGCTAGACCATGGGGGCGCGGGGCGCAGCCATCGTAGCCGCGCGGTGCCGGGGCCGGGCGCGTTGAAGCTTTCCTCATCCAATCCTGAGGACGGCTTGAGGTTCAGGGCGGACACTCGACTCCAACGTCGACCTGATCGTTGACGTCACATAGACCGGCCTTGCGCCGGTCACCCTCCCGCCCCGCAATGCCCGGCGTCCTCGCTCCCCGAGGGCGTCGGGCGTTGCACCTTTCAGATGCCGCGCAGCAGGCCGCCGTCGACCGGCAGGGCGGTGCCGGTGACGTAGCTGGCCGGCGCGGAGCACAGGAACGCCGCGGCTGCCGCGAACTCCTCGACGGTCCCGAGGCGCCCGGCCGGCACCTCCTGCTCGGCCGCCGCGCGCGCCGCCTCCGAGGACCCCGCGAGCTGGGCCAGGCGGTCGGTGTCGATCCGCCCCGGCAGGACGGAGTTGACCGTCACGCCGTCGGCGGCGACCTGCCGGGCGATCGTCTTGAACGCGGCGAGCATCGCCGCACGGTGGGAGTTGGACAGCATCAGGACGGGGGAGGGCTCGCGCGCCGTCGTCGAGACCACGTTGAGGACGCGTCCCCAGCGGCGCTCGCGCATCCCCGGGACCGCCGACTCGACGAGCGCCATCGGCGCGAGAACGAGGCTGCGGTGCGCGGCCTCCCACTCGGACACCGGGAACGCGAGGGCGTCCGGGCCGGACGGCGGGCCTCCGGTGTTGCAGACCAGGACGTCGACGGGCCCGAGCGCGGCCTCGACGGCATCCAGGAGCCCCGGCGCGCCGTCGACGTCGGAGCTGTCCCACACGAAGCCCGTCGCCCCGATGCGCTGCGCCGTCTCGTCGATGCGCTCGCGGGAGCGGGAGGAGATCGCCACGCGGGCGCCCTCCGCCGCGAGCGCGGCCGCGATCCCGGCGCCGATCCCCTTCGAGGCCCCGGTGACGAGGACGACGCGATCTCGCAGGCCGAGGTCCATGGTCAGACCGTCTCAGCCGTCAGCCGGGCGCCGCGGACGGCCAGTCGCCCGCACCACAGCCCGAAGAGCAGGACGCCGAGCGGAGCCCCGGCCCAGTGGACGCCCGCCAGGACGGCGACGAGGCTCGGGATCCCGGCCAGTCCGGCGCCGATCAGCGTCGCGCCCGGCGGCAGGCGGAGGACCGCGGCGACGAGCAGCGCGCACGCCGCCCAGGCGCCCGGCCCGGCGAGCCAGCCCCAGTCCTCGAAGAAGGACTTCGGCAGCGCCGTGCCGAGGATGACGGCGAGCACGGCGACGGAGACGGCCTGCAGCGCGGCGGCGCGCCAGAGCACGGTGCGGTCCATGACGCGATCGTGGCAGGTCGGCGCGGGCGTGGACGTCACGGGCGCGGGCCGGCGGGCCTAGGCGCCGGGCGCCGGGCAGTCGCAGCGGTCGAGCTCGATGGCGACGAGCAGGTCGACCAGGTCGGCGATGCGCCGGGGGTTGCGCGCGGTGCGCTCCTCGATGCGGTTGAGCCGGTACTGGGCGGTGTTCTGGTGGACCTGCAGCGCCTCGGCGGCGACCCGCAGGTTGAGGTCGGACGCGGCGAACGTCCGCAGCGTCGAGGTGAGCACGCCGCCGCGGTCGCGGTCGTCGTCGAGGAACGCGCGGAGCTGCGGGTCGACGAGCCGCCGCGCGGTCGCGTCGGCGCGCATCGCCAGGTACTCGAATGGCCGCAGCCGGGGCAGCGCCGCGAGGCCGCCCTCGTCGCCGACGGCCAGGCAGCTCAGCGCCTCGCGCGCCTCACCGTAGGCCCGCGGCAGCTCGGACACGCCGTCGGCGACGGTGCTGATGCCCATCGTGAGCGGGAGACGCTCGCGGCGCAGCTGCTCGCCGAGCTGCTCGAGCCGGTCGCAGACCGCGGCCTCGTCCGTCCCGGGGCACAGGACTGGCACCGCGACGATCTCGCTCTGGCGCACGACCACGAGCGTCTGCCGCCCGCCGAGGCCGCAGCCGGCGATGGCGGCGCTCGCCGCGTGCGGGGCGCCGGATGCGTCCTCCGGCTCCACGGGCACCGCGGCGACCACGACCATGCGCGTCTCGGGGCCGATCCCGAAGCCCTGGGCGGCGCTGAGCAGCGGGCCCTGCTGCGGCAGCTCGCCGCCGAGGAGGTGCTCGAGCAGGTCGCGTCGCTCGCGGTCCGCGTCGGCGACGACGTACTGCTGGAAGTCGACGTACGCGCGGGCGGCGAAGGTGCTGGCGAAGTCCGCGTAGCGCATGACCGGTGTCGCGAGCGTCAGTGCCGCCTCATGCCCGAGCGGGGAGTCGCCGGCGCACGCCACCACGGCGTCCCACAGCACCTGCTGCCCCACGCGGTAAGCGCCGAGGTAGTCCTCCAGCGCGAAGCCGATCCGGGCACGGCGTGACGCTGCGGCACGCGTGAAGGCGATGTCCTCCACGGTCACGTCGCGGTCCTCGAGGAACGAGACCAGGTTGGCCCGGTAGTGACGGACGACCTGGTCGTGGACGTCCTGTAGGAAGCGCTCGTCGCATGCCTCGTACGCCGGGATCTCCGCGCGGATCGCCCCGACGGAGACGTCGGCCAGCGCCTCCACGTCCTTGAGCAGCGCGTGCAGGATGCGCCCGCGCTCCGCCGTCACCGCGGTCGCTGCGGTCACTGCCGGGCCCGTCGTCGCGCCTCCCATCCCGACGTTCTGGGTGCCCTCGGGCAACGCTCTCAAAACGCAGTCGGCCGGTCTGTCCCGGCGCACCAACGTTGCCCGGCGAAGTTCGTGGCGCGGCCACAAGCCTGAGCCGCGGCTGTGGCTCTAGCGTCGCTCCATGGACTGCGGGAGGGGAGACCGGCAGGGCAGCGGCGGCGGCGCGCGGTGAACCTCGCGACCCTGCTCACCAGTTCCGCGAGGCGCCGCTCGGGCGCCACCGCGTTGCGCCTCGACGGCCGCGAGGTGAGTTACC
>JAXDGY010000109.1:0-9008 GCA_034664785.1 Solirubrobacteraceae bacterium
CCTGGCGTGAGACCGCGCGCCGTGAGCGGGTAGGTTTCGCGGGATGGTCCGCCGGCCCCGCCCCGGGGCCGGTTCCCCCTTCGCCTCAAGCGAGCAGCGAGTGAACATCGCCATCGGATCCGATCACGCGGGCTACCACCTCAAGGAGCACGTCAAGGCGAGGCTCGCCGCGGCCGGCCATCGCATCCTCGACGTCGGCACGAGATCGCCGAGCTCGGTCGACTACCCCGAGTACGCCCGCGAGGCGGCGTCGCTCGTCGCCGCCGGGGACGCCGACGTCGGGATCCTCGCGTGCGGGTCGGGCAACGGCGTGGCGATCGTGGCCAACAAGGTGCGGGGGGTCCGGGCGGTCAACGCCCACGACGCGGCGGAGGCCGAGATGTCGCGCCGCCACAACGACGCCAACGTCGTCACGCTGTCCGGCGCGCGCCTGGCCGCCGACACCGCCGACGCGATCGTCGCCGCGTTCCTGCGGACGGACTTCGAGGGCGGGCGGCACGCCCGCAGGGTGGATCAGATCGACGCCTTGGAATCCGCCTGAAGTGCTACCGTCGGCGATGTCGCGACTGGCGCCACAGGGTGGAATCGACCACCGGGGAGCGACGACGGAGCACGCCGCGCGCCTGGGCACACATCCCCTCCGCTGACGAAGGAGCTGCCGCGTGTCCGACCTGGCCCCCGACTACTTCAACCGCCCGATCGCCGAGGTCGACCCGGAGATCGCGGAGGTGCTGCGCCTCGAGCTCGACCGCCAGCAGCGCACGCTGGAGATGATCGCGAGCGAGAACTTCGTCCCGCAGGCCGTCCTGGACGCGCAGGGCAGCGTCCTGACCAACAAGTACGCCGAGGGCTACCCCGGGCGCCGCTACTACGGCGGCTGCGAGTTCGTGGACATGGCCGAGCAGATGGCCATCGACCGCGCCAAGGCGCTGTTCGGGGCCGAGCACGTCAACGCCCAGCCGCACGCGGGCGCCCAGGCCAACATCGCCGTGTACCACGCGCTCCTGCAGCCCGGCGATCGCATCATGGGCCTGTCGCTCGCCCACGGCGGCCACCTCACCCACGGCATGAAGCTCAACGCCTCCGGGCGGCTGTACGACATCGTGGCCTACGAGGTCGACCGCGAGAGCTCGCTGATCGACATGGACGAGGTCGAGCGGATCGCCAAGGAGACGCGGCCCAAGCTGCTGCTCGCCGGCTGGTCGGCCTACTCGCGGCAGCTCGACTTCCCGCGCTTCCGGGCGATCGCCGACGAGGTCGGCGCGCTGCTGATGGTCGACATGGCCCACTTCGCCGGCCTGGTGGCGGGCGGCGAGCACCCGAACCCCGTGCCCCACGCCGACGTGGTCACGACCACGATCCACAAGACGCTCGGCGGCGCGCGCGGCGGCATGATCCTCGCCCGCGAGGAGTTCGCCAAGAAGATCGACTCCGCGGTGTTCCCCGGCCAGCAGGGAGGCCCGCTGGAGCACGTGATCGCCGGCAAGGCCGTCGCGCTGAAGATCGCGGCGACCGAGACGTTCGCCGAGCGCCAGCGCCGCACGGTCGCCGGCGCAAAGGCCATCGCCGAGGCGCTGCTGACCGGCGCCGGACCGGCGCACGGCGTCAACGTCCTCACCGGCGGGACGGACGTCCACCTCGTGCTCGTCGACCTGCGCGAGTCAGAGCTCGACGGGCAGCAGGCCGAGGACCGGCTGCACGACATCGGCATCACGGTCAACCGCAACGCGGTGCCCTTCGACCCGCGCCCGCCGATGGTCACGAGCGGCCTGCGCGTCGGCGCCAGCGCGCTGGCCACGCGCGGCCTGTCGGCCGAGGAGCTCGGCGAGGTCGGCGGGATCATCGCCACCGCGCTGACCCCCGCCTTCGACGGCGCGCGCGCGGAGCTCGCCGAGCGCGTGACGGCGATCGCGGAGCGCCACCCGCTCTACCAGCACCTCGGCGGCGCGGCGACCGCCGGGGTGTGAGCCCCGGTCCGGCGCCGGGCGGGCGGTCCCGCCCGCGCGCCGCCGCCCGCCTGCGTGTCTAGTCTCACGGGCTGATGTCCGAGCGCGACGCGATCTATGCCTTCGTCGCCGCGTTCGCGGTCGCCGCGGTGCTCACGCCGCTCACGGGGCGCCTGGCCCGCGCGGTCGGGGCCGTCGACCGGCCGCGCGACCGTGGGCTCGCCAAGCGCGAGACGCCGCTGCTCGGCGGGCTGGCCATGCTGGCCGCGGTCCTGGTCGCGTCGCTGATCTTCCTGAACCCGACCGACCTCACGTCGCACCGCGTCCACGGCATCCTGCTCGGCGCGGTGGTGATCACCATCGTCGGGGCGCTGGACGACCGCTTCGACCTGCACCCCGCGGTGAAGCTGGCCGGCGAGCTCGCGGCCGCGATCATCCCCGTCCACGCCGGGGTCGAGGTCCACAACATCACCCTGCCCTTCCTGGGCGCGGTGAACTTCGGCGGGCTCGGCGAGCCGCTGACCGTGCTCGGCCTCGTCGCGGTGATGAACGTCGTGAACTTCTCCGACGGGATCGACGGCCTGGCCGCCGGGGTGTGCGCGATCGCCGCCGCCGTCTTCTGCGTCATCGCCTTCGACCTGGATCGCGCGCACGCGGGGATCCTGGCGGCGGTGACCGCCGGCGCGGCCCTGGGCTTCCTGATCCACAACTTCTACCCGGCGAGCGTCTTCATGGGGGACGCGGGGTCGCTGCTGCTGGGGTTGCTGCTGGGGTGCATCGCGGTGGAGGGCGCAGTGAAGACGCAGGCCGTCCTGGCGCTCATGTTCCCGCTCGTGGTGCTGGCCGTGCCGTTCCTGGACACCACCTTCGTCGTGCTGAAGCGGATGAAGTACGGCCGGCCGGTCTATCGGGCCGACGCCAACCACTTCCACCACCGCTTCAGCCGCATCGGCTTCAGCCAGCGCCGCACGGTGCTGTACCTCTATGCGTGGACCGTCTCGCTGGGTGCGTTCGCCGTGAGCCTGCGCTTCGTGCCCTACTCCGACAACCACGGGCACTTCCATGCCGGGTGGACGGCGGTGATGGCCGCCGTCGGCCTGGTCGTCCTCGCCGGGAGCTTCTACCTCGTCTACGTGCTCGAGATCCTGAAGTTCCGGCGGCTGGACGCGATGCGGGTCCGCCGGGCGCGGCCCGACGCAAGCCCCGACGAGGTCGACCGCGACGTCGAGCGCGACTTCGAGACGGGCGAGTTCGACGCGGTCGCCGGGGAGACGGGCGAGTTCCCGATCGTCAAGCCCTGAGGCCGGGCGTCAGCCCCCGCCGTAGATCGCGCGGGTCCAGACGCCGGCGAGGCCCTCGGCCAGCTCGTCCTGGCTGATCGGGCGGTCCTGGACGACCTGCTGGTAGAACGTGCGCTCGGTCATCCACACCAGCGCGAACGCGGTGGCGCGTGCCGGGATCGAGGCCGGGGCGTTGCCCGCGCGCTGCTCGTGCTCCATCCGGCGCTGGGTGGCGTCGACGAAGCGACCGAGCAGCCCGCGCCAGAACACGGCGACCTCCTCGTCGTAGGTCGACACCTCGACGATCGCCCGCAGCAGCGGGAAGTGCGCGTCGTAGAGCTGCGCGACGCTCGTCAGCGCGCCCCGGACCTCGTCCGCCGGGTCGCCCTCGCCCGAGTACCACTGCTCGGCCTGCGCGTAGAGCAGCCCGGTGACGTCCTCGGTCAGGCGCATGAGCAGCTCGCGCTTGTCGCGGAAGTAGAAGTAGAAGGCGGTGCGCGAGATGCCCGCCCGGCGCGCGATCCGTTCGATGTTGAGGTCGGCGAACGCCACGCCCTCCTCGAGCAGGGCCTCCGTCGCCGCCAGCACGGAGGCCTGGATCTGGGCCCGCTTGACGGTCGGCTGGGGCTCGGCGTCGGAGGTGGACACGGCCTGGAGCGTAGCCGAGGCCCGGCCGGGGACCGGGGTGCGGTTAACCCGACTTGCCGCCCTGTCAGGCCCCTGGTACGTTCCGTCCCGACCCCTCCAAGTGGAGGAGAGACGCTCATGAGGAACCTCGCAAAGCACATCTGCACGACGACTGCCACCGGCTTCATGGCCGGCCGGCGTGCCGCCGTTCGCAGCGCCTCGCGCTCCTCGCTCGCGTCCTAGGTCATCCATCCACCGGGTCGCGGGCGTCACCGCCCGCAGGACCCGGTCTCCATCCGTGGTCCGAGTCCTCTCGGCGGTGTCGCGCGCAATCCGACCCGCCGATCCGAAGGGGACCAGCACCAATGCACAGCCTCATCCACCTGCACCAGGCCGCCGCAGTCCGACCGGGGAACCGGTCGCGGGCGGCCTCCGGACCGCCCGATCTCAGGCACCCTCCGCCGCGCCGGCCCCTCCGTGGGCGCGTCGCGTCGGCCCTTGCCAGGGCGGCCGGGCGGCTGGACCGCGAGTCGGCCCGCCGCGCAGTGGCCTAGGGAGCCCGTCGAAGGCTCCAGCGGACGGCCGCCTCGGGACACCGTCCCGGGGCGGCCGGTACCGTGCCTGGCGATGCACGTCGCCAATCTCGACGGCCGCGAGCCGTTCACCACCAAGGACGGCTCGACGATCCGCGAGCTGGCCGGTCCGGCGTGGACCCCGGCCCGCGCGCAGAGCCTCGCGGAGGCCACGATCTGGCCCGGAGGCGCCACCACCGCGCACCACCACGTGCGCACCGAGGAGCTCTACCTGATCACCGCCGGCACCGGCCGGATGCGCGTCGGCGACGAGGAGCGCGACGTCCTCACGGGCGACTGCGTCGTCATCCCGCCCGGCGCCGTGCATCAGCTCACGAACACGGGACAGGAGCCGCTGCGCCTGCTGTGCTGCTGCGCGCCGCCCTACTCGGACGAGGACACCGTCCTCGCGGAGTCGTGAGCCGTCGACGTCGCCTCACGCTCGGCGTCCTCGCCGGCCTGCTCGTCCTGCCCGCCGCGGCATCGGCGCGCGCGGTCCCGTCGTCCGTGCCCTCCCCGGGGGGCGCCGCGGCGGCCCTCGCGCACCTGGACATCGGGATCGCCGACCAGAAGCCCGCGATGTTCTCCGACCCGCGCTTCACGGCCCTCGGGCTGACCCACGCGCGCCTGGTCATCCCGTGGGACGTCCTGACCGTGGGCTGGCAGCGCCAGGAGCTCGACGCGTGGATGGCCGCGGCCACCCTCGCGCACGTCCAGCCCCTGCTCACCTTCGGGCACTCGCGCCGGCCCGGGAAGCGCCGCAGCCTCCCCACGCCGCAGCAGCTGCGCACGCAGTTCCTGCGGCTGCGCGCGCGCTACCCGGGCGCGCGCGAGTGGGCGGCGTGGAACGAGCCCAACCACTGCGGCGAGCCGCTCTGCCACAAGCCCGCGCTGGCGGCCCGCTACTTCGACGCGATGCGCCGCGCGTGCCCGCGGTGCACCGTCCTGGCGGCCGAGGTGCTCGACATGCCGAACATGACCAGCTGGGTGCGGGCCTTCCGCCGCGCCGCACGCGTCGAGCCGCGCTACTGGGGGCTGCACAACTACATCGACGCCAACCGCTTCCGGACCTCCGGGACGCGGGAGCTGCTGGCCGCCACCCGCGGGCAGGTCTGGTTCACGGAGACCGGCGGCGTGGTGTACCGGAAGACGACGGGCAAGGTGCGCTTCCAGGAGTCGCCGAGCCACGCAGCGCTCGCCGTCCGCTGGCTCTTCGACCGCCTGGTGCCGCTGAGCCCGCGGATCTCGCGGGTCTACCTGTACCACTGGGACCGCGCCGGCCCCGCCGACCTCTGGGATTCGGCGCTGCTGACGCCGGCCGGCCGGCCGCGGCCGGCCTTCGCGGTCCTGCAGGGCGAGGTCCGCCGGGTGACCGCCGCCCGGCGGCAGGCGGCGCTCGCCGTGGCACTCGGGTAGGCGTCCGGGATGACGACGGTCGCCGTCATCTCGGACACCCACCTCCCGCGCGGCTCCCGCGCGCTGCCGGAGCGCTGCGTGGAGCTCCTGCGCGGCGCGGACCTCATCGTGCACGCCGGCGACATCGCGACCGTCGCGGTCCTCGACGAGCTCCGGCGCCTGGGCCCGCCCGTCCACGCCGTCCACGGCAACGTCGACGAGCCCGCGCTGCGCGAGGCGCTGCCGGCCGAGCTGCGGGTCGACGTGGGGGAGGTCCGCCTCGGCGTGGTCCACGACGCCGGGCCGGCAGCCGGTCGCCTGGCCCGCCTGCAGCGCCGCCTCGGCGACTGCGACGCGGTCGTCTTCGGCCATTCGCACATCCCCCTGCACGAGCACGACGCCGGCGCCGCCTTCCAGATCTTCAACCCCGGCAGCCCGACCGACCGGCGCCGCCAACCCCGCCACACCATGGGCCTCGCGCGCGTGAGCGGGGGCGACGTGGGCTTCGAGCTCGTGGCGCTGGACTGACCACGCCGCTACAGGCCGCGGGGGGCGCGGCCGATCACGCGGGTGTGGACCACAGCGGCGACCATCCGCGGGATCCGTTCGCGCTCACCTTCCGGCTCGGCACGCTCAAGACCGGGGTGTGGCCGAGCCTGCTCGTGTCCGTCAACTGCCTCATCTACTTCGCGCTCACGGCGGACCGACCGCATCGCGTCGTGCTCGCGGTCCTCGTCGGCACCACGATCGTCTCGTCGATCGTCATCGCGTGGCTGCCGATGCAGCGGATCCTGCGCGGCCGCTGGTGCGAGCCGTTCTTCCTGGCCTGGAGCGGGAGCCTCCTCGCGATCATCTCGGTCTCCGCGTCACTCGACGGCGGGTCGGGCAGTCCGCTGGTCGTCCTCTTCTTTCTGCCGCTGACCTACGCGGCGCTGTCCTATCCGCTCCCGTCGATGGTGATCATCGGGGCGGTGGACCTCGGGGCGTTCCTGCTCGTCGCCGCGCTCACCGACCACCCGTCCGGCGAGCACGTCTTCCTGTTCGCCGCGGCGATCGTCAACGCCGCCTGGATCTGCGCCTGGCAGAGCCGCAACCACGACGAGCACCGCCGCCAGCTCGACCGCGCCTCGCGCACCGATCCGCTCACGGGCTGCCTGAACCGCCGCGGCTTCGAGGAGCGCTTCGCCGCCGAGCTCTCCCGCGCGCGCCGCGAGGGCACCGGCCTCGCGCTCGTGCTCGTGGACCTCGACCACTTCAAGGCCGTCAACGACAAGCACGGCCACGCCGCCGGCGATCGGCTCCTGTGCTGGGTCGTGGAGCGGCTGCGGGCCGATCTGCGCGCGGAGGACATGGTCGCCCGCCTCGGCGGCGACGAGTTCGCGCTGCTGCTCGTCGGCACGGAGGCGTCCGTCGCGGTCGAGCGCGTGGGGGCCTCCCTGGCCGAGCGCGCCCCGGCGAGCGTCGGCGCCGCCTCGTTCCCGGCCGACGGCATCGACCAGGACGACCTACACCGCGTCGCGGACGCCGACCTCTACGCGCGCAAGCACGGGCGCGGCGTCCCCGCCACCCAGGCGCGCCGCGAGCTGAGCTGGGCCGCCGCGCTGGCGGCGGCGGTGGACGAGCGGATGGCCGTCCAGCACGAGCACTCCGAGGCGGTCGCGGAGCACGCGGCGGCGATCGCCCGCGAGCTGGGGTGGGAGACGCCGGCGATCGACCGCCTGCGCCTGGCGGCGATGCTCCACGACGTGGGCAAGGTCCGCGTCCCGGAGACGATCCTGCGCAAGCCCGCCCCGCTGACCACAGCGGAGTGGGAGGAGATCGCCAGGCATCCGGTGGTGGGCGCCGAGATCGTCGCGCGCGTCGAGGGCCTGGACGAGATCGGGCCGTGGATCCGCCACTCGCACGAGCGCATCGATGGAGACGGGTACCCGGACGGCCTGCGCGGCGACGACATCCCGGCGGCCTCGCGCATCCTGCTCGTGGCCGACGCCTACGACGCGATGACCAGCGACCGCTCCTACCGCCGCGCGCTGCCGCCAGAGGCAGCGATGGCCGAGCTCGAGCGGCACGCAGGCACCCAGTTCGACCCCGCCTGCGTCGACGCCCTGCGGACCGTGCTCGCGCGCGGCGCGCAGGGCCGCGTCGTCCTCGCCGGTTAGCCGGCGCAGCGCGACCCGCTGTCGCAGCTCACCACCGCGCGCCGCCGGGCGCGTGCGGGCTCGCACGCGTCCTCGCGCCGACTGTCACAAGGGTGTTACAAGCTCCGCCGATCCTTGCTAGGGTGGACGGCGGTCAGCCCGGGGCGGGTCCTGTCCCGAGACCCGAGAGCCCGCGCGCCCGCGCGGGCGTTCGCGTCTATAGGCTGCCGCACGCCCCGCCACCCCCCGCCATGCCCGAGCCCCGCGATCACGATGCCGCCGATGAGCACACCCCCGAAGAAGCCGCCGATGCGCGGCGCCATCGCGGGGATGATGATCGTCGGCAGCCTCGTCGCCTGCGGCCTCATCGGGCTCGGCGCCGGCGCGCTGGCCGGTGTCACCGCGCTGGGGCTCATCCTCGGGCTGTTCGTCGGCCTCGTCGCCGGGACCTTCGGTGTCTTCACACGCTTCCGTGACCTCTGACCCGCTCGCCGCCGTCCGGTACCTCGACGTCATCGTCGTGGTCGCCGCGGCGCCCTTCGTGCTGCTCACCGGGCTGCCGGCGCTCGGGTACCTCGTCGGCGCGGCGGCGTGGATCGCGACGCGCGTCGCCGCCCTCGCCGTCGAGCGCCGCGCCGCGGCCTCGGACAACCCGAAGACGGTGGCCGGCCTGACCCTGTTCACGGGCTTGGGACGCGCTTGGGCGCTGGGCCTTACCATCCTCGTCGTGGGCCTGGCGGGGGCGCGCGAGGATGGCCTGACGGCCGCGATCCTCATCGCCGCCGCGTTCACGACCTACCTCATCACCGGCATCGCAACCCGCCCGCAGCGAAGGAAGCCCTCCAACCCATGAGCAACAGCCGCAAGGTCCTGCTCGGCATCGCCGGGTTCTACCTGTTCTCGATCGTTGCCCTGGTCGCGATCTTCGGGTTCACCCGTCGCGACAACGCGGAGTTCAAGCCGCAGGAGGAGTTCCGGTTGATCACGTGGATCAACCTCCCCGGTCCGCTCGACTTCAACAAGGCCGTGATGTACGTGATCATCGCGGCG